>JALETK010000073.1 GCA_022781505.1 Clostridiales bacterium | reverse complement strand
CCGGTCCGCCTGTGCCCGGAGGGAGTGGACGGCGGGGCCCTTGCCCCGGTTCAGCATCCGGTACTGAATGCAGCTGGCGTCGGCAGCCCTGCCCATCTCGCCCCCCAGGGCGTCCAGCTCCCGAACCAGGTGGCCCTTGCCCGTACCGCCGATGGCGGGGTTGCAGGGCATGTTGCCCACGGCGTCCAGGTTGATGGTAAACACCGCCGTGCGGCAGCCCAGCCGTGCGGCGGCCAGAGCCGCCTCAATCCCGGCGTGGCCAGCACCCACCACGGCCACATCATATTCCCCCGCGAAAAACGCCATGAAAGCCCGTCCCCTCTCTTTGTAAAAAGTTCTTCCTTTTAAGGGCCTTTCATTATAACAAAAGAAGCGGGAAATTACAAGACGAGAGGAGAAAATAACAAAAGATATCCGCCCCCACCTGTCATCCTGAGGCGCAGCCGAAGGATCTTATACACAAGCTCCCCCACCTGTCATCCTGAGGCGCAGCCGAAGGATCTTATGCACAAGCCCCCCACTTGTCATCCTGAGGCGCAGCCGAAGGATCTTATGCACAAGCCCCCCCACTTGTCATCCTGAGGCGCAGCCGAAGGATCTTATGCACAAGCCCCCCGCTTGTCATCCTGAGGCAAAGCCGAAGGATCTTCCGCACAGAGTTCCGTATCGGAACCTCCTGCGCGAGATCCTCCGCTGCCCGCTCAGGATGACAAGCGGGGGGCGGCAGGTGTGGGGGAGCTTTCAGGATTTTTGGCTGTCCGGCCGGGCCATGGACCAGATTTCCAGGACGGTCACCGTGAGCACCGGGGCCAGGAGCATCCCCAGAATGCCCCACAGCCGGTAGCCGATGTACAGGGCCCCCAGGGTCACCAGGGGATTGAGGCCCAGCTGGCGGCCCACCATTCTGGGCTCCAGCACCGAGCGGGTCAGGGCGGTCATGACATACATGGCAATGAGCCCGAAGCCCAGGGCCGTGCGCCCCTGAAGCAGCTCCAGCACTCCCCAGGGCACCAGCACCGTCCCGGTGCCCAGCATAGGCAGGGCATCCACCAATGCGATGAGGGCCCCCAGCAGAACCGCCCCCTTCACCCGCAGGAGAAAGAAGCCCACCGTGAGCATCACAAAGGTCAGGCCCATGAGCCTGCACTGGGCCCGGAACCAGCCCCCCAGATTCACCCGCAGGTTCTGGAGCATGGGAAGCACCCGCCGGGACCAGGCCTCCGGCAGCTTTTTCATGAGCCAGGGCCGGAGCCTCGGAAGCCGGGCGGAGATGAGAAAGCTGGCCAGCACCGCCGTGCCCAGGAAGATGAAGGTATCCGGCAGCTGCAGAAGAATCCGGGAGGCAAGCCCCAGAACCTGGGTCGCGGCCCCCTGGGCGAGCTTTGCCCCGTTGGAAAACAGCTGCTCCACGCTCTGGTGCAGCTCCGGCTGAAGGTGCTCCGGGGCCCGGGCAATGAGGCCGTAGAGCCAGCGCTGCACCCGTCCCGCCGCCTGATCCAGCCCCGCCACCACCGTGGGAAGCTGCCGGGCCAGGTTGTCCAGCTCCCCCAGGATAAGCCTGCCTAAAAGGTACAAAAGGGTGAGAAGCATCAGGTACAGCCCGCCGATGGCAATGCCCGAGGCCGCCGTCCGGGGGAGCCTTCCATCCCGGGAGAGGAGTTTTACCAGAGGCTCCGCCCCCCAGGCCACCACAAAACCCACCAGAAATGGAAGAAGCAGGGGGATAACAAACCGCAAAGACAGAAGCCCCGCCGCCAGGCACAGCCCCACCAGGGCCAGCCGGTAGCCGTTTTTCATTTCCTTCATGGCGCCTCCCTCCACAGCGGCAGATACAAAAAATATTTTTACATGCAAAGTAATAACTTGCTTTTTCTGCAAAATATGCTACAATGCTCTTGGATAACCTGAATGAATTTAGTAAAAATCACAACAGGAGGACGCCCTATGGCAAACAATCCAAAATACTACATTGTAGAAGCCTCCGCTCTTCCCGAAGTATTTCTGAAGGTTGCGGAGGCTAAGCGCCTGCTGGACACCGGTGAGGCTGCCACTGTGGGCGAGGCCACCCATGACGCCGGCATCAGCCGCAGCGCCTTTTATAAGTATCGGGATTCCATTCTGCCCTTTCAGAACCTCATGGCCGGAAGAATCATCACCTTCCAGCTGACCCTCCACGACGAGACCGGCATCCTGTCTTCTCTGCTTACTATTTTTGCCCAATGGGGCGCAAATATACTGACCATCAACCAAACAATTCCCACCAACGGCTGCGCCGCCGTCACCATCTCCGCCGAGACCAACAACCTGAAAACCTCCCTGGAGGAGCTCCTCCGCCGCCTCAACAACCTGCCCGGCGTAGTCCGCGCGGAGATTCTGGCGGGGTAGGGGAGAATTCAATGGCAAGAGGCTGAGTTCCGGCTGACATTGTTATGAAACAACCGTCCCCCGATTTGTCATCCTGAGCCAAAGGCGAAGGATCTCGCGCTTCAAGGGTTCCAGTACGGACATCCGGTGCATGAGATCCTTCGGCTACGCCTCAGGATGACAATCGGGGCCTTTTGTTTATCGCTGTGTAAAGACACATGATGATTGCGATGAAATAACCGCGTCACAAGCTGAAACCACTGCACCCAGTCAGGGTAGGGTAGCTGCCTGTCCTCCGCCCTGCTTGGGCTCTGAAGCATGTGACATTGGTACATGGGCCCGCCCCTACGAACAGGAAAGGGAGTTTTTTAATATCATAAAATGATACAGAGCATTTCGGCCTCCGACGGCCGGGCTTTCAGCCCGGTCGTTTTTTGTCGCTGGGGGGAGCAAAGGGCCGGGATTTGCATAAGATGCCATGAGGCGGTTTTGACCGTCTCATGGAGGTGAGAACCATGCTGATCGTCCAAAAATTCGGGGGCACCTCCCTGCAGGGAACGGAGCGGATTCAGGCGGTGGCCAGAACCGTGACCCAGACGGCCAAGCGGGGCAGCCGGGTGGTGGCGGTGGTCTCCGCCCAGGGGAGCACCACGGACGACCTGATTCTGAAGGCGGTGTCCGTAAACCCCCGGGTCACCGCCCGGGAGATGGATGCCTTTTTATCCACAGGGGAGCAGCTTTCCGCGGGACTGCTGGCCATGGCCATTCAGGCCATGGGCTATCCCGTCATCACCCTCACCGGCTGGCAGGCGGGCATCCGCACGGACAACATCTACGGAAACGCCAGAATTCTGGGTCTGGAAAACGACCGGATTCTCCAGGAGCTGGACCGGGGGAACATTGTGGTGGTCACGGGCTTCCAGGGGGTGAGCGCCCTGGGGGACATCACCACCCTTGGCCGGGGCGGCTCCGACACCACCGCCGTGGCCCTGGCGGGCTTTCTTCACGCGGACCTGTGTCAAATCTATACGGATGTGGACGGGGTATATGACAAGGATCCCAAGCTCTACCCCGACGCCGTCAAATTCGACTGGATTTCCTATGAGAAAATGCGCCGCCTCATCGCCGGGGGGGCCCAGGTGCTTCACGACCGCTCCGTGGAGCTGGCCCAGCGCTTCGGCATGTCCCTGGAGGTGCTGTCCTCCTTTACGGAGCGCCCTGGCACCATCGTATGCCGGGAGAAATAGAGGGCATGTCTCTCCGCCTGACGCATAGGCTTTTTCCGGAGGGATGCATATGCGGAGGGAATTTAGAATTCTGGCCCTGACGGCGGGCCTGGGGACGGTGCTTCACTTTCTCTACACCTGGCTGCCCATTCCCCTGGTGGGCGTCTTCGCCCCGGTGGGGGAGAGCCCCTGGGAGCACCTGAAGCTCCTGTACTGGCCGTGGCTGGCGGCCTGTTTTTTGTGCCGGGAGGAGGGGCTTTCATACTGGGCCGGGGTGTGCCTGGGGCTTCTCGGTATGCCCCCCTTCCTTCTTGGGGTCTACGCCACCGCCCGGTGGGGCCTGTTGATACAAAGTGTGGGCTTTGACATCTGCCTGTACTACCTTACGGTGTGCTTGGGTGTCTGGATTCTCCACCGGGCAAAATCCCGGAGCTTTTCCCCCAGGCAGACGGGAATTTTCATCATGCTCTCCGGCCTGTGGGGCGGGACGCTGCTGATTTTATCCGCCGCGCCTCTGGAGCTTCCCCTGTTCCAGTAAAAAATCGTTCGACAAGGGGCCCGCAAAGCCTGGGGAATTCTGATGAAACCGCTGTAAATACTTGGTTCTGACTCCTTTTTTTATGGTTTATGCCGGAATTTTTTCCTGTTCAAATGGGAATTTCTGTGCTTCAATATGGGAAAGGAGGTTCAGCCTATGACCAGAAGCGTTTTGATGTATGAACGGTTTTATCACGACTCTCAGGCAAGAAAATATCACATGCAGTATTATCTTCTCATTGACGAGGTGATCTTCGGCTGCAACACCCTGGACGTCTACGGGGTGAAGATCATGGCCTACCGGGACGGGGCCTTTCTGGATCAGCGCTCCATCCGGGGCGTCACCCCCTTCGGCCCCACCATCGCCTCCATCCTCAACCGCCTGGCCGACGGCCTGGCCACCCCCAACACCATGGAGCGCCTGGTTCTGGACGCCGCCCCGGCGTAAGGGCCAAAACCGGCGGATTTGCGCCGGAAACCGGGAGAAAAGACTGGACACCGCCCCTTCCTTTTGGTATAATGGAAAAAAGGCCCTTGAAAGGAGCTGTTTTTCATGAAGTGTCCTTACTGCGGCGACCAGGAGAGCAAGGTTGTGGACTCCCGCCACTCGGACGACGGCCTCAGCATCCGCCGCCGCCGGGAGTGTCTCGCCTGTCAGAGGCGGTTTACCACCTATGAGACGGTGGAGAGTCTGCCCATCATTGTGGTGAAGAAGGACGGCAGCCGTCAGGCCTTTAACCGGAACAAGGTTCTCAACGGCATGGTTCGGGCCTGTGAGAAGCGGCCCGTGCCCCTGGCCTCTCTGGAGCAGGCCGCTTCGGAGATTGAGCAGATCATTCAGAATTCCCTGGAGCGGGAGGTTCGGTCCGAGGACATCGGCGAGCTGGTCATGGAGCGGCTTAAAAAGCTGGACGAGGTCTCCTATGTGCGCTTTGCCTCGGTGTACCGGCAGTTCAAGGATATCCACAGCTTCATGGATGAGCTGAACAAGTTCCTGGAAGAAAAATAAAGGGGGCGTCCCCGTGACGATTCACACCATTCAAAAAATTCTCAGCCTTCTGATTCTGGTGCAGCCGGTCTGCGCCATTGTCCTGGGGCTGCTGTGCTGGCGCTGCCCGCCCAAGGGCCCCACCTGGGCCTTTGGATACCGCTCCCGCCGGGCCAGGGCCAGCGACATGAGCTGGCAGTTTGCCCAGAAATTTTCCGGGGCGCTGTGGTTCTGCCTGGGCCTGATTCTCCTGATTGCCGCCCTGGTGATCTGCGGGAAGCTCCCAGGGCAGGGCCTGGAGGCCTCCGTCCGCACCGCCATTCTCTGCGCCCTCACAGAGGCCGGATGCATTTTCCTGTCCATGATTCCCACGGAAATTCTGCTTCTGAAGAAATTCGACCGGTTTGGCCGGCCCCGGGGCTCCTCTCCGCCGCCCGCCCAGCCGCCCCGGCAGGAGTATGAGCCCACCGGCCGGGTGGAGCTGCCGCCCCAGGCCTATGACGAAAATTCCGGCTATGGGTTTCAGGAGGACTACCCGCAGAACGGGTTTTTCCCCGATGAATACCCCCAGAATGAATTATATCCCGACGCATATTCCCAGGACGGCTATCCTCAAAACGGCTTTTTCCCCGACGACCCCTTCCAGGGCAGCGACCCCACGGGGGAGCAGCCCCGGGAGCCCTGACGGATTCACCTCCCCCGGCCCCTTGCCCAAAGGGCGCCGGGGGATTTATCCATACAAAGTACCGATTCAGTCACCCAAAAAGCGTTTTCGGAAAGAATCGTTTTACCCAGAACCAACCGTAGGGCGGGGACGAGCCCCAATGTCACGAACTTAGGCGAACGACTTCCTGACCGTTCGTAGGGGCTTAAGCCTGTGTCCGCCCGCGGTACAGGGAAACAGTTTGGAAAAAACCAATGCGAATCCGTACTATTTCGGTGCTTTGTGCGAATTCGCATTGGGTTTTTGCGAAACGACTTCTTTCCCTGCGGGCGGACACAGGTTTAAACCCCTACGAACATGAAATGGAGCTTTTTCAAGAGCAGAAACTGATGAATATAATTTCACTTTCGCATAAGATTTTTGAGAATTCAACACTTTATTGCTATTTTTTGTGTGGTTTTCTGCCATATCCTGCGCTTTTAAGTTCGTGACATTGGGCGAGCCCCCGCCCTACTCGTGAGATCCGATGCTTTCTGGCTGCCACTGAACAGATACAACACAAAGGAGATTTGAACATGAAAAAGATTTCTGCCCTGCTTCTGTGCCTGGTGCTGCTTCTGTGCGCCTGCTCCAAGCCTGTGGAGGAGCCCTCCACGGAGGCCACCGTCTCCACAGAGGCCCCCACGGAGGCCCCCACCACCCAGCAGACGGAGCCTGCCACCGAGTCCGTGACCGAGCCTGTCACGGAGCCTGTGAACCTCTTCGTGAGCCCCCTCACGGGTCTTCCCATGGAGACGGAGTATGACCAGCTTCGCCCCTACGCCGTGATGATCAACAACATTCGGGTGGCCATGCCCCAGTGCGGCACCAGCAACGCCGACGTGATTTACGAGGTGCTGGCCGAGGGCGGCATCACCCGGATGATGGCCATTTTCTCCAACCTGGAGGGGGACACCCCCCTGGGCTCCATCCGCTCCCTGCGGCCCTATTATCTCAGCATCGCCCGGTCCTATGACGCCATTGTGGTACACGCCGGCGGCAGCGAGCAGGCCTATTCCGACCTGGAGACCACCGGCTGGGATCACATCGACGGCGTCCGGGGAGCAAACTCCGGAAGCTATTATTACCGGGTTCAGGCGCGCATTGACAGCGCCGGCTATGAGCACAGCCTGTTTATCAACATGGAAGACGCGGTGGACTATGCCCGGTATGAGGACTGCCGGGAGTACCACGAGGATTTCCCCGCCCCCTTCACCTTCACGGATGCGCCTCTCACGGAAGGAGAGGTGGCGGAGCAGGTGGCCGTTTCCTTCCGCAGCGGGGGCAAGGAGACCTCCTTCACCTATGACCCGGAGACCGGCCTGTACACCGGCGCCCAGTACGGCGAGGTCTGGGCCGACGGCAACGACGGCACGGAGCTCACCTTCCGGAACCTTCTGGTGCTCTACGCCGAGACCAAGACCGTGGACGATTACGGCCGCCTGGCAGTGACTCTCCTGGGCAGCGGCCAGGGCTATTACATCCGGGACGGCAGATGCATCCCCATCACCTGGTCCCGGGACGCCGAGGACGCCCCCTTCCGGTACACCACCCAGGGAGGAGAACCTCTGGAGCTGGGCGCGGGAAAGACCTATGTAGCCATCACCCCCCCGGAAAGCCCCCTGGAGCTGGGATAAGACAAACCGCCAATAAAATTCGATTTTTCCCGGTTTTGGAAAAAATTCATTTCCTGTCCGTAGGGGCTTAAGCCTGTGTCCGCCCGCAGTACAGGGAAACAATTTAGAAAAAACCAATGCGAATCCGTACTTTTTCCGGTGCTTTGTGCGAATTCGCATTGGATTTTTGGAAAATGATAGTTTTTCCTGCGGGCGGACACGCGGGTCCGCCCCTACGAGAAGGCAGGGAAATCCCTGCCTTTCGTCCACCTTTCCGGTTCCGGAAAAGGCCCGTTTTCTGTAAAATAAACCCCCTGGCTCCCGGCGGAATGTTCGCCGGGGGGTCAGGGGGTTGTTCCTGCTTGTTTACGCCTTGGAGCCGGTGGAGCGGAGCTGGACGTCGTGGTAGCCGCCCTCCACGATGGAGGTGGCGGAGACCAGGGTCAGCTTGGCGTTCTCCTGGAGGTCGGGGATGTTGGTGACGCCGCAGTTGCACATGGTGCTCTTGACCTTGTACAGGCTGGCCTCCACATTGTCGTGGAGGGGGCCGGCGTAGGTGACGTAGGAATCCACGCCCTCCTCAAAGCTCAGCTTGGAGGCGCCGCCCAGGTCGTACCGCTGCCAGTTCCGGGCCCGGTTGGAGCCCTCGCCCCAGTATTCCTTCACATAGACGCCGTTGACCATGAGCCGGTTGGTGGGGCTCTCGTCGAACCGGGCGAAGTACCGGCCCAGCATCAGGAAGTCCGCACCCATGGCCAGAGCCAGGGTCATGTGATAGTCGTGGACAATGCCGCCGTCGGAGCAGATGGGAACGTAGACGCCGGTGCGGCGGAAATACTCGTCCCGGGCTGCGGCCACCTCAATGAGGGCCGTGGCCTGGCCCCGGCCGATGCCCTTGGTTTCCCGGGTGATGCAGATGGAGCCGCCGCCGATGCCCACCTTCACAAAGTCCGCGCCGGACTCAGCCAGGAAGAGGAAGCCCTCCCGGTCCACCACGTTGCCCGCACCCACCTTCACCGTGTCGCCGTAGCGCTCCCGGATCCAGTCAATGGTCTTCTTCTGCCAGCAGGTAAAGCCCTCGGAGGAGTCAATGCACAGCACGTCTGCACCGGCCTCCACCAGAGCGGGCACCCGCTGGGCATAGTCCCGGGAGTTGATGCCCGCGCCCACCAGATACCGCTTCTGGCTGTCCAGCAGCTCCAGGGGGTTGTCCTTGTGGGAGGCATAGTCCTTCCGGAAGACGAAGTACATCATGTGATCGTTCTCATCCACAATGGGAAGGGAGTTCAGCTTGTTGGCCCAGATGATGTCGTTGGCCTCTTTCAGGGTGGTGTCTGCCGGGGCGGTCACCAGCTTCTCCCGGGGGGTCATGAAGGTGGAGACCTTGTCCGTGGGGCTCATCCGGGACACCCGGTAGTCCCGGCTGGAGACGATGCCCAGGAGCTTGCCTGTGGCGGTGCCGTCGTCGGTGATGGCCACGGTGGAGAAGCCGTTTTTGGCCTTCAGGTCCAGCACGTCCTGCAGGGTGGCGTCCGGGGTCAGGTTGGAGGCGGAGGGCACGAAGCCGGCCTTGAAGCTCTTCACCCGGGCCACCATAGCGGCCTCGGACTCGATGGACTGGGAGCCGTAGATGAAGGACAGGCCGCCCTCCTTGGCCAGAGCGATGGCCATGGTGTCGTTGGACACGGACTGCATGATGGCGGAGACCATGGGGATGTTCAGGCTGATGGCGGGCTCCTCCTGACCCTTCCGGTACTTGACCAGGGGGGTCCGCAGGGACACGTTGGCGGGGATGCAGTCCTCACTGGTGTAGCCGGGGATCAGAAGGTATTCACTGAAGGTATGGGACGGTTCGGTGCAATAGTGGGCCATTGGAATCTACCTCCGTATAATTAAAAATGAAATTTTATGTTTTTGAAAGAGCCGGGACTTACAGCTTCCCGTCGGAGCCGTCGTCCAGGAGCTTGCTCTCCTGGCGGCCCTTTTTGTCGATGTGCTTGAAGTTGCCCACCACTTCCTTCACGTTGGACAGGTAGGCGAAGGTGCCGGGATAGCGGCGGATGATGTTTTCAAACTCCACCAGCTGGCCCTTGTTGAGGACGCAGAGGAGAATGGAGGTCTTGGCGCCGGAGTACATGCCCCGGCCCTCCAGGCGGGTGGCGCTGTGGCCCAGGCGGTCGATGAGCTCCCGGGAGATCTCGTCGGGCTGCTGGGTGACGATCTCAAACTTAATGGCGGATTTGCCCCGTCTCAGAATCTGGTCGGACACGGTGCTGCTGAGGAAGCAGTACAGAATGCACAAAATCACAGGCTCGATTTGGTAACCATACACAAAGTAGGAGATGCCTGCCACCATGCAGTTGAGAATGAAGGTGATGCTGAAGAAGTTGACCTCGGGCTTTTTCACATGGATGAGGGCCGCCACATAGTCCAGGCCGCCGGTGTAGGAGCCGCCGCGAACCACCACGCTGCCGCAGAAGCCGTTGATGATGCCGGCCACCAGGGGCCCCAGGATGGTGCTGGTGCCTGTGTCCGTGGCGTAGATGAACTGATCCATGGGAATCCGGTCCAGAACCATCAGAGCCAGGGAGAAGCTCAGGGTGTAGAGCATGGACCGCACGGCCAGAGGACGGCTCACCACCTTGTATACCACCAGAGCCAGAGGAATATTCAGCAGCAGGTTCAGGATGCTGACCCGGAGGCCCGTCACATACTGAATCATGGTACACAGGCCGTTCAGCCCGGCGGGGGCGAATTTGTTGGGGAAGACGAACATCTGGTAGCACAGGGCGGAGAGACAGGCCATGGCCACGATCACAAGGTAGGTCAGAAGCTTTTTACCGTTTTTCATGACAAACTCCAATAATCGAAATCGGCCCATTATTCCGGAAACGCCGGGAACAGGGCCGAATGTAAGGTATCATGAAAATAGTACCACAGGAAGCCGGGAGGGTCAAGTGGTGTTCACTCCGGTCTGTGGGGAGAATTGGGGGAATTTTGAAAAAAATTTTGTGAACTTTGCCAATTGAGCGGAAATAGCACCTGGAGAGGCCCCCCGGATAGGGGGAAACCCGGGCGCGGCGTGCCGCACCCGGGCTTTCTCAAAGCCCCAGAAGGGCCTTTGCGATTCCGAAATATACCAGCAGGGACAGGGCGTCCACAATGGTGGTGAGAAAGGGACTTGCCATCACCGCCGGGTCGAAGCCCAGCTTCTTGGCCACCATGGGGAGGGTGCAGCCCACGGCCTTGGCCACAAACACGGTGACGCACAGGGTGAGGCAGACCACCAGGGCCACCCCCGCCGTAATGCTGTCGTTTCCCATGAGGAGCTTGTCCACCAGCATAATCTTGCCGAAGCACACCACGGCCAGCACCGCGCCGCAGCACACGGCGGTGCGGATTTCCTTCCACACCACCCTGGGAAGATCCCCGAATTCCAGCTCCCCCAGGGACAGGGCGCGGATGATGGTGACGGAGGACTGGGAGCCGGAGTTGCCGCCGGTGTCCATGAGCATGGGGATAAAGGCGGTGAGGGCCACCTGGGCGGCCAGGGCGGTTTCAAAGCTGGTGATGATCATGCCGGTGAAGGTGGCGGAGACCATGAGCAGCAGCAGCCAGGGAATTCTCTGCTTGAACAGATCCCACACCGTGGCCCGGCTGTAGGTCTTCTCCGAGGGGGACATACCACCCATGATCTCGATGTCCTCGGTGGCCTCCTCTTCCATGACGTCCATGGCGTCGTCAAAGGTGACGATGCCCACCATGCGGTTTTCCGCGTCCACCACAGGCATGGCCAGGAAGTTGTACTTGGCGAACATCCGGGCCACCTCTTCCTGGTCGGTCTGGGTGTTCACAGAGATCACATGGGTCTCCATAATCTCCCGGATGGGGGTGTCGTCATCCTCCGCCAGGAGCAGGTCCTTCACGGTGACGAGGCCCATGAGGGTCCGGTTGTTTGTGACGTAGCAGGTGTAAATGGTCTCCTTGTCCACGCCGGTGCGGCGGATGCGGAGAATGCTCTCGCCCACGGTCATGGCGGGGCGAAGGGTCACATACTCCGTGGTCATGATGGAACCGGCGGAGTTTTCAGGGTAGCGCAGGAGCTCGTTGATGGACTTCCGGGTGTCCGGGTCCGCCTGGGCCAGGATGCGGCGCACCACATTGGCGGGCATCTCCTCCACCAGGTCCACGGCGTCGTCCAGGTACAGCTCGTCCACGACCTCCTTGAGCTCGCTGTCGGAAAAGCCCCGGATGAGAAGCTCCTGGGCCTCCGGCTCCATCTCCACGAAGGTCTCCGCCGCCAGCTCCTTGGGCAGCAGCCGGAACAGAAGGGGAATCCGGTCCTGCTCCAGCTCGTTGAATACCCCGGCGATGTCGCTGGGGTTCATGGTCACCAAAATGTCCCGCAGGGACGGGTACTTTTTTTCACTCAGGAGAGAGGTGATCATCTTCTCCAGAATGAGGGTCTGCTTTTCCATCGGTGTCTCCTCCTAACATAGAATGTCCCCAGATTAGGAAGTAAAAACACTCGTTGGGCCAAAAAATTACAGAGGACCGCCATGGCTGGCAGGTCCGGGTTTACTTCGGCCCGCCGATGTGCCGTTACTGCCTGCGTCCATGGTGTTCCCTCCTTGATTTGTCAATTTTTGGCAGGGGAAAATCCTGCCTACATTAGTATACCTTCAAAAAACCCGGGTGTCAACGAAATTTT
>JALETK010000066.1 GCA_022781505.1 Clostridiales bacterium | reverse complement strand
CCTCTTCGGCGGCCTTCTGGGCCTCCTCGGCCTTCTTCTGGGCTTCCTCGGCTACCTTCGCGGCCTCCTCGGCGGCGGCCTGAGCGGCCTGGGCCTTGGCCTGGGCCTCGGCGGCGGCAGCGGCGGAGGCGGCGGCTTCCTCGGCGGAAGCGGCGGAGGCAGCGGCCTCCTGGGCGGCCTTGGCAGCCTCGGCGGCAGCGGCCTTGTTGGAGGCCTCAGCGGCGTTCATGGCTGTCTCGGCAGCGGCCTTGGCTTCCTCGGCCTTCTTCTGGGCCTCCTCGGCCTTGGCCTGGGCGGCTTCGGCCTTGGCCTGAGCGGCTTCCGCAGCCTCCCGGTTCTCACCGGCCTGGGCGGCGGCGTCCTCGGCGGCGGCCTTTGCGGTCTCAGCCTCGTCCCGGGCAGCCTCGGCGGCAGCCTGAGCGTCCTCAGCGGCGGCCTGGGCGGCCTGGGCGGCTTCCGCGGCCTCGGCGGCTTCCGCAGCGGAGGTGGCGGCAGCCTCAGCGGAGGCGGCGGCAGCGGCGGCATCCTGGGCAGCGGCTGCGGCGGATGCGGCAGCCTCAGCGGCGGCGGCAACAGCCTCAGCCTTGGCGGTCTCGGCGGCAGCCTGGGCAGCCTCAGCGGCGGTGGCGGCAGCCTCGGCCTGGGTCTTGGCGGCCTCGGCGGCGGCCTGGGCAGCCTCTGCCTTGGCCTGAGCAGCCTCGGCCTTCTCCTGTGCCAGCTCAGCGGCGGCACGGTCCTCGCCTGCCTGGGCGGCGGCGGCTTCCGCAGCGGCCTTGGCAGCCTCGGCGGCAGCCTGGGCGGCCTCGGCAGCGGCCTGGGCGGCCTCAGCGGCGGCCTTGGCGGACTCGGCGTCGGCCTTGGCGGCCTCGGCCTGCTGCACCAGGGTGTCCACCTCGGTGAGGTAGGCATAGGCCTGCTCGGCATCCAGGAGGGTCTTGTAGTTGGCGACCAGAGCCTTCAGCTCATCGGTGAGGGCATCATAGGCGGCGCGGGCGGCCTCGATGGCGGCCTTGCTCTCCAGAGTCACATAGCCGATCTCATCGATGAGCGCCTCCACGGCGTCGGCCAGGGCCAGGTAATCGGCCTCAGCCTTCTCCAGGGTCTCGTAGTTGGTGACCAGCTTCTGGTCATCCTCAGGCAGGTTCTCATAAGCCACACGGGCGGCCTTGATGGCGTCCCGGCTCTCCACGGTGATGGGGGTGCCGATGGCGTCAATGAGAGCAATGACCTCGTCCACAGTGGGAACCCGGACAGTGACGGTGGTGTTGGCGATTTCCACTTTGGACTTGGTGTAGGAGACGTCGTAGGTGTCCATCACGTCAGCCTTCAGCAGGCCGTTGGTGTTGGCGCCAAGCTGGCCGGAGTAGGCATACAGCTCCATCTCGTACACACGCAGGGCACCCCAAGAGTTGCCATCCGGCTGGGCAGCCTCGTCGACAACAAAGCGATAGACCTGAGCCTGCTTAAGGCTGTCCAGTTCAATCTCGCGGGTAACCTCGTTCTCAGTGTTACCGGTGACCACATCCAGATCCACCCAGTTGGAGGCGTTTCTGGCAATCGTCCGCTTCTCGGACTCGCTCATGGCCAGGTAGTCTTCCTCAGACACGATTTCCGTGTTCAGCGTCTGCAGGCGGAAAGCGGCACTGATCATGCCATTGCCTTCGACACCGGCATGCATGGTATACCACTGGCCAATCACTCTGGCTTCCTCAAGTTCAAAGACCAGCCAGTTTCCATACTCACTACCGCACCACTTGCTCTTAGCAGAACCGTCGAACATGCGATAGCCTTCCTCGCCGGAATACTGACTATTGGCGTATACCGTTTCCGCAGGAACATTCAGCTTGGTTTCCTCGATCTGGCCCAGCTTGGGTCCCTCAATGGGATACTCATAAGGATTGCTGGCAGAATCGGTAATGAGAACCTTCACGCCCTTGGGGGCGGTGCCCTGGGCAGCCAGATAGGCAGCATCGATCCAGTCGGCCTCCGTCATGCCGGAGAGCAGATTGCCCTTCAGCGTGCGGGTGCTGGCATAGCTGGCATCCAGCAGATCCAGGAGCTGATAGCTGGTGTTGTCAGCGGGAACCGTCATTTCCTGCACATCGTCACGGACAACAGCAGGCTTCTGGCCGCCGTAGGTGAAGCCCTGAGGCGCCACCACATAACCCATGATATTCATGGTGCGGAAGTAACCGGCGCTGGAGGAGCTGTTGGTCAGCTTCACATACCGGGCAGAGACTGTCTCAGGGAAGTCGATGGCAGTGCTGTTTTCATTGATCTCCGCAGTAACCACATCGGTGTAGGTTTCACCGTCGGTGGAAACAGAGACAGTCAGACTGCTGATGGCGTAGTAAGAATAGTAGTAGAGGGAGAAATCAAGGCCGGCAACCAGAGCTTCCTCGCCCAGGTCATAGACCGTGCTGTTGCCGCCTCTGAGGTACACATAGGTATGGGAGATCAGAGCGACCTTGTCCTTGCCGATCTCCAGAGGGATCTCAGTGGTGTCAAAGTAGTTCTTGATGCCGTTCTTCAGAGCACCTTCGTTGGTGTTGTCGGACAGATCCATCAGGTTGTTGTCCCACTGCCAGCGGTAGGCGTTGGTGTAAGCGGAGGCGTCGGCAGCGGTCAGAGTGGTAATCTTGCTGCCGGAAATGTCAAAGTTGTGGAGCTTCACATTGGCGGTGATGTCCAGAGTTTCCAGGCTGGAATTGGTCAGATACAGGTTCACCAGCTTGGCGCAGCCGGACAGATCCAGCTCGGAAGCGCCGTAGCCCACCAGAGACAGATCGGTGAGCTCGGGCAGATAACCCAGAACCAGGGCGGTATTGGGCCGGTTATCCAACTCGATGGACTTCAGGTTGCCGCAGTCCTTCACAGTCAGCTTCTTCACGCCGGCGGGAATCTGGCTGGCGGTGATCTCGGTGATGAAGGTACCGGAGACATTCAGCTCGGTAATACCGGTGAGAAGGTTCAGGCCGGTGAGATCCTTGATGACCGTGTTGGACAGATCCAGCGCACCTGTGAAGTCAAGCAGGTCACCCAGGGTGGGGCCAGCCTGCTCCTGAAGGGCCTCCCGGAGCTTGGCGTCGGGAATCATATCCTCGCCGAACTCGTCATCCAGGTTCGCGGGCATACCATCCAGGAACATCTGGGTGACAGGCTCGGAAACGTTGCCGTCGATGTCCGTCACGGTGATGGTCATGGTGGAGATGCCGGAGGTGGGGATGGAGATGCGGCGCATCATGCTGCCACCAAAACGCTTATAGGTGGTAACATTGCCGTTGATTTCCATAGCCAGGGTGAACCAGTCGCTGGCACCGGGAACGGTCATATTGACCTTACCGGCGGACTCCATACGGGCCTCGCCGTCATAGGGAGCGCAGTAGTTGTCCACCAGATCGCCGAAGAAGTTCACCGTCTCATTCTTGGTGCCGTCTTCATTGACGGTGGTGACGGACAGGATGTACTGAGCGCCGTCCTCCAGCGCGATGTCAAACACGACCTTCTGATCGCCCTTCACGGCAGTAGCGGTCTTGGCCTCATTGGTGGTATTGCTGTACCAGTAGTCCAGCGCGACCTCCACGGAGGCGAAGTCCTCGGAAGGATCGGTCCAGGTCACGGTCAGCTTGTTGTCGGCGCTGACGGTGCGGATGCCGGAGACACGGTTTCCGGAGGCCAGGGCCACCCGGGTGCCGGCGCTCTCGGAGCCGTCGATGCCCACGGCCCGGACTTCCAGAGCCACCACATCCTCCGCGTTCTCCAGATTCTGGATATAGTAGTTGGATGCGTAGGCGCCGCCCACAAAGCGGACGGAATCATCGGCGTAAACCGCGTAGACGTGGTAGTTGATGACGTCGTCGTAGTCGGCCAGATCCCAGGCAATCTGGATCTCGCCGGTCTCGTCGAACCGCTTGGTCAGAGCCACGTTGGCGGGAGCAGTGGGGGTGTAGGAATTGCCGTCGGAGACCACCAGGCGGCCCAGGTTGATCTGGTAGCCCTCCACCTGCTCGGTGGCGGACAGCTCCAGGCCGATGGAGGCGATGGTCTTGCCGGCATACTCGCCCAGAGACACGGTGCCGGTAACCCAGCCCTCGGTCTTCTCGCCGGAGTTCTCAATGGGCAGATAGTAGGTGTTCTCGGGGTCCTCCTCGAAGATCACGGCCACCTTCACGGTGGAGCTGTCATCATCGGAGGGCTTGTTGTAGGTCAGGGAAATGGCAGTCTCCGCGCCCACATTCAGGGAAGTCTTGTACAGGTGGATCAGCTGGCTGTCCTGCAGGTCGCCATAGATGACGATGGAGGAACCGCCATTGTAAGCGCCGATCTGGGTGTAGGGGAAGTCGCCCTGGTGGCGATAGAACTCGGGGCCGTAGTCCCAGTCCATCTCCACGGTGATATCCTCAGCCTCAATCCACCACTGCCAGGTGGGCAGGATGTCCTGGAGGTTCAGGTTAGACCACTCCATGTCACGGGAGACTTCGCCATTCACGAAGTACTGCATACCGTGGCCGTTGTTGAAGTCGGAGGCGAAGGTGGTGCCGTTGATCACGGACTTTTCCACAACATACTTGGAGAAGCCCTGGAAGTTGATGGTGCCGGCATCGATGTCGTTACGGGTGACCTCTCCGGAGGAGTAGGTACCGGCGTTCTCGGTGGGGCTGGTGAAGTAGATACGCTCGCGCTCCTCGACGCCCCACTGCCAGCCAACCTGGTAGCGCTGGTCATCCGTCCGGTCATACTGATCCTGATACCAGTCAGAGCCCCAGATGGCGAAGCTGGTGTAGGGCTGGCCGTTCTCGTCCACGGCGTTGTACCGGGTTTCAATGTTGGTGCCGAACTTCCACTGGCCACCCTCGACCCCCATGAATACGGTCTCATAGGGGTCCAGGCCCAGGCTCTCGGCGTGAGCCTTGGAGTTCTTCAGTGCGCTGGAGCTATACCAGTAGTTCAGGAAGATGGAGTTACAGACGTTGCCGTCCTCCTCGTTCCAGAGCCAGCCGTCGTTGTAATCGTTGAAAGCGTTCTGGTAGGAGACGGAGCCGCCGTCGCCAATGGAGTCATACCACTGGATGTACAGGCCCTGATCCACCATCCACTTCAGCATGTCCCGGAACAGAGGGACATAGGAGGAGGGGATGCTCTCTTCCTGGTTGATGAAGTAGCCATCGAAGCCATAGTACTTGGCGATGTCCACCAGCTTCTGGGCATAGGGGAAGTCGCCGTTCTCATCCTGATACAGCCACTCCTCGGTGTACTGAGGGCTTCTGGGGATGAAGTATTCGCCGATGGACAGAACGCCGTTCTTGTGGGCGGCATTGGTGGCAGCGGCGATGGGGATGGCAATGGTGCCGTACTCAAAGGAGCCGATCTGGCTCTTCATCTCAGAGGAAATCTCAGAGGTGGGGCGGCCGCCGGCGCCGGTGATGTCGGCGTACTGCCAAAACTTGAACAGGTTGTAGGAGAATTCGTCGTAAGCCATACCGCCGTTCCAGGGACCGTTGGTGGTGTCCGTGTTACGGTAGTTGCTGGAGGAGATCACATAGAGCTGCGCCTTGTCCATCAGGCCGGGATTGGCCTGGGTAGCGGCGAAGGTCTCATTGCGCTCCTGCAGGGGAACGCTTGCAACTAGTTCCTCAGCGTAGGGATCGGTTGTGGAATCCCAGTTCAGGATGTCCAATAAGCGGTAGCCATGGGCCCAGGGCTCATAGCCGGTGCTGGCTTCTCCGGCAGGCTCCTGCTCCGGCTCTTCCGCGTTGGCGTAAGTCGCGGGAACCAGAGACAGACACATTGCCAGGGCCAGGAACCATGCCAGGGTTCTTTTCCAAAGTGATTTCAATGTCTTTACTCCCCTTTTGATAAAATATTTACTTTCTCGTCCTTTTGTTCTGCCACACAAAAGGGCGGTCAGTACGGATTTTGCATCTGCTCAGCAGCTCCCTGCCCGATGGTATAAACAGGCGCGCATTTTTTACCTTATAGGTCCATTACCAAAGAACTTGGTTTCCCGGAACAGACCCGGAATCGAGTGAAGGCTGCCAAACAGATACTCTGCTGTGGTTTTCAGCAGGTACAGATGAAGTCAAACAGTTGTAAAAGTTCATGTCGTTACCTGGATTCTACCATATGTCGTGATTTTGCGCAACTAAAAAACGCAACCTTTTTTCTTTTTCATACAAATCTAACAAATTTTAGTTTTACTTTTTGTACAAACCGCAAAGGCAAGTGTCCGGATACTCTGTTTCGGAAAGTTTTTGCTTTATTGAAGTACGAAAGCTGTCTGATTGGCTCAGCACCCCCACCCACAGGGGCCGGTCTGTGGAAGGGGGCACAGATTCCCGGCTTTTCCCCATTTTCTTCCAAGCAACCCTTTCTCCCCCTTGACATGGCATTTTTGTATCTGGTATAATCCTTTTGTACAGATAAACGAACCTGTAGAGGAGGAATTATTCATGCCCAAGATTTGCCCATCCTGCAATACCCAGTGCCAGGATACGGAGCTCTACTGCCCGAACTGCGGTACCCGCCTCGCCAATGTCCGTCCGGCGCAGCCCTCCTGGCAGCCTCAGCAGAACAGTTGGCAGCCCCAGCAGCCTCAGCAGAACGGCTGGCAGCCCCAGCAGCCCCAGCAAAACAGCTGGCAGCCCCAGCAGCCTCAGCAGAACGGCTGGCAGCCTCAGCAGCCCCAGCAGAACGGCTGGCAGCCGCCTCAGTCCGGCGCCCCCGGCTACCGCCCCGCGCCCGGCGGCACCCTTGGCTCCAAGCCCGGATTCATTAATATTGTAGCCATTGTGCTCCTGGTGGCCGCGGCGCTGAATGCCATATTCGGCCTTGTTTTCCTCATTGGCAAATACAACACCACCCTGAAATATGACGTCTCCGGCATCAGTGGCGATCTTGCCAGCATGGCCGGTCTCATGGATGACGTTCCCAGCAAGGTGAACATCAGCGACATTTATAAGCTGGCCAAGGAGGAGGATGTTTTCACCGGTCTTCATGCCCTGAACATTTTCTATGGTCTGGCGCTTATTGCCCTGGCCGCCCTGGCCGTCCTTCTGTGGCTCCGGATCAAGAAGAATTCCCGGCAGGTTCCCCAGCTGTTCCTGATCTATGCCGTGGGCACCCTGGCCTCCGCCGTGGTGTACATGCTGCTGTTCCACATTCTGGGCACGGAATCCCAGAGCATGTATGGGATGACCGCCAAGATTTGGATTCCCTATTATTTCTACACCTGGCTGCACTTCCTTTATGGCATTGCCGTCACGGTCTACTCCGTTGTGATGGTTCCCAAGATCAAGAACATCTTTACCGCGTAACACCGTCCTGCAAGGGGGTGTCTCAAGTTTTGAGACACCCCCTGACATTTTTGCCTGAGCGCAGCAGGCATCTTTCCCCGCCCGGCGCATATGCTTGTACCGGCAGGTGATGAAGATGGAATATTATGACAATCTGTTTCTCGGGGAGCCCATGGCCCCTGTGACGGAGCTGCCGCCTCCCCCGCCCCCGCCGAAAAAGCCCATCGGACGGTTCCGGCAGATTTTGGGGCGGCAGCTTCTGGCCTCTGTGGTGCTGTGCGCCGGGATTCTCTCCATGGGCTATTGGTGGCCCGAGGGCGAGAACCTGGCCCGGAAGTACCTGGTCTGTCAGGAGATCGGGCCCATTGAGGAGGCGGCTCAGGCCTTTGTGCGTCAGGTGCTCCAGGGGGAGTCCATTCCGGAGGCCGTAGCGGTCTTCTGTCAGGACGTGGCGGAGGAGCTCCATGATTCACATTAGTCCCTGGCTTCCCGTCATCCTGTGCCTTTTCTACCGGCTGGATCCCCTGGGCTGCTTCTGGCCCTTTCTCCTGGCCGCCGCCCTCCACGAGCTGGGACATGCTCTGTCCGTGCTCCTGTGCGGCGGAAAAATCCGGGAGCTCCGCCTGGGGCCCGGAGGCGCGGTCATGACCGCCGCCCGGTTGTCCTACCGGCAGGAGCTCCTCTGCGCCCTGGCCGGCCCCGCCGTGAGCCTCAGCCTTCCTCTTTTCGGATGGCCCTGGCTGGGATTCTGGGGGCTGGTGCAGGGCGCTTACAATCTCCTGCCGGTTTATCCCCTGGATGGAGGCAGAGCTCTGCAATGCGCTCTGCTGCTCAGGCTCTCCCCGGAGCGGACCCGGCGCATCCTCCGGATCTGCGGCCTGGTATTCGGAGGGGCGCTCATTGCCCTTTTCCTGTGGGCCGCCTGGGCCTTTCACCTGGGGCTTCTGGCTTTTCTGGCGCCCGGGCTACTTCTGTGGCGATTATGCAGGAATTAGCGGTTGCAAAATGCCGCCGCAGCGGCTAAAATGAAGTGGCTAGTTGAAAGAGAGGAATTGCCATGACTGATTTGCTGCAGCGGCTGCTCCCAACCGTCCAGAAACCCGCCCGGTATACCGGGGGCGAATTCAACCAGGTGGTGAAGCCCCTGGAAGAGGTAGACGTGCGGGTGGCCTATTGTTTTCCCGACACCTATGAGCTGGGCATGTCCAACCTGGGTATGCGGATTCTCTACGGGGTCATGAACGAGATGCCCGGCGTCTGGTGCGAGCGGGTCTTCGCCCCCTGGGGAGACATGGAGGAGGCCATGCGGAAAAACAACCTCCCCCTCTGGGCTCTGGAGAGCCAGGACCCCGTGGGGGCGTTCGACATGATCGCCTTTACCATCGGCTACGAGATGAGCTACTCCAACGTGGTCAACATGCTCCGCCTGGCGGGTGTCCCCATTCACACGCATGAGCGGCAGGGGCTTCACAACATGGTCTTTGCCGGAGGAGTGTGCGCCTTCAACCCGGAGCCTCTGGCGGACTTTGTGGATTTCTTCTCCCTGGGCGAGGGAGAGGAGAGCACCCCGGAAATCGTGGGCCTGTACCAGAGGGCGAAGCGGGAGGGCTGGTCCAAGGAGGCCTTCCTGGAGGCCGTGTCCCGGATTCCCGGGGTCTATGTCCCCAGCTTCTACACCCACACCTACCATCCCGACGGCACCCTGGCCGCCATCCTTCCCCGGCCCGGGGCGCCGGAAGTGGTGACCAAGCGGATTGTGGAGGATTTGGACAAGGCTTACTTCCCCACAAAAACCATCGTCCCCACCACGGAGATCGTCCATGACCGCACCAATCTGGAGGTCTTCCGGGGCTGCATCCGGGGCTGCCGGTTCTGCCAGGCGGGCTTCTCCTGCCGCCCGGTTCGCAAAAAAAGCCCGGAGGTGCTGTACCGCCAGGCTGTGGAGAGTCTGGGGGACTCGGGCAATCACGAGCTGACCCTGGCCAGCCTGTCCACCTCCGACTACAAGGGGCTCAAGGAGCTGACAGACGCCCTCATCCCCTACTGCGAGGCCCAGAAGGTCAATCTCTCCGTCCCCTCCCTTCGGGCGGACAACTTCTCCCGAGAGCTGATGGAAAAGCTCCAGACCGTGCGGAAAAGCGGCCTCACCTTCGCCCCGGAGGCCGGTACCCAGCGGCTCCGGGATGTGATCAACAAGAACCTCACCGAAGACGAGATCCTGGACACCTGCGCCCGGGCCTTCTCCGGCGGCTGGAACAATGTGAAGCTGTACTTCATGCTGGGCCTGCCTACGGAGACCGACGAGGATGTGCTGGGCATTGCGGAGCTGGTGTACAAGGTGATCAAGGCCTGGCACGCCAACGCCTCCAACAAAAAGCGGGGCCTCCGGGTCCATGTGGCCACGGCCTACTTCGTCCCCAAGCCCTTCACTCCCTTCCAGTGGGAGAAGCAGATTTCCCCGGAGGAATACCTGCGGCGAACCCAGCTTCTGAAAAACGCCATGTACTCCAAATCCGTGGAATACAACTGGCACGAGCCGGAGCTGTCCCGTCTGGAGGCCGTTCTGGCCCGGGGCGACCGGCGGCTGGGCCCCGTGATTGAGTGGGCGGTGGACCACGGCGCCCGGCTGGACGGCTGGGATGAATACTTCCAATATGACACCTGGCTTCAGGCCTTCGCCGCCTGTGGCGTAAACCCGGACTTTTACACCATCCGGGGCTACGGCGAGGAGGAGAAGCTCCCCTGGGAGACCATCTCCGTGGGGGTGGACAAGTCCTTCCTCCTGCGGGAGCGCTGCCGGGCCTATGAGGGGAAGGTCACCCCGGACTGCCGCCAGGGCTGCTCCAGCTGCGGAGCCAACCGGCTTTTGAAGGAGGTTTCCTGCGATGCCTAGACTGCTGTTTGAAAAGACCGGGAACGCCGTTTGGATTTCTCACCTGGATCTCATGCGGGTGTTTCAGCGGGCCTTCCGCCGGGGTGGCATCCTCATCCGCCACAGCCAGGGCTACTCGCCCAAGGCCCATGTGTCCATCGCCCTTCCCCTGTCCGTAGGTACTGAGAGCGTATGCGAGCTTCTGGACTTTGACCTGGCCGAGGGCGTCCAGGTTTCCCTGGAGGAAATCCCCACCCGGCTCAACGCCACCATGCCCGCCGGTGTCCGGGTACTCTCCGCCTGGGAGGGGGGCCGGAAGCTCCGGGAACTCACCACTCTGGAGGCCCTTGTGACCCTGGAGTATGACCGGGGGGTTCCCGCCGGAGGCCGGGAGGCCCTGGAGGGCTTCTTCCACGCTCCGGAGCCCCTCCCCGTCCCCAAGAAAACCAAAAGCAGCATGACGGAGCTGGACATCCGGCCCATGCTCTTAAGTCTGGAGACAGCCCAGCCGGACGGGAACACCCTGACCCTCCGCTGCCGGGTCACCGCCCAGAATCCCTCCCTCAATCCCATGCTCCTGCCGGAGGCCCTGCGCCTCCACCGCCCGGAGCTGGCCCCGGACTTTGCCCGGGCCCGCCGTCTGGAAGTCCTGGACGCCCAGGGTCTTCCCTTTCGCTGAGCCATAAAAAACATGCCCGTTTCAAAGCGCTGCTTTGAAACGGGCATGTTTTTTATGGCTTATTTACACGCGCTTGGACTTGGTGTCAATTTCCTCCCGGCACTGGGCGATGAAGTCCTTCAGCTCCATAACGCCCTCGTCTCCGCCGGCCCGGGTGCGGACGGCCACGGTGCCGTTTTCGGCCTCCTTGTCGCCCACAACCAGCATATAGGGGATCTTCTCCTTCTGGGCCTCCCGGATCTTATAGCCCAGCTTCTCGGAGCGGAAGTCGCCCTCTGCCCGGACGCCCCGGTCCTTCAAAGCCTTCACCACGGTCTCAGCGTAGTCATGGGCCCGGTCGGTGATGGGCAGCACCTTCACCTGGGTGGGCATCATCCACAGGGGCAAGGCGCCGGCGTACTTCTCAATGAGGTAGGCCAGGGTGCGCTCGTAGCAGCCCAGAGAGGTGCGGTGGATGATATAGGGGCGCTTCTTCTGGCCGTCGGCATCCACATACTCCATGCCGAACTGCTCGGCCAGGAGCTGATCCACCTGGATGGTAACGATGGTGTCCTCCTTGCCGAAGACGTTCTTGTACTGAATGTCCAGCTTGGGGCCATAGAAGGCGGCCTCGTCGATGCCGATGGTGTACTCCACACCCAGGTCATCCAGAATTTTACCCATAATGGTCTGGGCCTCGTCCCACTGCTCCGGGGTGCCGATATACTTCTCCCTGTTGTTTGGATCCCACTGGGAGAAGCGGAAGGTGCAGTCCTCCAGCATACCCACGGTGTCCAGGCAGTACTTGGCCAGCTCCAGGCAGCCCCGGAATTCGTCCTCCAGCTGCTCGGGACGGAGGATCAGGTGGCCCTCGGAGATGGTGAACTGGCGGACACGGATGAGGCCGTGCATCTCGCCGGAGTCCTCATTGCGGAAAAGGGTGGAGGTCTCGCCCAGGCGCATGGGCAGGTCGCGGTAAGACCGGGCCCGGTTCAGGAACACCTGATACTGGAAGGGGCAGGTCATGGGACGCAGGGCAAAGCACTCTTTGGTCTCGTCATCCGGGTCACCCAGGACGAACATGCCGTCCAGATAGTGATCCCAGTGGCCGGAAATCTTATAAAGCTCCCGCTTGGCCATGAGGGGGGTCTTGGTCAGGAGGTATCCGCGCTTCTGCTCCTCGTCCTCCACCCAGCGCTGGAGGGTCTGAATCACCCGGGCGCCCTTGGGAAGGAGAATGGGCAGGCCCTGGCCGATGACGTCCACGGTGGTGAAATATTCCAGCTCCCGGCCCAGCTTATTGTGATCCCGCTTCCGGGCCTCCTCCTGCCTGCGCAGGAACTCATCCAGCTCCTCCTTTTTGGGGAAGGCGATGCCGTAGATTCTCTGGAGCATCTTCCGCTTGGAGTCTCCCCGCCAGTAGGCGCCGCAGCACTGGGTCAGCTTGATGGCGTTGCCCTTGATGCGGCCGGTGGAGTCCAGATGGGGGCCGGCGCACAGGTCGGTAAACTCCCCCTGGGTGTAGAAGGAGATCACCGCGTCCTCCGGCAGGTCCTGAATGAGCTCCACCTTGTAGAGCTCCTTCTTCTCCTCCATATAGGCGATGGCCTCCTCCCGGGGCTTCTCGGTGCGCTCCAGGTGCAGCCGCTCCTTGCAGATTTTCTTCATCTCCGCCTCGATTTTGTCCAGATGCTCCTGTGTGAAGGAGAAGGGGCTGTCAAAATCATAGTACCAGCCCTCGTCGATGGCGGGGCCGATGGCCAGCTGCACCTCCGGCCACAGGCGCTTGACGGCCTGAGCCATGACGTGGGAGCAGGTGTGCCAGTAGGTCTTGCGGTATTCGGGGTTTTCAAAGGTGTACAGGTTTTCTTCGGACATAGCTTACGTCCCTCCTTTAAAATTGGGGCAGGAGGTATACAAAATCCCACCCCTGAAAAAATCAGGGGTGGGATACAAATTCGTATTCCACGGTTCCACCCTGGTTGCAGCCCATGGGCTGCCACTCATTACCGCGATAACGGGCGGACCCGTCCCGGCTTACTGAAATGGGTTCAGCCGGGCAGCTCGGAAGTGGTGCGCAGCTCAAAGCAGGGGCATAGGGTGCTTTCACCAGGCGCACCCCTCTCTGAATGTCTTTCCATGAGCGCAGGTCTTCGTCACAGCCGTTTACCTGCTTCAATATAGCACAAAACCCCGGCGCTGTCAATGGGGGTGTCTCAAAACAAGTTTTGAGACACCCCTGACGTTTTCCTGGTGCAGCAGCATATGAGACAGCCCCTTCTAAAAAATTACATTTTGTTTCTTATGTCAACCATTTTGTAACTTTTTCCCTATATATTGCGGTTTTCAGCGGTTATTCCACAAGATACATTTCCAGATTGGTTTCCAATAATTTCTTAAAAAAATTGTCGTTTTATCCCATTTTTAAGTTTTCTATTGACAATTCCATGAAAATAGTTATAATATCAAAATAGTTTCAATATGGTTACAAGCGTAACACTTTTGAAACACGCAGGCAACAAGGCGCCTGCAATCCCAGAAGGAAAAAGGAGGTAATCCCATGCGTAACATCCAGCACACCCCATCCGGGAGGAAGGTTCTCCTGCTGCGGCTGGGAGCGGTTTTTCTGACGCTGTTCACCACCGTGGGGCTTCTCTCTCAGGCTGCCTTCGCCCAGACCACCTACGTCATCACCGACGGAGACCGGGTGGTGGTTCACACCACCTATGCCACCGACCCCGCCGAGGTGCTCAGCGAAGCTGGTCTGGAGCTTGGGGCCGACGACACCTTTACCACCCAGCCGGGAAGCAACGTCTCCGAAATCACCGTCAACCGGCTTCAGCTGGTCAAGGTAAACTGGAAGGGCCAGACCCTGGAGGTCGCCACCTACGGCAGCACCGTCTCCGCCATTCTGGCCCAGCTGGGGATTCCCACGGAGGACAATCTGCGAATCGCCCAGGATCTCCAGGCGGAAACCTACGACGGCATGGTGATTGACGTCATCCGCCTCACCTACGAAACCCTGGAATTCCTCCGGGAGGAGGCCTTTGAGACCATCTACTGCTCCGACACCTCCCTGGCTCCCGGGGAGGAGAAGACCATTGTGGAGGGCAAACCGGGCAGCGTCCGCTGCACCGCCCTTGTGACCTATGAGGACGGCCGGGAGGTCTCCCGGAGCATCACAGAGGAAGTGGTTCTCACTGCCCCCGTGACTGCCATTGTGGCCCGGGGCATTGACCGCTCCGGCAAGTCCATCACCCTCCTGCCGGATGAGACAGAGCCCGCACCTGCCGCCCAGCCGGAGGAATCCCGTCCCGCGAAAACAGAGCCTTCCCAGACGCGGCCCACCGAGCCGGAGCCTGAGGAAACCCAGCCCCCCGTCTCCGGGGAGAACACCTTCACCACCGCCTCCGGCGAGGTGATCACCTATGTGAAAAAGCTCACCGTGGAGGCCACCGCCTACAGCTGTGAGGGCTACGAGGGCATCACAGCCACGGGAACCGTGGCCCGGTACGGGGCCATCGCCGTAGATCCCACAGTCATCCCCTACGGCACCAGAATGTACATTGTCTCCGACGACGGCGTGTACATCTACGGCTACGCCACCGCCGAGGATTGTGGCGGCGGCATCAAGGGAAACAAGATTGACCTGTATTTTGACACCGTGGACGAGTGCTGGGAATTCGGCCGGCGCAGCTGCACCGTGTACATCCTGGGATAAATTCCCCATATCCAATTGCAAAACCGCCTTTCCTCTGGTATCATAAGGGGGAAAGGCGGTTTTTATCTATGCTGGATCTATGTAACGTACAGGAAGTCAAGGCTCTGCTGGCCCGGCACGGCTTCCGGTTTTCCAAGTCCAAGGGCCAGAATTTTCTCATCGCCTCCTGGGTTCCCCGGCGGATTGCGGAGGAGTCCGGGGTGGATGAGAACAGCGGCGTTCTGGAGGTGGGCCCCGGCATCGGGCCCCTCACCCAGCAGCTGTGCCTCCGGGCGGGAAAGGTCACGGCGGTGGAGGTGGACGGAACCCTGAAGCCCATTCTGGCCGAGACCCTGGGGGCGATTTCCAATCTGGACATCCTGTGGCAGGATATTTTGAAGGTGGACATTCCCGACCTGGTGCGGCGGCAGTTCCCGGGCCTTAGGCCCATGGCCTGCGCCAACTTGCCCTACTATATCACCTCTCCCGTCCTCACGGCTCTGCTGGAGGCCCGGTGCTTCTCCTCCGTCACCGTCATGGTGCAAAAGGAGGTGGCCCAGCGCATGGCGGCCCGTCCCGGCGCGGCGGACTACAGCGCCTTTACGGTGTTCTGCAATTATTACGCGGAGCCCAGGCTTCTGTTTGACGTGCCTCCCTCCTGCTTCCTGCCCCAGCCCAAGGTGACCTCCGCCGTGGTGCAGCTGAAGGTTCGCTCCGGCCCCCCCTGCCCTGTGGCAGATGAGGCCATGTTCTTCCGGGTGGTCCGGGCCAGCTTTGCCCAGCGGCGGAAGACCCTGCAAAACGGCCTGGCTGCCGGTTTCCCGGAGCTGGGCAAGGCACGGGTGGGCGAGCTTCTGGAGCGCTGCGGCCTCAGCCCCACAGTTCGGGGGGAAACTCTGGACATCCCCACCTTTGCAAAAATCGCCGATGCTCTGGCGGGGATTTGAGGTGGCCCATGTTTGAATTTCTGTTTTTTGATCTGGACGACACCCTTCTGGACTTTCACAAAGCAGAGGCCATCGCCGTGGCCAAGGCCTTCCGGGATCAGGGCCTGGAGCCCACCCCGGACCTCATCCGGCGGTACAGCCAGGTGAACAAGCTCCACTGGGAGATGCTGGAGCGGGGCGAGCTCACCCGGGAGCAGGTGCTGGTGCAGCGCTTTGCCTTCCTCTTCCGGGAGCTGGGCCTTCCGGCCAGTCCCGAAGGGTGCCAGGACAGCTACGAGAATTACCTGTGCATGGGCCACTATTTTGTGGACGGGGCTTTGGAGCTCCTTCAGTACCTGTCCCCCAAATACCGGCTGTTCCTGGCCAGCAACGGCACCGCCAGGGTGCAGGAGTCCAGGCTCAAAAGCGCCGGCATCGGGCCCTTTTTTGAAAACGTGTTCATCTCTCAGCATCTGGGAGCCAACAAGCCGGAGAGGGCCTTCTTTGAGGCCTGCTTCGCCGCCATCGACGGCTTTGACCGGAGCAGGGCCCTGATCATCGGCGACAGCCTCACCTCGGACATCCGGGGCGGCAACAACGCCGGAATTCAAACCTGCTGGTTCAATCCCCGGGGCGCCGCTCCCCTGCCCAGCATCCATGTGGACTATGAGGTTCACCGCCTGGAGGAGCTGAAAACCATTCTGTAAGGAGGCTTACCATGTCTGCACAGCGAATCGATCTGAGCCGGTATCCCCGGCGGAGCCACTTTGAATACTTCCGCTCCATGGCCTACCCCTATGTGGGCCTCACCGTCCAGGCGGACGTGACGGAGCTGCGCCGGGCGGCAGCAGCCAGGAAGGGCTCCTTTTTCCTGGCCTGCCTGTACTGCGCCGCCAGGGCCGCCAACGGCGTGCCGGAGCTGCGCCAGCGGATTGTGGACGGCGAAATCTTCCAGTATGACCACTGTGACACCTCCCACACCGTGGCCCTCCCTGACGGCACCTATTGCTATTGCCGCCTGGACTGCCGGACGGATTTTGACAGCTTCCTCTCCCGGGGCCGCGCCGCCCAGGAGGCGGCCATGCAGACCCACGGCATCGACGACGCCGGAGACGAGACGGAGCTGTTCTTCGTCTCCTGCCTTCCCTGGGTCACCTACACCGCCATGGTTCAGCCGGTGCCCTGTCCCGCCGACAGCAATCCCAGAATCACCTTCGGCCGGTTTCGGGAGGAGAACGGCAAATCTCTCATGCCCCTGAGCCTCCTGGCCCACCACGGCCTGGTGGACGGGCTGCACATGGCCCGGTTCTTTGAGGGCTTCCAGGAGGAAATCCGGAGGCTCCGGCCCTAGTACGTTGTAACTTTAAAAACGACTTATGGTGCATTGCAGGGCGGGTCAGACCTAAGCTGGGCAGTTGCAAAAGGGGCCGGATATGCCCCCATCCGTTCGCAGAGTTGCGCTACCCGTAGCCATTTGTAGGGGAGGGTCATGACCCTCCCCTACGGTTCGTAGAATCGCGGCCCTTATAGGCTATCTGTAGTCGATTTTTAGAAGTTACAACGTACTAAGGAACCTCTGATCATATCTGATGCGCAGATTGCGCAGCCAGATTTGATCAGAGGTTCCCTTAGAGCACCGCCGGAACGGGATTTCGCAGCTCCATGGTTCCCGGGGTCACCCGGCAGTCCATGGCAAGAATCCGCACCCCGGCCTTTGCCGCCTCCCGGAGGGCAGCGCCAAAGGCCGGGTCTGTCCTGTCGTTGGGCTCCAGATGGGAGACATCCGACATCTGAATCACAAAGAGCGCAAAGGCCCCGTAGCCCAGCTCCGCCGCCCGAATCAGGCCCCGCAGGTGCTTGGCCCCCCGCTGGGTAGGGGCATCGGGAAAGCGCACAACCCCCTCTTCCTCCAGGGTCACGCCCTTTACCTCCAGAAAGCACCGGCGCCCCTCCTGCAGGAAGGAGAAGTCAAACCGGGAGTCCTCAAAGAAATACTCCGCCCGAAGCCCCTCCACAGGGCCCAGCCCTCCGGCGGACAGCCACTCCCCTGCCGCCTTGTTGGGTGCCTGGGAGTCCATGTTGATGAGCCGGGCCCCTTTTTCCACAGCGATGAGGTCATAGTGGGTCTTTCTCCCGGGATTTCCGTCATACCGGCACCAGACCCTGGCCCCCGCAGGCAGCAGCTCCCGGCACCGGCCCGTGTTTTTCACATGGCAGACCTGCCGGACTCCCCCGATCTCCACATAAGCAATAAACCGGTTCGGCCGCTCCAGAAACCGCCCCGGAATCATTTCTCCGTAATTCATTGCATGTTCTCACCCTTTCCGGGAGATACTATAACAGCCGCCGGGCAGAATATCAAGTTTTCCTCTTTTAAAAAAACTTTCCAGATTTTCAAAAAAACTTCTTGACATTTCGCCGGTTCTGTGTATAATAATACTCGTTGCTCAGCCAGTCACCTGAATGAGCCAAGCCACAAAGGGGATTTGTGTAACGGTAGCACACCGGACTCTGACTCCGTTTGCGGGGGTTCGAATCCCTCATCCCCTGCCATGTAAAAAGCCTGATTTGTCTTCAAGACAAATCAGGCTTTTTACAATGATATCCGTTCCCTGCGGAAACGGGTGATATACCTGACGGTATGATATCTGCTTCGCAGATGATATACGCTTCGCGTATGGAGGGAACGGATATTATATCACACTTGCGCAGCAAGTATATCATGCGGCGTCAGCCGTATATCATATCGCGCAAGCGATATATCATTGAAATGATATCCGTTCCCTGCAGAAACAGGCGATATACCTGACGGTATGATATCTGCTTTGCAGATGATATACGCTTCGCGTATGATGGGAACGGATATTATATCATGCTTGCGCAGCAAGTATATCATGCGGCGGTCAGCCGTATATCATATCGTGCAAGCGATATATCATTGAAATGATATCCGTTCCCTGGGGAAACAGGCGATATACGCTTCGCGTGTGAAGGAAAGCGTTTGAATCCATCCTTGCGCAAGCAAGGATTTTATTGTACACTGATTTTGAGGTGACCGTACATGCTTGAACTGACAAATGAGCAGCGGAAGTGCTTTGGCCTGCGGCCGGTAGAACGCCATTGGATTGCCATTACGCCCAAACCCAGTCCCTACGACAGGCACGTTACCATCGCCTACCTGGATGGAACCGTACTCCGAAAGTTTATCGCGACCGGGGACACCCTGTATACCGAGGCCGAAATCTGTGAGCAGCTTTCCGATGATTTGCGGTATCTCATGCCCAAGACTCCGAAAGGGAAACCGGTGCTTTTCACCGCTGCCACCCTTGAAAAGCGCACCGGCACCGGAATGTGTCTTTCCTACCGGCAGCACAGGCCCTATCTCCCCTCCTACATTTCACTTTACAGCCTCATCTCAGAGAAAGTCTACTATTCCTCTGAATATGATCCGGTATACGCCCACGACATCACAGATTTTCAGCAGTGGGTGGAGGATTGGTGCAATGAAACATCCCAGGATGACTTGACCGATCTCGCCCGGTTTGCCGCTCAGCCCCGGCAGCATGTGAGATTCCGGGAGGGGGATGTGTTCCGGTTTCCGATCAACCGCCGCCAATACGGATATGGCCGGATTCTGCTGGACTACGCCCGGATGCGAAAAGCGAAGGAGCCCTTCTGGGATATTCTAATGGGAAAGCCCCTTGCCTGCAGCGTCTACCACATTGCCACGGAACGGGATGATGTTTCCGTAGAAGAACTGAAGCACCTTGGTTCCCTGCCCTCCGTACACATGATGGACAATCATTTATTCTATGGAACCTATGAAATCATTGGGAACATCCCGATTGGAGAGCATGAGGACTATCCCATTCTGTACGGAAACAGCGTTGATGCCCGTGACCGGGCCGTGCTCCTGCAATGCGGCAAGCTGTACCGGAGAATCCACAACGGAACCGCTCTTTTCAGCGACTTTACAAACCACGGCATTGGTTTTGGTCTGAACTTCCGGCTGTCCGTACTGCTGAAATGCATTGGGGAAAACTCCAACACCCCGTACTGGGCCGACAATAGCCCGGCCGCCAAAAAGAATCTGCGCAATCCGAGATTTCGTTCCGAGCTGGAGCAGGTTTGCAGACAGTTTGATGTCCCTTTATCCCAGCTCCTTAAGCAATAGTGTCTTCCAAACACCAAGAATACCGCAAAGCAGTTTTTTATAACAATTCCGGCTGTATCTGCACAAAGACATGCCGGAACCTGGAGGCATCCCATGAACACCTGGTTTACCACAGATGCCGTGGATTCCGGCACCTACATCCTCAGCGAATACCGCCACTGGGAGGAGACCCACTGCTACCTTCTGAACGGCTCACAGCGGAGTCTGCTCATTGATACAGGGCTTGGGATCTGCGACATTCACCGGGAGGTGGCCCGGCTGACGGACCGGCCTGTGACGGCTGTTGCCACCCATGTCCACTGGGACCATATCGGTGGGCACCAGTATTACCCGGATTTCTATGCCCACGCCGCGGAGCTCCCCTGGCTCCAGGGCAGGTTCCCCCAGCCTCTGGAGGCTGTCCGGCGGAATGTGGTCTGCCGCTGCAGGCTGCCGGAGGGGTTTGACGTGGGGGCCTACCGGCTGTTTCAGGGGACGCCCACCCGGGTACTTCAGGGCGGGGAGACCATTGACCTGGGCGGGAGAACCATCACGGTGCTCCACACCCCGGGTCACGCCCCGGGGCACATGTGCTTCTGGGAGGAGGCCCGGGGGTATCTCTTCACCGGCGACCTGGTCTACAAGGGAACCATTGACGCTTATTACCCCTCCACGGACCCGGCGGCCTGTCTGAGCTCCCTGCGGCTGCTGGCGGCGCTTCCCGCCAAGAAAATCTTCCCCGGCCATCACAGCCTGGATATTTCCCCGGAAATGATCCCTTCCATGGTTTCCGCCCTGGAGACCCTTCGGGCCGATGGAAAGCTCCGTCACGGCAGCGGCCTGTTCGATTACGGCGATTGGGCCATTCATTTATGATGTGCTGAAAAAAATTCCTGCGCCGGACTTGCCGGACGGAAAAAAACGCGCTATAATTATAGTATCAGATACTATTTGCTTGGGAGGGATCGTAAATGGAAAAGTTTGTAATCACCATCGCCCGTCAGCACGGCTCCGGCGGACGCTTGATCGGCGAATGCCTGGCAAAGAAAATGGGCATTGCCTACTATGACAAAGAGCTGATTTCCCTGACTGCAAAGAAGACCGGCTTCGCTACGGACTTCGTAAAAGAGGTGGAGGAAAAGCAGACCTCCAGCTTCCTGTACAGCATCTATGCTGCCGCCACGGTGCCTTCCGTTTACGAGCAGGCCCGGAACGCCCAGTTCGCCGTGATCCGGGAGCTGGCGGACAAGGGCCCCTGCGTCATCGTTGGCCGCGCCGCGGACAGCATCCTCCGGGGCAATCCCAACTGTGTCCGGGTCTTCATCCACGCCCCCATGGAAGAGCGCATCCGCCGGGCCCGGGACGACTATCGGGAGCCCATGGACAACCCCGAAAAGGACATCACCAAGAAGGACAAGTCCCGCGCCGCCTTCTACAACACCTACTCCGAGTACCCCTGGGGCGACATCCGCAACTATGACATGGCCCTGAACAGCTCCATCGGCATTGAAAGATCCGCCGACATCATTTACGAATACGTCAAAGCCCGCTTTGGCCTCTGATTTGCTTTGCCTGAACATTGCCAATATTTGATTGATTTCATAAGGGATCATCTCAAAACTCCGGTTTTGAGATGATCCCTTATTCTTGCACTCCTTATTTTTATATAATAAATCATTCCATTTGTAAAATCTTTTTCTATATGCTTCTGAATTCACTTGACTGTATTCTTGCGGACCACTATAATGAGTATATGAGCAATGCCTTTAAAATGAGGTGATTATGTTCAAAATCAGAATAAAGAGCGATCAAACAAAAATGAAGAACAAATGGTTCTCACGAGGCCTGTGGTTCGCGCTGGTACTCACGCTGGTACTTGGGCTGACCCTGGCCACCGCGCCCTCGGCAAGCGCTGAAACCTCCGGCGATTGGACCTATACGGTATCCGGCGGTGTTGCGACCGTCACCGGTTATACCGGTTCCACAGCAAGGATCTCCATTCCCGGGTCCTTCGGCAGCTACACCGTAACGGCAGTGGGTGCAAACGCTTTCAAGGGAAATACCACCATTCAGTCTGTATCCTTTCCCTCCACCCTTCTGAGCATTGGGGATAACGCATTCAGTGACTGCGTCAATCTGACTGAGGTTACCCTTCCTGAAAAGCTGACCTACCTTGGCAACTATTCCTTCTCCAACTGCACCAAGCTGTCCAAGCTCACCATTAACTCCGTCAGCATCAACAACAAGGATGATTACAGGGACGAGCCCTTCTACAATGCAGGCAGCGCCACCGATGGTATGACCGTGACTTTCGCCTCCGGCTGCACCAGAGTTCCCAGCTATCTGTTCTTCGCCTACAGCGGCCCCAGCACCGCAGCCAACCTGAAGAGCGTCATTTTCGCCGACAGCGTCACCTCCATTGGCACCGCCGCTTTCCAGGATTGTCCCACCCTCAGCACCGTATCCTTTGGCTCCGGCCTCACCACCATTGAGAACCGTGCTTTCTCCGGCTGCGCGGGGCTGAAGACCTTCACCCTGCCTGCCGCCGTGACCTCCATCGGAAATTATGCCTTCTGCGGAACCGGCCTGACCGGCTTTACGCTCTCCGACTCTCTCACCAGCATCGGCGAGGGCGCTTTCTCCGAGTGCACCAATCTGACGGAGCTCACCCTTCCCAAGAAGCTCACCAACCTTGGCAACTACTCCTTCTCCAACTGCACCAAGCTGTCCAGCATTACCATTCATTCCGTCAGCATTAACAACAAGGACGATTACAGGGACGAGCCCTTCTACAATGTGGGCAGCGCCACCGACGGCGTGACCGTCACCTTCGCCTCCGGCTGCACCAGAGTTCCCAGCTATCTGTTCTTCGCCTACAGCGGCCCCAGCACCGCAGCCAACCTGAAGAGCGTCATTTTCGCCGACAGCG
>JALETK010000022.1 GCA_022781505.1 Clostridiales bacterium | reverse complement strand
TATGAAACAACCGCCCCCCGACTTGTCATCCTGAGCCAAAGGCGAAGGATCTCGTGTAGAAGGGTTCCGACACGGAAGCCCGGTGCATGAGATCCTTCGGCTTCGCCTCGCCGATGACAATCGGGGCCTTTCGTTTATGGTGGTGTGAAAACACATGATGATTGCGAGGAGCGCAGCGACGTGGCAATCCGTTTCCCCGCAATGTGTCAGCATTGCACCGGCCGTGAGGCCGGTCAAACGCCCGGGCCAATATTGCGCCCGTGGCGGGGCGCGCAAGCCTTGGGGCTTGTAGGGGAAACGGATTGCCACACCAGCGTGCGCGCTGGTTCGCAATGACAGACTTGGGGGTGTGGTGGGTTTGGATGGGGTGCGGGGGTTCCGGTGAGCGAGCGGCGGGGGCAGACAGCTGCCCTACGGTACGGCTACGGCGGTGCATCCGTAGGGCGGGGGCATGACATAAGCCGGGCAGCTGCGATTTGATCGGCAGCCCCGCCCCAACACACCTGGTCCCGACCATGCACCCGTAGGGCGGGGGCTCGCCCCCGCCGGGCAGCTGCAAATCTGTCTGGCAGTCCCGTCCCAACCCACCGTCCCCGGCGATGCATCCGTAGGGCTGCTGTCTGTCCCCGCTCAGTTGGGGGCCACGTCCTCCTCCCGGAACAGTTGGCCGATCCTTTCCCGGAGGGCGGTGGCCTCGGGGGTGTCCTCGTCGCCGTGGCGGTTGATCCAGTCCACGGCGGCGGTCTGGGCCTGGCGAAGGAGCTCCATGTCCATGGTGAGGCTGGCTGCCCGAAAGGTGGGCAGGCCGTGCTGACGCTGGCCGAAGAAGTCCCCGGGGCCCCGGAGCTCCAAATCCTCCTGGGCGATCCGGAAGCCGTCGGTGGTTTTGCACAGGGCCTTCAGCCGGGCCTGGGTGTCCGGGTTCCGGTTGCCAGAGACCAGGATGCAGTAGCTCTTGGCCTGGCCCCGGCCTACACGGCCCCGGAGCTGGTGGAGCTGGCTGAGGCCGAAGCGGTCGGCGTCCTCAATGACCATGAGTGTGGCGTTGGGCACGTCCACCCCCACCTCGATCACCGTGGTGGCCACCAGAATCTGCAGCTCCCCCCGGGCAAACCGCCCCATCACCGCCTCCTTCTCCGGCCCCTTCATCCGCCCGTGGAGAAGCCCCACGGAGAACTCCGGGAAGACGGCGGTGCCCAGGGTCTCCGCCCAGGCCTGGGCGGATTTACCCGCCTCCCCCTCCTCGATGGCGGGGCAGACCATGTAGCACTGGTGGCCGGCCTGAAGCTCCTTCCGGACAAAGCCGTTGAGCCGGGCCCGGTAGGACTCGTTCACCAGGAAGGTGTCAATCTTCTGCCGCCCCGGGGGCAGCTCGTCCAGGACGGAGACCTCCAGATCCCCGTACATGAGAAGGGCCAGAGTCCGGGGAATGGGGGTGGCGGACATGACCAGAATGTGGGGCCGGATTCCCTTGGCCGAGAGCCCCGCCCGCTGGGAAACCCCGAACCGGTGCTGCTCGTCGGTGATCACCAGGTCCAGCCCGGAGAAGACCGTGGCCTGGGATAAAAGGGCGTGGGTGCCCACGGCGAACCCCGCCCGGCCCGAGGCCAGGGCCTCCCGGGCCTCCCGCTTCTCCCTTGCCCCCATGGAGCCGGTGAGGAGGACGCAGGAGATGCCCAGAGGCTCCAGCAGGGGTGCCAGGGAGCGGAAATGCTGCTCCGCCAAAATCTCCGTGGGGGCCATGAGGGCGGCCTGCTTCCCGTTTTTCACGGCGCAGTAGGCCGCCGCCGCGGCCACCATGGTCTTGCCGGAGCCCACGTCCCCCTGGAGAAGCCGGTTCATGGGCACGCCCTTTTGAAAGTCCCCCAGAATCTCCCCGATGGCCCGGCGCTGGGCCCCGGTGAGCCGGAAGGGGAGGGCGCCGTAAAAGGGAGAAAGATCCAGGTTTTCATAGGGGGCCACGGGAGCCACGGTGCGGCTGGCCCGCATAAGCCCCAGGGCGGCGGAGAAGACGAAGAACTCCTCAAACACCAGCCGCCGCCGGGCGGCCTCCAGATCCTCCTGGCTCCGGGGGAGGTGGATGGCCCGGTAGGCCACCTCTGCCGGGGCGACGCCGTATGTCTCCCGAATCTCCCGGGGGAGAATCTCCGGAGGCGGGCCGCATAGCTCCAGAGCCTGGGCCACCGCCTGGGTCACCGCCCGGTTGGTGAGGCCCGCCGTGAGGGGGTACACAGGGAGAATCCGCCGGGTGAGCACCGGGGGAGCATCCGGGGACTCGAACACCGGATTCGTCATGCTGTAGCCCACAAAATCCCCGGACACGGCCCCGTAGAAGATGTACTCCCGGCCGTACTGCAGCTGCTCCGTGACGTAGCGCTGGTTGAAGAAGGTGAGGTTCAGCCGGGCGGAGTGATCCGCCACGGTGACCTTGGTAAGCTCCAGCCCCTTCCGGATGTGGGCGGTGCGGGGGCTGTTCATGACCATGGCCTTGAAGCAGGCGGGCACGTCCACCTCCAGCTTGGCGATGGGCAGGAGCCTGGTGCGATCCTCATAGGCCCGGGGATAGTGATACAGCAGATCCCCGATGGTGTGAATCCCCAGGGCCTCAAACAGCTTGGCCTTGGCCGGCCCGATGCCCTTGAGATATTGGACGGAATCCTGAAGCCCCGCCACGGCGAGCCCCCCTTTCGTGGATGTTGGTACCATTATACCCCAAAACCCCCACAGGAGCAAGAGGAACGGTATACGGTGGCCGCCCTACGGGCAGGTTTGGTGGCGCGTCTGTAGGGGAGGGTCATGACCCTCCCGGGCACCTGCAAATCTGTTTGGCAGCCCTATCCCAACACACCCGGCCCCGGCCATGCACCCGTAGGGCGGGGGCTCGCCCCCGCCGGGCAGTTGCAAATTTGCTTGGCAGCCCCGTCCAAAGGCACCCGGCCCCCGAACCTGTCATTGCGAGGAGCGCAGCGACGTGGCAATCCGTTCCTAGCAATGCGCAGCATTGCACCGGCCGGGAGGCCGGTCATCCCCCCGGCCCCCATTGCGCCCCTGCCGGGGCGCGCAAGCCTGCGGCTTGCGGGGGAACGGATTGCCACACCAGCGTGCGCGCTGGTTCGCAATGACAGGCTTGGGAGTGCGGAGGGTTTGGAGGCGGGTGCGGAGGTTCCGGGAAACTGACGGCGGGGGCGAGCCCCCGCCCTACGGTACGGGCCACCACAGCGCACCCGTAGGGCGGGGTCATGACATAAGCCGGGCAGCTGCGATTTGATCGGCAGCCCCGCCCCAACACACCCGATCCCGACCATGCACCCGTAGGGCGGGGGCTCGCCCCCGCCGGGTAGTTGCGAATCTGCCTGGCAGCTCCGCCCCAACGCACCGCACCCCCGCCTTGTCATCCTGAGCCAAAAGCGAAGGATCTCATGCACCAGGGTTCGACACGGAACCCTGGTGCGTGAGATCCTTCGGCTGCGCCTCAGGATGACAAGGGGGGGGTGGGATGGGAAATAATAGGGAATCATTAATCATGCTGGTGCCCCTGGGGGACGGATTATTTCAAACCGCCCCCCCGGGGCCCCACATTATTGATTATTTCTGCTATGCTTCCATCTTT
>JALETK010000021.1 GCA_022781505.1 Clostridiales bacterium | reverse complement strand
TATGAAACAACCGCCCCCCGACTTGTCATCCTGAGCCAAAGGCGAAGGATCTCGTGTAGAAGGGTTCCGACACGGAAGCCCGGTGCATGAGATCCTTCGGCTTCGCCTCGCCGATGACAATCGGGGCCTTTCGTTTATGGTTGTGTGAAAACACATGATGATTGCGAGGAGCGCAGCGACGTGGCAATCCGTTCCTTAAGCAATGCGCAGCATTGCGCCCCTGGCGGGGCGCGCAAGCCTTGGGGCTTGCAGGGGAACGGATTGCCACACCAGCGTGCGCGCTGGTTCGCAATGACAGACTTGGGGGTGCGGTGCATTTGATCGGGAGTGCCAAGGTTCCGGGAAGCGTGCGGCGGGGGGTCAGTCCAGGGGCCCCTGGGGGATGGGGCCGGGGGACTTGGGGATGGGGGCGTTGGGGCTGACGCCGAAGCGCTTTTTGTAGGCCCGGGAGAAGGTGGAGTAGTCCCCGAAGCCGCAGGCCTCGCTGACCTGGCTGAGGGGCGTTCCGGCGGCGATTTTCTCCCTGGCCAGGAGCAGCCGCTTCTCCGTCAGGTAGCCGTGGATGGTGTGGCCGGTCTCCGCCTTAAACCGGCGCATCATATAATACTTGCTGATGTAAAACTGCCGGGCCAGGTCGTCGATGGAGAAGGACTGGGACAGGTGGAGATTCAGATACTTTAAAATAGACACAATCTTCTCATCACAGGCGGCGGAGGTTACATACCGCAGCCGGTGATCCTCCAGATCCCGGTTCACCTCCACCAGAAGCTGCACCAGCAGCGACTGACACATGAGATCCTGCCCGTACCCCGGGGCGGCCAGGGCCTCGCTCAGGGCCTGGGGAAGACGGGTCATCTCCTCCGCCCGCTCCGGCCGAAGGACATAGCTGTAATCCTGGGCGGCCCGGCGAAAGCAGAGCTCCAGATCCGTGGCAAGGGAGGAGGCCCGCTTCAGAAAGCCGGAGGAGACATACAGTACATACCGCTCATACCGCAGTCCCGGCTGCACCTCCGGCCGGTGAATGGCCCCCCGGGGCACCAGCACCATGTCCCCGGGCTCCAGGGCATAGCTCTGGCCCTCGATGGCATAGGAGGCGTGGCCCCCCAGAAACACCAGAATCTTGTGAAAATCGTGATAGTGCCAGTCCACCCGCTCCATGGCCGCGTCCTTCAGGTGGAACAGCCGGAACTCCTCGTGCAAATACCCCCGCCGGGGGGCCTGCTCCTGGGGCATGGAAATCACCTTCCTTTGTGCATACAGTATACCATGCCGGGCACACTACCTGCAAGCAGATTCTTTTTTGGGGCTTGAATTCCCAGTAATCCTATCGTATTATAGGGCTTGAGGTGAGTACAATGATGGTATCCACAAAGGGCCGCTACGCTCTGATGGTCTGCCTGGATCTGGCCCAGCAGGACCCGGAGGCCTACATCTCCCTGCGGGAGGTGGCGCAGCGGCAGAACATATCCATGAAATATCTTGAGAGCATCGTGGCCATGCTGAACCGGGCGGGTCTCGTCCGGGCCCTCCGGGGCAAGGGGGGCGGCTACCGGCTGACCCGGCCTCCGGAGGAATGCTCCGTGGGGGAGATTTTGCAGCTCACCGAGGGGAGCATGGCCCCGGTGTACTGCCTGGAGCCCGGGGGCGCCTGTGAGAAGGCGGGGCAGTGCATCACCTACCCCATGTGGCGGCAGCTGGACGGCCTCATTGACGGCTACCTCCGCCGGGTCTCCCTGGCAGACCTCCTCCAGGGCCGCCTCCCCCAGGACATGCCCTGCCCCCCACCGGAGGAGCACCCCGGGGGAACCATTTGCAATTGTAAGTAGAGTGCCAGGACCGGCCTCGCGGCCGGTGCAATGCTGCCGCATTGCGGGGGGCGGATTGCCACGTCGCTGCGCTCCTCGCAATGACGGTTCCGGAAGCCGGTGCCTTAGGACAGAGCTGCCAGGGAAGCTTGTGGCTGCCGGGAGGGTCATGACCCTCCCCTACAGAACGTCTCCGGCGGTGTACCCGTAGGGGAGGGTCATGACCCTCCCGGGTACTCCCGACGAAAGCCCCGCTCCCGTTCCACTGTCCTGTGTACGCGCCGCCCCGTTGTCATCCTGAGGCGCAAGCCGAAGGATCTCAGGCACCAGCCTCCCGTGTCGGGGGCCTTCTGCGGGAGATCCTTCGCCGTTGGCTCAGGATGACAGGGGGCAGCTCAGGATGACAGGGGGCAGCTCAGAAGGACAGGGATTTCTCCTTCTGTCCTATAATTCCTATTGACTTAATAGGAATTATGTGGTACTATTTTCTCGGGCCGGTGCGGGCCGGCTCTTTGACACAATCCAAACCATACAAAAGGGTGATTATATGAATCGTATTTACGCGGACAACGCCGCCACCACGCCGGTTTCCGAGACGGCCCGGCGGGTGTATCTGGAGACCATGGACAGAGCCTGGGGCAACCCCTCCTCCCTCCACTCCACCGGTCAGGAGGCGGCGGAGGTGCTGCTGAAGGCCCGGCAGGACGTTGCCCGGTGCCTCAACGCCCAGCGGGAGCGGGAGATTACCTTCACCTCCGGCGGCAGCGAGGCGGACAACCAGGCCCTCCTCACCGGCGCCATGCTGGGGAAGAAGAAGGGCAAAATGCACATTATCTCCACCAAATTTGAGCACCACGCCGTGCTCCACAGCTTAAAGCGCCTGGAGAAGGAGGGCTTCGAGGTCACCCTCCTGGAGGTGGGCCGCAAGGGCCTTGTGACCCCGGAGCAGGTGGAGGCCGCCATCCGGCCGGATACCTGCCTGGTGTCCGTGATGTTTGCCAACAACGAGGTGGGCACCATCCAGCCCATCGGGGAGATCGGCGCCGTGTGCAAAAAGCATGGAGTGCTGTTCCACACCGACGCCGTCCAGGCGGCGGGGCACCTGCCCATTGACGTCCAGGCCATGCACATTGACATGCTGTCCCTATCCGGCCACAAGTTTGGCGCTCCCAAGGGCGTAGGCGCCCTGTACGCCCGGACGGGCATCTGGCTGACCAATCTCATTGAGGGCGGCGCCCAGGAGCGGGGCAAGCGGGCCGGTACGGAGAACGTCCCGGGCATCGCCGCCATGGCTGCCGCTCTGGTGGAGTCCTGCCAGCACATGGAGGAGACTGCCGCCCGGGTCACGGCGCTCAGAGATCAGCTGATTGAGGGCCTGAGCAAAATCCCCCTGACCCTGGTGAACGGCGACACCGAACACCGGCTTCCCGGCAATGTGAACGTGTGCTTCCAGGGCATTGAGGGCGAGTCCCTGCTCCTCCTCCTGGACGCCAAGGGCATCGAGGCCTCCTCCGGCTCCGCCTGCACCTCCGGCTCCCTGGACCCCAGCCATGTGCTTCTGGCCCTGGGCCTTCCCCACGAGGTGGCCCACGGCTCCCTCCGCCTGAGCCTCAGCGGGGCCAACACCCAGGCGGACGTGGACTATATGCTGCAGGAAATCCCTCAGGTGGTTTCCTACCTGCGTTCCATCTCCCCGGTTTGGGAGGCAATTGAGAAAGGAGAAATTCACTATGCTGTATAGCGAGAAGGTTATGGATCATTTCACCCACCCCCGGAATCTGGGCAAGATGGACGATGCCGACGGCGTCGGCGAGGTGGGCAACGCCAAGTGCGGCGACATTATGAAGATTTATATCAAGGTGGAGAACGATATTATCACCGACGTGAAGTTCAACACCTTTGGCTGCGGCTCCGCCATCGCCTCCTCCTCCATGGCCACGGAGATGATCAAGGGCAAGCCCATTTCCGAGGCCCTGGAGCTGTCCAACAAGGCCGTGGTGGAGGCCCTGGACGGTCTGCCCGCCCACAAGCTCCACTGCTCCGTCCTGGCCGAGGAGGCCGTCCGGGCGGCGGTGAAGGACTATTACGACAAAAACAACATCCCCTATGACCCGGCGCAGTTCCAGGAAAACTGCGCCGCCTGCCACGAGGGCCAGTGCCACTGCGACTGACCCAACCGGCCAAACAGCCGCCCCCGCCCGCACCAACAGGGTGCAGACGGGGGCGGCTGCTTTGCGCCTTCCTGGCCCGGGGGAGCGCTTACGGCAGGGCGCTGAGGTCGACCTCATATTTCATTTCCTTTGGCGGCCGGAAGGCGGTCAGGAACATGATCATATACCAGGGGTAATAGGTCACCCCATGCCCGTCTTCCACATTGCCCTTGCAGAACACCACCGACCGGTCAAAGTGCCAGCCCGCCACGCCCCGGATTTTGTCCAGAGCGGGATGATGCCGGTAATCGTTTCCGGACTTTACCTCCACCAGGGAGATGCCTGTGCCATTTTGGAGCACAAAGTCAATTTCTCCCGTCTTCTTCCCGTCGAAATAATTCAGATGGAACCCGTTGCACGTCAGCTGCTGGGCAAACATATTCTCCAGAATGCTTCCCATATTGATCTGCAGGTCGCCATTCAGAATGGAAAACTGCACGTTTTCCATACAGGCGGCGCACAGAAGTCCTGTGTCTCCCAGGAAGAGCTTAAACAGATTGTGCTTCTCATTCAGCCGAAGCGGCGGCTGGGGTTCCTCTACATTGTAGCAGGGCAGGGCCACTCCCGCGTCCGCCAGCCAGTTAAAGCTGTCCACATACCGCAGCTGCCGCCCGTTGGGGTCCAGCGCCGCCAGGACAAACCGGCGGTTTTTGTCGTTCAGCTGGGAGGGAATGCTGTCAAATATGGCCCGAATCTTTATCTTGTCATTTCCCTGGGCGTACTGGGCGATATCCAGCCGGTACAGCTCCAGAATCTCCCTCTGGCGGGCAATTACCCGGGCAATATCGTGGGTGTCCACATAGGTCTGCACCACGTCCGGCATACCGCCTACAACCAGATAGCTGTAGAACAGCTTGCACATGGTCTCGTGAATGGCCTCCGGCACAAAGCGCCCTTTGTCATAGCACTCCTTAAGATACTGGATGGTGGAGCTTTGCACGCCGTTGGCCCAGAGGTACTCCTCCAAATCCATGGGGTACATCTGATACAGATCTTCAAAGCCCACGGGATAGGAGCGAACCTCCCGGTACTTCACGCCCAAAAGGGAACCGGACTCAATGTAATCAAACCGCCCGTCCTCCACCAAAAACTTGATGGCCGTCCGTGCATCCGGGCAAGCCTGTATCTCGTCCAGGAAAACCAGAGTCTTTCCGGGGAGCATGGGCTTGCGGGTGTAGGCGGTCAGATTGGTGATGATTGTATCGGCATCCAGGCTCCCGCCGAAGATCTTTGCCCCGTCCGGGTCGGTAATAAAATTGACCTCCACGAAGCATTCATAGTGATCCAGGCCAAAGTGGCGAATCACGGTGGTTTTCCCGGTTTGACGGGCCCCCATGATGCAAAGTGCCTTTCTCCTGGGCTGGCTTTTCCACTCCAGCAGCTTGTCATAGGCCTTGCGATACAGCATCGTACCACCTCCTGCCATGATGATTGCCCATTTACTGTAACATAATTCCTGCGGATTGTCAAAGAACTTGTAACGTTTTTCCAAATAAAAATGGCCCTGGTTGTAACGTTTTTCCAAAACGGATATGAAACACCCTTATGGAAAAGGCCTGCGCCCGGTTCCCAGGCGCAGGCCCAATGGCTGCCGGTTGAGATGTCGCGCCGATTGCCATGAATCACCGCCGCACCCCCCGCCTGTCATCCTGAGCGGGCGGCGAAGGATCTTGCGCAGGAGAGCACCGGCATGGAGGCCGGTGCATAAGATCCTTCGGCTGCGCCTCAGGATGACAAGTGAGGGGGCCGGAGCAGTTCCCACGGCTTATGCCCGGGGGAAGAGCAACTCTGCGATTTGTACCGCGTTGGTGGCGGCGCCCTTGCGGATTTGGTCGCCGCAGCACCAGAGGGTGAGGCCCTTGGGGTTGGTGAGGTCGGGGCGGATGCGGCCCACGAACACCAAGTCCTGGTCGGAGGTGTCCAGAGGCATGGGGTACACCCCCGCCTTCAGGTCGTCGGTCAGCCGGCAGCCGGGGGCGGCGGCGATGGCGGCCCGGGCCTCCTCCACGGAGATGGGCCGGTCAAAGGTCAGGGTCACGGAGATGGAGTGGCTCCGGACCACCGGCACCCGGACGCAGGTGCAGGACACCGCCATCTCCGGCCGGTGGAGAATCTTCCGCCCCTCGTTCTGGAGCTTCATCTCCTCGCTGGTGTAGCCCTCGTACTGCTCTCCGCCGATCTGGGGGATGAGATTGTAGGCAATCTGATGGGAGAAGACCTTCGGGGTGACCTCCCGCCCCGCCTCCAGCTCCGTCACCTGCTGCCGCAGCTCAGCGATGCCCCCGGTGCCCGCCCCGGACACCGCCTGGTAGGTGCTGGCCACCATGGTGCGGATGGGAGACAGCCGGTTCAGGGCTGCCACCGCCGTCACGGTGATGATGGTGGAGCAGTTGGGGTTTGCCACAATGCCCTCGTTTTTCAGAGCGTCGGCCCCGTTCACCTCCGGCACCACCAGGGGCACCTGGGGGTCCAGCCGGAAGGCGCTGGAGTTGTCCACAAAGACGGCTCCGGCGGCCCGGATGGCCGGAGCAAAGCGCAGGGCGATGTCATTCTCCGCGGCGCCCAGCACCAGATCCACCCCCTGGAAGGCCTCCTCCGTGGCCTCCCGGATGGTGACCGTCCGGCCCCGGAAGCTGACCTCCCTGCCGGCACTTCTGGCGCTGGCCAGAAGCCGCAGCTCTCCCACGGGGAAGTCCCGCTCCTCCAAAATCTTCCGCATCTCCTGGCCCACCGCGCCGGTGGCCCCCAGAATTGCAACGGTATATGTTTTCATGGCTGTTTCCTCCTGATTCTCCCGGGCCCAATCCCGGGGTCAATGGTGTCTGGTTTCCGGCCGGAAGTCGTACCCCGCCTCCAGCAAGCGGCCGATGGCCTCGTTGGCCTGCTCGTCGGTGAACAGGCCGCCCCAGGCGGGCTCCAGAGCCAGGGCCTCCAGGCTCAGCTCCAGCCGCCCCAGCCGGGCCAGGGTCTGAAAGCCGTCGCTGCACCGCCGCCCGGACAGGCACCGGCGGGCCGCCTCCAGGGCGCCCTGAGCCTGGGCCGCCTGTTCCATTCTGGCCGTGGGGATCCCCAGAGCCCGGAGCTTTTCCCACCGGGCCGCCCAGGCCTTTGCAAATCGTTCTTCTGTGGTCAACATTCCTGCGCCTCCTGTTCCATGCTCCTTATTATACTACGCAGGGAGCCTGTTTTCCACTCCCACTTTTGGGCGAAACCTGCGGCATTCTTCGCAAATCCTGCATTGGTGGTGCGTTTCCCCGCTACTCTGTATCGCGAAACTCTGCTCCTGTTTCTGAGACAGCCCCCAGTGCCTTGCAGCTTTTAAAAATCGACTACAGATGGCATAGGGCAGCGATTCTGCGAACCGTAGGGGAGGGTCATGACCCTCCCCTACAACGTACCAGAAATTTTGCATTTCCCGTTTACGAACGGCGGATTTTGTTGTACAATAGCTCTGCCTGGAGGTGAGATTATGCATTGCCTGAAATGCGGAAGAGAAATCAAGGCCACGGAGGTCTTCTGCCCGGAGTGCCTGGCAGAGGGGTCGCGGTATCCTGTTTCACGTGAAACACCTGTGTCCATTCCCCCCCGCCCCGTGTATGACCCGGACCGTCATGGCCGCAGGCAGCCCAAGCCCGAGGAGCTTCTGGCCCAGGCCAAACGCCGCCAGCGGCGGTGGATGCGGGCGGCCCTTGCCCTGGGGCTGGCCTGTGTGGCCCTGGCTGTGGCCCTGCTCATTTTCATCCGGAACACCCCCGGAAAGCGGGCAATCGGTCAGAACTACATCACCAACGTAGCCCCTGCCACGGAGAGCAACCCGTAGGGCTTGTTTCACGTGAAACAAACTTTTCCCGTTGCATTTCCCGCAGGCTGTGTTATAATAGACCGGAACGCACACATGGAAGGAGACCGAGATGGGACGCATCATAGCCATTGTAAACCAAAAGGGGGGCGTGGGCAAAACCACCACCGCCGTAAACCTCACCGCCGCCCTGACGGAGCAGGGTCAGAAGGTGCTCCTGTGTGACTTTGACCCCCAGGCCAACGCCACCTCGGGCCTGGGTCTGGACAAGCGCCGCCTGGGAAAGACGGTGTATGACCTGCTGATCAACGGCGCCGAGGCCAAAAGCGCCCTGGTACAGACCAAGTTTGGAGCCGTGCTCCCCTCCACCGGAGATCTGGCGGGGGCCGGGGTGGAGCTGGTGAACGCCAGGGACTGGGAGCATCAGCTCCGCCGGGCCCTGGAGCCTCTGCGCCAGGCCTATGACTACATATTCATAGACTGCCCCCCCTCCCTGGAGCTGCTGACCATCAACGGCCTGGGAGCCGCTGACGGGATTCTCATCCCGGTGCAGTGTGAATATTACGCCCTGGAGGGCCTCAGCGACCTGATGGCCACCCTCCGGGCGGTGAAGCGGCGGGTGAATCCCGGGCTGGACATCTTCGGCGTGGTGCTCACCATGTATGACGGACGCACCAACTTCTCCGCCCAGGTGGCCCAGGAGGTGCGCCGTCACTTCCCCGGGAAGGTGTACAACACCATGATTCCCCGCAACGTCCGCCTGGCGGAGGCGCCCAGCCACGGTCTGCCGGTGACGGCCTATGACCGCACCAGCCGGGGCGCCGTGGCCTACAGCCAGCTGGCGGAGGAGATTCTAAGGAAAGGATGAATCCAATGGCCCAGCAAAAGGGTCTGGGCAGAGGCCTGGGGGCCCTGCTCAGCGACTACCATTCGGAGCCGGAATCCACCGACGGCCTGCGGCAGCTGCCCATTCAGAAGGTGGAGCCCAATCCCGACCAGCCCCGGCGGGATTTTAACGAGGAGGAGCTCCAGTCCCTGGCGGACTCCATCGGGGAAAACGGGGTTCTGCAGCCCCTCACCGTCCGGGAGCTGCCCAACGGATACTATCAGATCATCGCCGGAGAGCGCCGCTGGCGGGCCGCCCGCATGGCGGGTCTCCGGGAGGTGCCCGCCCTGGTGGTGGAGGCCGACGACCAGAAGGCCATGGAGCTGGCTCTGATTGAAAATCTCCAGCGGGAGGATTTGAACCCGGTGGAGGAGGCCATGGGCTACCAGAGCCTCCTGTCGGACTACGGCCTCACCCAGGAGGAGGCCGCCCGCCGGGTGGGAAAGTCCCGCCCAGCCGTGGCCAACGCCCTGCGGCTTCTGGGGCTGGAGGAGGAGCTGCTGGAGCTGGTGCGCTCCGGAAAGCTCTCCCCGGGCCACGCCCGGGCGGTGCTCAGCTTGAAGGACCCCAAAAAGCGCCGGGAGGCGGCCCAGAAAATTATGGCCCTGGATCTGTCCGTCCGGCAGGCCGAGACCCTGTGCCGGAACCTGGGCAAGGAGCCCAAGCCGGAGCCCCAGATGCAGCCCCTCCAGGTGGACTATGTGGCGGAGTGTGAGAAAACCCTCTCTCGTCACCTGGGCCGGGGGGTTAAGATTGTCAGCGGGAAGCGGAAGGGCCGGTTCGAGCTGGAATTCTATGGCCCCGAGGACTTACAGCGGCTCTATGAGGCCCTGCAGACCCTGCCGAAGGAGAGAGAATCATGAGAAAAAACAAAAAGAACAACCATGAGCTTCTGGAAAAGGTGGAGCGCCTGATCGAAGAGCCGCCCCAGGAGGCAGAGCCCCCCCAGGAGGTAGAGCCCCCCAAGCCGGAGAAAAAGAAACCCACGGCGGTTCGGGAGAGGGCCCTCATCACCTATATTGCCCTTTTGTTCACCGTGGCCTTTGTGCTGGTGCTCCTGTCCTTCCTGGCCCAGCAGCGGGACATCAGCCAGCTGAACGAGAACGCCAGCAGCGCTCTGTCCCGGGCGGAGAAGCTCCAGGACGAGAACCGGGAGCTGATCGAGGACAACCAGACCCTGCGGCAGCAGCTCCAGGAGGCCCAGGACCGGCAGGAGGAGCTGTCCCAGGCCGCCCAGGAGGCTGAGAGCGAGCGCGCCCAGGCCCAGGAGGCCCAGGCCTCCCTCCAGGGAGAGCTGGACGGGGTCAAGGCCGCCAAAGAAAACCAGATGAAGGCCTATGAGCTTCTGCTCCAGGCCCAGCGGGCTCTGGACGAGGAGCGCACCGAGGACTTCCAGAAGAGCATGACGGAGCTGGCCGCCCTGGCCGATTCCCTGGACACCCAGGGCAAAGCCCTGTACCAGGAGCTTCTGGCCGCCACGGCGGTCTCCCCCGAGGAATAGAAAATCTACCGAGAGGTGACAATACAATGTTGGATATCAAACGTATTAAGGAAAATCCCGAGGCCGTGAAGGCGGGCCTTCGGGCCAAGGAAGTGGACTGCGACGCCACTGTGGACCGGATTCTGGAGCTGGACGCCCAGCGCCGGGCCCTGATTCAGGAGACGGAGACCAAGAAGGCCCGTCAGAACAAGATCTCCAAGGAGATTCCCCAGCTGAAGAAGGCCGGTCAGGACGTGTCCCCCATTTTCAAGGAGATGGGCGAGCTGAAGGCTGCCATCGCCGCCGACGCGGAGAAGCTCACCGCCGTGGAGGCGGAGTACCGCACCTGCATGCTGAGCCTGCCCAACCTGCCGGACCCGGATCTCACCCCCGGAGGCAAGGAGAACAACGAGCCCCTGCGCTACTACGGCGAGCCCCACAAGTTTGACTTTGCCCCCAAGCACCATGTGGATCTGTGCCTGGATTTGGGCCTCATTGACTATGACCGGGGCACCAAGCTGGCCGGCTCCGGCTTCTGGATTTACAAGGGCCTGGGCGCCCGGCTGGAGTGGGCGCTCCTGAACTACTTCATCGATACCCATGTGGCCGACGGCTATGAGTTCATCCTGCCCCCTCACATGCTGGAGTACCAGTGCGGCGAGACCGCCGGCCAGTTCCCCAAGTTTGCCGACGAGGTCTACAAGATCGCCAACCCCACCGACGACCGGATTCACTACATGCTCCCCACCGCCGAGGCGGCCCTCGCCAGCGTGTACCGGGATGAGATTCTCCCGGAGTCGGAGCTTCCCAGAAAGTTCTTCTCCTACACCCCCTGCTTCCGCCGGGAGGCCGGCAGCCACCGGGCCGACGAGCGGGGCATGGTGCGGGGCCATCAGTTCAACAAGGTGGAGATGTTCCAGTACACCCGCCCCGAGGACTCCGACGAGGCCTTCGACGAGCTGGTTCGGAAGGCCGAGAACTTGGTGAAGGGCCTGGGCTTCCACTTCCGCACGGTGAAGCTGGCGGCGGGGGACTGCTCCGCCGCCATGGCCAGAACCTACGACATTGAGATTCAGATTCCCTCTATGAACGGCTACAAGGAGGTCTCCTCCGTGTCCAACGCCCGGGACTATCAGGCCCGCCGGGGCAACATCCGCTTCCGGAGAGAGGCCACGGGCAAGCCCGAGTTCGTCCACACCCTCAACGGCTCCGGCCTGGCCACCTCCCGGATTTTCCCCGCCATGGTGGAGCAGAACCAGCGGGCCGACGGCTCCGTGGTGGTTCCCGAGGTGCTGCGCAAGTACCTGGGCGGCCTGGAGGTCATCGAGAAGAAATAAGCGCCCACAGAGGCCAAAGTAAAAATCGCGCCGCCCTGCGTCCGAAAACGCAGAGCGGCGCGATTTTTACTTTGGCCCGGACACAGGCTTAGGCCCCTACGGACAAATCCGGTGGCGCATCTGTAGGGGAGGGTCATGACCCTCCCGCAGTACGGGACTTCCTTTCCCGGCGCACCCGGGCGAATCCGCAAAATCCTTTGACTCTGAAACAAAACAGGCCCGGGTGTGCCCGTTTTGTTCCGGGAGGGTCATGACCCTCCCCTACCATGCACCAAAGTTATATTTTAGAAGTTACAACGTACTACGAATATACCATGGAGCCTCTGCGGGGTGGGATCACTCCACGGATTTCAAGGCCTCGGCCATGTTGATGCGCTCCAGCTTGAAGTACAGGAACACGTCCACCAGGGCGGCGAACAGGAAGGTGAGGAGCACCGCCGCCACATAGCTGATCCAGCTCACCCGGGGGGTGAAGAAGACCATGTCCACCCGGATCTGGGAAATCACATAGGCGTGGAGGAGTTTTCCCGCCACCAGACCCAGGATACAGCCCATGGCCGTGAGGGCCATGCCCTCCCGGAACACATAGGCGGCGGACTCCGCCGGGTAGAAGCCCAGCACCTTCAGGGTTGCAATCTCCCGCACCCGCTCGGTGATGTTGATGTTGGTGAGGTTGTAAATGACCACAAAGGCCAGGGCGGCGGCGCAGAGCACCACCAGGGCCACGATGTAATCCAGGCTCCCCATCATGTTCTCCACCCGGGCCTCCATGTCCTGGGTCACGGACACATTGAGAACGCCCTTCTGCTCCGAGACCAGAGCGGAGGCCTCGTGGGGGTCCTGCCCTTCCTGGACATGGAGATAGGCGGTGTTGACCTTGGCGGCGTGGCCCAGCTGCTCCCGGGCGGTGTCCTGGGAGATGATCACATAATTGTACACATTGTTGTCAAAGATGCCGCTGACGGTGAGGGTCAGCTGCTCCAGGTCGGAGGTACGCAGGGAAATCCGGTCTCCCACCTGTAGGTTCATGACCTCCGCCAGGCCGTTGTTCACCACGGCCTCCCCGGCGCCGGGGGCGGGGATGTCCTCATCCCCCTCCTTCAGGTTGATAAAGCCTGTGGGCGCCTCCTCCAGAGCCAGGAAGTGGACGGACTTGGTCTGGCTCCCGCCGGTGGCGTCTGCCGTGCTCTCGTGGAGGAACAGAGCCTCGCTGACGGCCCCGGCGGTGGCGTCCCGGAAGGCCTCCTGGGCATCAAGGGACTGATTGTCCCCGAAGGTCACGGCCATGTCGTAGACCGTCACCTCCTCAAACTGATACTGGGCGATGTTGCTGATGGAGTCCCGGATGCCCAGGCCCGTCACCACCAGGGCGGTGCAGCCGCCCACGCCCACCAGCATCATCACCAGCCGCTTTTTGTACCGGAAGATGTTCCGCAGGGAGACCTTCCGCAGAAAGCTCAGGTGCTTCCAGATGGGAAGCCGCTCCAGGAGGAGCCGCTTGCCCGCCTTGGGGCTCTTGGGGCGAATCAGCTCCGCAGGCACCTCCCCCAGCTCCTTCCGGCAGCACAGCCAGGTCACCAGGAGCATCACCAGGGTAAAGCTAACCGCAATACCCAGAGACAAGGGAGCGTCAAAGACCAGCTTGATGTGATCCGTAAAGTTGTACAGAATCCGGTAGCCCTGCCAGATTACCGTGGGGAAGACCAGAGTGCCGAAGGCCACGCCAATGAGGCACCCCGCCAGGGAGGCGGCGCCGGAATAGGCCAGGTACTTGAGGCTGATGGCAAAGCCGCTGTAGCCCAGGGCCTTTTTCACGCCGATCTGGGTGCGCTCCTCGTCAATCATCTTGCTCATGGTGGTAAGGCACACCAGCGCCGCCACGGCAAAGAAGAACAATGGGAAAACCCTGCCCACGCCCTCTACAATGCTGGCGTCGCTTTCAAAGCAGGCGTAGGACACGTTGGTGTTCCGATCCAGTATGTAAACCTCCGCAGGCTCCATGTCCTGCAGGGCCTGGGTTCCCTCCTCCAGCTGGCGCCGGGCGTCGGCCAGCTCCTGCTGGGCCTCTGCCAGCTGCCGGTTGGCCTCCTGGGCCCCCTGGTCGTACTGGGCCTGGGCATCCTCCAGCTGAGTTCGCCCCTCCTCCAGCTGGGCCCGGCCCTGGGAGAGCTGCTCCGCCTGTCCGTCCAGCTCCGCCTGGCTGTTTTCCAGCTCCAGGCGGCTGGCCTCCAGCTGGGCCTCGGCGGCGGTAAACTGATCCTCTGCCTGGTTCCGCCCGGATTCCACCTGGGCAAGGCCGTCTTCAATCTGGGCAAGGCCCTCGGCGGCCTCCGCCTTCTGGGCCTCCAGGGTCTCCCGCTGGGTCTCCAGCTCCGCCCGCTGGGCCTGAAGCTCTGCCTGCTGGGTCACAAGGGCCTCCCGCTGGGCCTCCAGCTGGGCCACCTGCTCCGTAAGGTCCGCCACCTTTGCCTCCAGCTCCGCAAGGGAGGCCTGGAGGGTCTCATTCTCCGGGTCCAGCAGCAGGGCGGCCTCGGTGCTCTCCAGAAGCCGCTGGGCGGCGGAAAGACCCGTTCTGGCCAGCTCCAGGGTGAGATCCAGCTGCTTCAGGCCGGAGGCAATCTGGTCAAGGCCGCTGTCAATCTGGGTAAGGCCAGAATCAATCTGGGAAAGGCCACTCTCCAACTGCCGGAGGCCAGCGCTCACCTGGGTGCGCTTCTCCGAGAGGCTGGCCTCGGTCTCCGCCAGCTGACGGTAGGTTTCGGCCTTTTGCTCCTGGAGCTGCACCCTGCCCTGGGCCAGCTGCTTTTCTCCATCGTCCAGGAGCTTCTGGGCACTCTCCAGGGCGGCCTCACCACTGTCCAGCTCTGCCTCCTTGGCGTGGAACTCTGCCCAGTTGTCGTCCAGCTCCTTTTTGGCGTCCGCCAGCTCCTTTTGTGACTTCTCCTTTTCCCGGTTGAACCGGGCAAGGCCCTCGTCATATTCCTTCTGACCGTCTTCCAGGGCCTGCCGGGCGTCTGCCAGCACCGTCTCATACCGGGCCTGGGCAAGCTCCTCCCCCAGAGGCTCCAGGGCATCGGTCAGATCCTCCAGGCGGCGGTTGTAGGTCTCGTCGTACATGGGATAGTCCTGATCCAGCCTCAGATCCACCTCGGTGTACACCCCGTCCATGTCAAAGACGGAGTCCGTCACATAGAGGAAGCCCGCCAGGCTGCCCTTTCCCACGGTGGTGCTGCCCCGCTCAAAGTTCATATAGATAGGAGAGGAGCACAGGCCCACAATGGTGAACTCCGAAACGGTGAGCTTGTCCTCCTCACTGCCGGAGGCCAGGGTCAGGGTGGAGCCGATGTCCTCCCGGGTGAACAGGTTGCTGTCCCCCAGACACTCCCCTGCCCGCTGGGGAAGCCGCCCCGCCTGAAGGCCGGGCACGTTCACCTTTTGGGAAAGACTCATGAGGCGGATGGCCATGGCGTCCTCGGAGCCCTCCCGGCTCAGAAGCACGTCCAGGGACACGGCCCCCTCAGCTGCCCCGATCCCCGGGACGCTCCCCAGGGCCTCCACATCGGCGGCCGTATAGCCGTAGGTGTTCATCACCCGCAGGTCAAAGAGGGCCTGCTCATCCACATATGCCTGGGCGGTGGCCATCATGGCGGACTTGGTCACCCGGAGGCCCACCAGAAAGCCCGCGCCCAGGGCGATAATGGCCAGAATGGCCAGGAAGCGGCCCATGGACCGCTGAACGGAACGGCGGAGATCCCGCCTCATTGCGCCGCCCATTACCACTCAATCTCCGATACAGGCCGGGGGTCCGGATTCACGGCGGTGGAGGCCACCGTGCCGTTCTTCACCCGAATCACCCGGTCCGCCATGGCGGTGAGGGCGGAGTTGTGGGTGATGATAATCACGGTCATTCCGGTTTGGCGGCCGGTGTCCTGGAGAAGCTTCAAAATGGCCTTGCCGGTGTTGTAGTCCAGGGCGCCGGTGGGCTCGTCGCACAGAAGGAGCTTGGGGTTCTTGGCCAGGGCCCGGGCAATGGCTACCCGCTGCTGCTCTCCACCGGAGAGCTGGGCGGGAAAGTTCTTCATCCGGTTCTGGAGGCCCACATCCCGGAGCACCTGGGCCGGATCCAGGGGATCCTTACAGATCTGGCTGGCCAGCTCCACATTCTCCAGGGCGGTGAGGTTTTGAATCAGATTGTAAAACTGGAAGACAAAGCCCACATCCTGCCGCCGGTAGGCCGTGAGCTGCCGCTTGTGAAAGGCGGAGATCTCCTGACCGTCCAGAAACACCTTGCCCCCTGTGAGGGTGTCCATCCCCCCCAGGATGTTCAGCAGGGTGGTCTTCCCCGCCCCGGAGGGCCCCACGATGACGCAGAGCTCTCCCTTTTCCACCTGAAAGGTGGCGTCCCGAAGGGCCTGCACCCGAACCTGCCCGGTGCCGTAGACCTTCTCCACATTCTGAAATTCCACAAATGCCATGTGTTCCACCCCCGGAAGGCACCAAACTTCTCATAAGATATGTTCCATTATATACGGCTATATGGGAAATTTCATCAACAAATTGTGAATGGTTCCCAGACTCAAAATGCCACCCCGGGCAAAGGCCGCCTTGTCATCCTGAGCGGGCGGCGAAAGGCCTTACCTTGTCATCCTGAGCGGGCGGGGAAAAGCCTTACCTTGTCATTCTGAGCGGGCGGCGAAGGGTCTAACCTTGTCATCCTGAGCCAAAGGCGAAGGATCTCGCGCAGAAGAGTTCCGACACGGAAGACCGGTGCATGAGCTCCTTTGGCTACGCCTCGCCGATGACAAGGGAGGCCTTTCGTTTATGGTGGTGTGAAAACACATGATAATTGCGAGGAGCGCAGCGACGTGGCAATCCGTACTCCGCAATGCGCAGCATTGCACCGGCCGTCAGGCCGGTCATACGTCTGGGCCAGCATGACGCCCCTGCCGGGGCGTGCAAGCCTGAGGCTTGCGGGGGGGACGGATTGCCACGACCCCTGCGGGGTCTCGCAATGACAGACTTGGAGGCGTGGTACATGTAGCGGGAGCGCTCTGGTTCCGGAAGGCGGGCGGCGGGGGACAGGCGGCCCCCCTACGGCGTGGGTTCTACAGCTTCTTGTTTATTGCAATGCAGCTCTAATCAAAAGGTCTTCAGGCACAAAGAAACAGAAGCCCCTTCGGGACGGCAAAACCCGGCCAATCCCAAAGGGGCTTCTGATATTCCTTATGATTCGCCGGTGCCGGCCTCCTGGAGGGTGATCATGCCGGTGAAATTCTGCTTGGCGCTGGCCCGGTAGATGACCACGGAGACCTGGTCTCCCGGGGAGAAGCCGCTGAGGGCCTCCAGCAAATCCTCCTGGGCGCACACAGGCAGGTCATTCACATACATAATCACGTCGCCCGCCTGCACCCCCGCCGCCTGGGCGCCGGAGCCGCGCTTCACCCGGGTCACATACAGCCCGTCGGGCAGACCGTAAAACAGCTGGTACTGATAGTCCAGCACCGTGGTCTCCACTCCCAGGTCGGGCCGCCCGGGGACATAGCCCAGGCTGAGCAGCTGATCCACCACCTCCTTGGCGGTGTTGATGGGAATGGCAATGGCCCTGCTCTGGCCGGTGCAGTCGTCGCTCATCCGGGCGGAGCTGATGCCCACCACCTGCCCGTAGCAGTTGACCACAGGGCCGCCGGTGCAGCCGTCGGCCAGGCTGGCGGTGGTCTGGAGGAGGGTCATTTTCGTCCCCCGGTAGTTCACGTTTTCGTTGACGGCGGAAATGATTCCGTCGGTCATGGAGCCTCCCTGGAGGGTGGTTCCCGCCAGGTCTCCCATCACCGCCACGGCGTCTCCCACCTGAACCTGGCCGGAGTCTCCGAACTCCGCCGCAGTCAGGCCCTTGGCCTCGATGTAGAGCACCGCCAGGTCGGTGTATTCATCGGAGCCCACCACTCTGGCCTCATACTCCCGCCCGGTGTACACCGTGACCCGGACGCTGTAGGCCCCGGAGAGCACGCTGGCGTTGGTGATCACATAGCCCGACTGGGACATGATCACCCCGGAGCCGTAGGAGGTGCCGGAGCTGACGGAGGCCTCCACCCCCACCACCGAGGGGCTCACCGCCCGGTAAATCTCCTGGAGGGAGAGCCCTCCCTCCTGGGGGACGTTGGGGATGGCCTCCGGCGTGTCGGAAATGAGCAAGGTGGTGTCCCCGGTCCGGTTGGCCGCGGCCTGAGGCTCCGTGGCCCGGGTCTCCCCGGTATCCACAGGCAGATGCACCACGCTCCCCTCCAGAGACTGGGGCAGGGTATCCCGCGCCCCCGCCTGGTTCACGGAAATCAGCACGCTCCCCAAAAGCCCGCCGCAGAAGATACAGGCCAGGAGCACCGCCGCCAGAGCGCCGCTCCGGTTCTTGGGCGGGCGGATGTTGCCCGTCTCATAAAACCCGCTGTACCGCTCCTCCCGGACGGGATTCACCGGGGTATACTCCGGCTCCAGGGGATTTCTGTCATCGTGGAACATGGAATCACCTCTTTTTCAAAAGGATCGTATGAATTCAGCAGCCCCTTTTTCCACAGTTGGGAACGGTCTTGACCAGACCTGTTGATTAGGGTTGCAGATTGTCATACTTTGCGTCAGGCAGCCCTGCAACGCACTGGCGCGGTAGCGCCCAAAGGCTTCTCCCGGGGAGAAGCTGTCAGCCTGTGGCTGACGGATGAGGAACGGCGAAATGTTGCGAATGGAAGGCACCTACGGGAATCAGGAAGGGGCTTTCCTCGACCGAGAAACTGCATTCCGCTTCGGAAGCTGTCGCCGTCCCTCATCTGCCCCAGTGTGCGCACTTGGGCACCTTCCCCCCGGGGGAAGGCGTGGGCGCTCCCGCGCCAGTGCGATCATTGTAACCTTTTGTAACCCTAATCAACACCCCTGGTCTTGACCCTTCCGCCGTGGGGAGTTGGTATGCTTTTACAGGCTGTTCACCTTTTTGAGGGTGAAGGTGAACTCCGTCTTGCCCTCCCGACTGGTGACGGAGATATCCTCCCCGTGGCTGCAGATGATGGTTTTCACAATGTACAGGCCCAGACCCCAGCCGTCCCGGTTGAGGCTGCGGCTCTTGTCGATCTTGTGGAACCGGTCAAAGACCAGGGGCAGCTCCTCCGGCGGGATGGTCTGGCCGGTGTTGGACACGGACACATAGACCTTGCTCCCGGACTCCCGGAGGCTGAGGCCCAGCTGGCCTCCATCGGGGCAGAACTTCACCCCGTTGTCAATGAGGTTATAGACCACCTGGGTGATGGCGTCCAGCTCCCCCAGGGCGTAGACCGGGTACTCGGGAAAGTCCACCTGCACGTCCAGGTGCTTGCTGTTGATTTTCTGCTCAAAGGCGATGAGCACCTGGCCCAGGCACTCGGACACGTCAAACCGGGTCATCTTCTCCGCCGGAATCCCCTGATCCTGGAGGCGGGACACCTCCAGCATACTGCGCACCAGGCGGCTCAGCCGCTTTACCTCGTCGGAGACCAGGGTCAGATACTTCCGCTCCTTCTCCGGGGGAATGGTGCCGTCCAGGATGCCGTCCACATAGCCGCCGATGGTGGTCATGGGGGTCTTCAGCTCGTGGCTCACATTGGCCACGAACTCCTGGCGCTGGTACTCGCTCTTTTCCAGGGAGGAGGCCATATTGTTGAAGGCCACGGCCAGCTCGTCAATCTCCATGGTGTTGTCCCCGCCGGTCTCCACCCGGGCCTTCAGGTTGCCGTGGCCGAACTCCCGGGCGGCGTTGGCCATATCCCGCAGGGGGCGGCACTGGTTCTGGGTGAACACGGAAATGCTGATAAAGGTGAGCAGCATCACCACAATGGCCACCAGAATGAACATCTGGGTGATCTGAGACATGATGTCGCCGATGCCCTGCACCGGCTCGGACACCAGGACGAAGCCCACCAGGCTGTCATCGGGCAAAGCCACCGGGAGGGAGACCAGGTACCGCTTCTCAGGGTAAATCCCCCGGAGCACCCCGGTGTCCGTGTCCCCACCGGCCAGGGCGGCCTCCACATAGGAGGCGTCCAGGGTCTTGCTCAAATGCTCGCACACCGGCTCCTGGCAGGAGCAGACAATCACGTTCCCCGCCCCGTCGCACACCAGAGCGTCCGTCTGGGAGACCTGGGCTGCGAAGGCCAGATTCATGTGGAAGCCCATGTTCATGCTGCCGTCATAGCTTCCGTCCATGGCGGCGGCGTACTTGACCGTCAGGGAGGCCACAGCCTGGGCGGTGGCCTGAAGCTCGGACTCCCGCTCCTGGGCCAGGTAATCCTGAACCATCACCCGGAAGGAGACGCCCAGGCCCACCACCGCCACCAGAATGATCAGAGCCGTGGTGGAAAACAGGCGGCTGAAGGTGGATCTCACTCCTCCGTCACCTCGAACTTATAGCCCACACCCCAGACGGTCTTCAGGCTCCACTTGTCGGAGACGCCCTCCAGCTTCTCCCGCAGGCGCTTCACATGGACGTCCACCGTCCGGGAGTCGCCAAAATAGTCAAAGCCCCAGACCTCATCCAGCAGCTGGTTCCGGGTGTACACCCGGTTGGGGGCGGAGGCCAGGTGGAACAGCAGCTCCATCTCCTTGGGAGGCGTATCCACCTTTTTCCCGTCCACGGTGAGCTCAAAGGCATCCATATCAATGATCAGCTTGTCAAAGACCAGCTTGTTGGGCTTCTTCTCCACCACATTGCCCGTGCGCCGGAGCACCGCCTCAATCCGGGCCAGCACCTCCTTCATCTCAAAGGGCTTGGTGATGTAATCGTCGGCGCCACCCTTGAGGCCCGCCACCTTGTCGGCGGTCTCTCCCTTGGCGGTGAGCATGATGATGGGCACCTGGCTCTCGGCCCGGATGGCCTTGCACACCCCCCAGCCGTCCATCACCGGGAGCATCAGATCCAGGAGCACCAGATCCGGCTTGATGGCCCGGAACTTGGACACCCCCTGGCCTCCGTCGGCAGCCAGGGCCACGGCGTAGCCCTCCTTCTCCAGGTACATCTGCAAAAGCTCCGCAATATTCTTATCGTCCTCCACGATTAAAACTGTAATTGCCATAGGGGCACCTCCCGCATATCTCTGATACCATTATACCGTATTTTTTCCCCATGGGGTGAACAATTTGTTAAGAGTTTCCCGAACTTCCATGAACGCCCCCCTCCGTGGGACGGGGCTGCCAAACAAAGTCTGCAACTGCCCGGCGGGGGCTTGCCCCCGCCGGGCACTTACAAAACTGTCTGGCAGTTCCATCCAAACCCACCAGGCCCCCAAAACTGTCATTGCGAGGAGCGCAGCGACGTGGCAATCCGTTCTCTCGCAATGCGCAGCATTGCACCGGCCGGGAGGCCGGTCATGCCCCGGGCCAATATTGCGCCCCTGGCGGGGCGCGCAAGCCTGCGGCTTGCAGGAGAACGGATTGCCACACCAGCGTGCGCGCTGGTTCGCAATGACAGACCTGAGGGTGCAGCGTATTTTTTGGGAGGCGCGAGGGTTCCGGGAAGCGGGCGGCGGGGTTACGACCCCGCCCTACGGTACAGGCTTTGGCAGTGCCTCCGTCCCAACGCACATGCCCCGGTCATGCACCCGTAGGGTGGGGGCTTGCCCCCGCCGGGCACCTGGAAATCCAATCAGCAGTCGCGCCGGGGCTCTTCCCAGGCTGCCATTCTTTCCGTCTGGCAGGTAAACAGCAGAATCTGCCGCTCCTCCCGGCGGAGAAGGTTCATGGCGGCCTTCAGCCGCTCGCCGTCAAAGCGGTTCAGGGCGTCGTCCAGAACCAGGGGAGCCTCCGGGGCCAGGGCCCGCAAAACCGCCAGGCGCAGGGCCAGGTACATCTGATCCGCTGTGCCGTCGCTGCGCCAGGCGGCGGACACCACCGTGTCCTCCCCCCGGGCGGCGGCGGAGAGGCTGAAATCCGGCTCCAGCAGCAGCCGGTCATAGCTCCCCAGGGTGAGCTCCTCCAGAAGCTCCCGGGCCTGACCCGCAATCCGGGGGGCAAACCGGCTCCGCAGCTCCTCCTTGGCCTGGCCCAGAAGCTCCAGGGCACAGCCCAGGGCGGTGTGCCACCGCTCCAGCTCCTCCACCCGGGCGGTCAGCTCCTCGCATCTGGCCTCCAGGGTCTCCCGGTCCTCCATGGCCCGGCGCTCTCCCAGGGTCTTGTCCCGCTCCGAGCGGGTTTTCTCCAGCTGGGCCTCCGTCTTCCCCAGGGCGTACCGGGTCTCCTCCGGAGAGAGGGTCAGGCCGTCGGGCAGCTCCTGCACCGTCAGATCCGCCGTCACCGCCTCCAGGGCCTCCCGGTGGCGTCTTGCCCCGGGGAGGGCCCGCCGGGCATCGGCCCACTGGGCCCAGGTCTCCAGAATGTCCTCCAGCTCCCGCCGGTTTGTCCCCAGGACGGTCTGGGCATGGGTCAGGGCGTTCCGCCGGGCTCCCAGGGCACGAAGCCGCTCCTGCCGCTCCTCCTCCCGGGTCTGCCGCTCCTCCAGAGCGGCCCCGTATGCCCGGGCCATGGTCAAAATTTTCTCCGGCTCCCCGATGCCGTACCGGGCCATAAGACCCTCTCCGGCGGCGGGTCTCCGGACAAGACCCACCACCAGAAAGGCAATGCCCGGAAGCCCGGCCCCCAGGGCCACCGCCTTCCAGGCTCCCGGGAGAATCAGCCCCAGAACAAGCCCCACTCCCAGGGCCGCGATGCCCACAGGAAGCCAGGCCTTTCCCCGGGGCCTCCGGGCCGCCTCCAGATCCGCCTGGGCCCGGGCCAGGGCCTCGGGGCCGGTGAGGCCCCGGAAGACCTCCGGGGCCTGCTCCTCCGGAGGCTCCGGCAGGCACATGGCCGCCTCCAGCTCCAGGGCGCGGATTTCCTCCTGAAGCCGGTCATACTCCCGGAGCTTCCGTTCGGTCTCCTCCCAGGCCGGAAGCTCCTGGCACCGGGCCCGGGCCTCCTCCAGGGCCCGGGCGGCATCCCGCTCCTGCTCCCGGGCCTCCTCCACCTTTTTCAGTTTCTCCCGGTTCTCCCGGGCCTCCAGGGCCCGGGCGTGGGTTCGGAGGGCCTCCAGCCGTGCCTCCAGCCGGGCGGTCTCCTCCTCCAGCCGGGCGGCGTTCTCTCCCAGAAGCCGGTGGCGCTCCAGGGCCCCCCGGCACCGGGCCAGCTCCTGCCGGGCCTGGGGCAGGGCACCCGTCTTGTTATACTGACATTTGTTCCGCAGCTCCCGGAGCTTCTCCTCCAGCCGGGCGGCCTCGGGGCTGTCGTCTCCCGTGGTCACCAGCTGATTGAGCCGGCGGCTGAGGGCCTCGTCCGGGGTGACGGCCAGATCGGTCCCCCGGAGAAAGCCGCAGCGGCTGTACACGCTGCGCTCCACCCCCAGAAGCGTCTCTCCGCAGTTGGCCGCCGTCAGCTCCCCCACAGGAAGCCCCGTGTCCGTCTCAAAGGCCCGGAACTCTCCCATGGGAATCCGGCCCCGGGTCCGGCGCTGGATGGTGACGGCCCGCCCCTGCCAGAGGATGTCCATGGAGCCCTCCATGGGCTTTCCCGACCAGGGGCGGTACCGCTCCTTGTCGGGAAGGCTCCCCTGCCGGGCCCGCTGCCGGGTGTCCACCCCGTAGAGCATGGCCAGAAGAAAGGCGCACCAGGTGCTCTTGCCCCACTCGTTGGGAGCGGCGATGACATTCAGCCCCGGCTCCAGGCGCAGGGTCTGCCCCTCCAGCTTGCCGAAGGTGGCAGTCATGGACAGAATTCTCACGGCAGCTTCACCTCCCGACCCTCCAGAATGGCACGGCTGATCCGGGCGGCCAGGGTCAGCACCTCCCGGTCCTCCCCCGTCTCCGCCGCGTCCCGGAGGAGGCGGAAATAGACCCCCTCCAGGCTGTCCGCCCCGGCCTCCCGCCACAGCTCCCGGGGCAGCTCCGTCCGGTCCCGCAGCCGCAGGTCAAAGAACCGGGGGGCCAGGGCCTCCTGAAGCCGCTCCGTATCCACAGGCTCCCAGGGGCCGGTGAGGGTGATGCGGTACACGTCCCGCCGGGTGTCCGGGGGCAGGGCCTCCAGCACGGAGGTCAGGGGGTCCTCCCCCGCCTCCACCGCCAGATCCTCATACCGCCCCAGGCCCAGGGGCTGGAAGCGGAGCTTCCCCTCCGGGAGCTCCGTAAGAAAGGCCCCCTTCTCCCCGGTCTCGTCCAGCCCCCGGCCCATGGGGCACCCGGGCCAGGCGCACAGGGTGTCCCCCGCCAGGAGGCTCCCGGCCTTATGAATGTGGCCCAGGGCCAGATAGGAGAGGCCCGACCGGGCGGCCTGGGCCCTCGTCACCGGGCAGCAGGGGGAGCCGGCGCTCACCATGTCCCCGTGGAGCACCATCAGCTGCACCGGCTCCGGCCCCGCAGCCCGGAAGTCCTCCAGAAGCCCCGGGCAGTCCATGCTCCCGTAGCCCGCCCCCCAGACCCGGCAGGAGAGGCCCGGGAGTTCCACATACTCGGGAACCGGCTTTTTAAAAATGTGTACATTGGAGGGCCAGGCCATGGTCTCATAGGGGGACTCCGGGTTGATAAAATCGTGGTTCCCCGGGGCGATGAACACGGGCACGGCCATCTCCTCCAGGGCGTCCCGGAGGGCTTTCAGGGGCGCTCCCTCCCCGTCGGGCCTGTCCAGGAGATCCCCTGCCAAAAGGGCCAGGTCGCACTCCCGGCCCAGCTCCCCCAAAAGCTCCAGAAGCCGCCCCTGCTCCTGCCGCTTCTCCGCGGCCTTCTCCGGGGGCAGGCCCCGGAACCGGGCCCCCAGGTGCCAGTCGGCGGTGTGCAGCAGCTTAATCATAGACCGTCACCCGCTCCGTTTTCAGGCACCGGCCGGCGGCGTCCAGGGTGAAGAGCACCCCCTCCAGCTTCCCGGGCCCCGGGGCAGGCTGGTAGCGCCCGGCCAGATCCCCCCGGAACCGGGCCACGGACAGGTCGGGCCGGATGCCCAGAATGGAGTTCTTGGGGCCGGTCATGCCCAAATCCGTCACATAGCCCGTGCCCTTGGGGAGAATCTGATCGTCCGCCGTGGGCACATGGGTGTGGGTGCCCCACACGGCGCTGACCCGCCCATCCAGCATGTGGCCCATGGCCAGCTTTTCGGAGGTGGCCTCCGCGTGAATCTCCACCAGAATCCGGGGGGTAGAGAGCTGGGCCAGGATCTTGTCCACCTGGAGGAAGGGGTTGTCCGGGCTGTAGTCCATGTTGCACCGGCCGATGAGGTCAATCACCGCCACCTCCCCGGCGGGGCTGTCAAAAACGGCCCAGCCCCGGCCCGGGAGCTGGGGGGCCAGGTTGTGGGGCCGGAGAATCCGGGGGCAGTCGTCCAGATAATCGCAAATCTCCCGGCGGCCAAAGGTGTGGTTTCCCATGGTAATCACGTCCGCCCCGGCGTCCAGAATGGTCTCCGCCTGCTCCCGGGTGATGCCCAGGACGGCGGCGTTCTCCCCGTTGACCACGGTGAAGTCCGCCCCGTATTTCCGCCGCAGCCGGGGCAGATGCCGGGCAATCATCCGCACCCCGCAGTCCGCCACCACGTCTCCCACGGCCAGAACCTTCCACTCCATAAGCAAGTACCTCCATTGCGTTTCACGGTATGTTTCTTATTATATACCATTTTCGGATTCCATGCAACGAAAACCGCAGCCGGGGGAAATTGTGATTGACTTCCCATGGGGCTATGTTACAATGGAGCCGTAGGCCCAAGGGGCCTGGCACCCCCCGGTTCATAAGCTATTCCATTCAAAATTTCAAAAAAGGACGGTATCAACTTATGTCCCATCGCATCGTTGTGGCTCTGGGCGGCAACGCTCTGGGCAAGAATCTGGAAGAGCAGTATCTGGCGGTTCGGGAGACGGCGGAGGCCATTGTGGATCTCATCGCCGCCGGAAACCAGGTGATCCTGGCCCATGGCAACGGCCCCCAGGTGGGCATGATTCAAAAGGCCATGGCCGAGCTCACCCGGTCGGACCCGGAAATGTACATTCCCTGCCCCCTCTCCGTATGCGTCGCCATGAGCCAGGGCTACATTGGCTATGACCTGCAAAACGCCCTGCGGGAGGCCCTGTTCACCCGGAGAATCCCCAAGCCCGTGTCCACGGTTCTCACCCAGGTGGAGGTGGACCCTGCCGACCCCGCCTTCCTCCATCCCACAAAGCCCATCGGGGCCTTTATGACCAAGGCAGAGGCGGAGCAGCTGATCGTCCAGCGGGGCTATGAGGTCATCGAGGACGCCGGCCGGGGCTACCGCCGGGTGGTTGCCTCCCCCATGCCCCGGGCCATTATCGAGCTGGAGACCGTCCGCACCCTCATGGAGGCGGGCCAGGTGGTCATCGCCTGCGGCGGCGGTGGAATCCCCGTGTTCCGGAAGGACGGGTACATTCTGAAGGATGCCGCCGCCGTCATTGACAAGGACTTCGCGGCGGAGCTCCTGGCGGAGTCCCTGGAGGCGGATCTGCTGATCATCCTCACCGCTGTGGAGAAGGTGGCCATCCGCTACCGCCAGCCGGGGGAGACCTGGCTCACGGAGCTGACCCCAGAAGAGGCCGAGGCCTACGCCAAGGCCGGGGAGTTCGCCCCGGGCTCCATGCTCCCCAAGGTGGAGGCCGCCATCCGCTTCGCCCGCTCCGCCCCGGGCCGCACCGCCCTCATCACCCAGCTCCAAAAAGCCTCCGCCGGCATCCACGGCGAAACGGGCACCCGCATCGCCCAGCGGCTGTAAGGGGAGCTTCAAAAAAACAGGGGTTTGTCTCAAAGCGAGTTTCGAGACAAACCCCTGTGTTCATTTTCCGGACTTCTGATCCGGCTGCTTCAGCATCTCCAGATATTTGGGCTGCTCCTCAGCCGGGATGTCCAATGCGTCCATGGCCTGGTTGGCGGACAGGGTGAGCTTGGCCATCAGGCTGCGGATGTTATTCAGCCGTTCTTTATCAATGCCTTGCTCGATGCCGCGCTCAATGCCTTGCTCAATGCCTTGCTCAATGCCTTGCTCAATACCTTGCTCAATGCCTTGCTTGATGCCCTGCTCAATACCTTGCTTGATGCCCTGCTCGATAAATCCCTGACTCAAATTACACATTTCTGACACCTTCCCTTCCAGGTCGTCCCCTGTGGCAAAACCGTACTCGTTCTCCAGAATATCAATCACCTGCCCGGAGCTGTGTCTGCCGCCGAACAGCACCTCCAGCATCCGCAGGAGGCCGCCGTAGTTCTCACCTTCCGGGCGGCCCAGGCAGATCATGGTGGCGTTCAGCAGGTCGTAGTTTCTGACCGGCTCCGTGGCATTGCCCACCAGATGCTTCTCCTGGACGGTGTAGCTGGTGATGGTATTCTCCCGCTCCTTGGGAGGCCGGGTGCAGATCCAGATGGAGTACACCTTCTGAATGTTCTCATAGTGTGAATGGTCGAATATTGGCCCGTACTGCGCGGAAAGCATCCGGCTGCAGTAGTACAGTGCCCGCTTCACCAGGGGGTATCCGGGATGATACTGCCGCTGGGCCTCCACGTTGATGATGAGGCCGATTCTCCCATCCGCCGAAGGGGCCACCGCAGAGAAGCGCACGTCGTAAAAGGTGCGGTTCTCCGTGACGCTGCTGCTCTCCGTAGACAGCCCCCGGATCTTTGGGGGGAGGTTGGTCTCATCGGGGTGAACGCCGGCGTCTCCAATCTGGATGTCGCCCTCGATGCAGTTCATGATCTCGGGGATGGTACACTCCTTGTATTCCGGCACACAGGTCTTCATGATGTGGGCCAGAACCTCCCGGTAGGCCAGCATCTCCTTAAACACGGCGTCACCCGCCGTACTGCCGTCCATTCTGGCAATGCTCTCCACCAGCTGTGTCTCCATAGGCATCTCCCCCCTTCTTGTGGCATCATCCTGTGTCTATATTATATCGGCCTTTGGCTGCACTGTCAAGCCGGGCCGTTTTCGTGAGGGCTGCGGCGGATCCATGATATCGTGTCGCCTCCCTGCCGGTGGGCCAGCAGGGCCTCATCCATCCTTCGCTCCCGAATTTTTGCAAAAAAACACTTGACAAATTCCAATTATCCGGTATAATGAAAAGGCTGCCAGAGACAGCAGGAGGCTTTGCCGTAATGGGGTTTCCCATCCTGCCGAGGTTTGCGGAATTTGTTTTGATACATGTTCTGTGTCCTCATGTCTTTTGGCATGAGGCATTTATTTTTTCGGAGGTGACACTTTCATGCCCAACGCAAAGGTTCTTGAGAGCAAGAAGGCAATCGTTGACGAGCTCACCGGTAAGATCTCCGGCGCTACCTCTGTGGTCTTCGTGGACTACAAGGGCATCAATGTTGCTCAGGATACCGCCCTGCGTAAGCAGTTCCGGGACGCTTCCGTGGAGTACGCCGTTGTGAAGAACACGCTGACCCGGTTCGCCGCCAACAAGGCCGGCTACAACCAGTTCGACGAGCTCCTGAACGGCACCACTGCCATGGCTTGCACCACCGGCGACCCCATCGCTCCCGCTCGCATCGTCTGCGAGTTCGCCAAGAAGAACAAGAACGTCCTGACCATCAAGGGCGGCCTGGTGGAAGGCTCCGTCCTGACCGCCGAGCAGCTGAACTCCTTCGGCGAGCTGCCCAGCAAGGACGCCCTGGTTGCCCAGGTGCTTGGCACCTTCCTGGCTCCCATTTCCAGCCTGGCATTCGTTCTGGACCAGATCCGCGCCCAGAAGGAAGGCCCCGCTCCCGCCGAGGAAGCCCCTGCGGAAGCCTAATCATCCACATCCATTATTTATTGAATTCATCTATTTAGGAGGAAAATTACAATGGCTAGTGAAAAGATCACTGCTCTCGTTGAGGAAGTCAAGGGTCTGACCGTTCTGGAGCTGTCCGAGCTGGTTCACACTCTGGAGGAAGTTTTCGGTGTCTCCGCTGCTGCCGCCGCCGTGGCCGGCCCCGCTGTGGCCGCTGCTCCCGAGGAGGAGGAGAAGACCGAGTTCGACGTGGTGCTGAAGGAAGTCGGCGCCAACAAGATTGCCGTCATCAAGGTTGTCCGTGCCGCTACCGGCCTGGGCCTGAAGGAAGCCAAGGAGATCGTGGACAACGCTCCCAAGGCTCTGAAGGAAGGCATCTCCAAGGAAGACGCCGAGAAGCTGGCCGAGGAACTGAAGGCCGCCGGCGCTGTTGCCGAAGTGAAGTAAGCAATTTCCCCGTATATAAAGCAGGCGCTGCCATGGCAGCGCCTGCTTTTTTCTTATCGACTACAGATAGCCTATAAGGGCCGCGATTCTACGAACCGTAGGGGAGGGTCAAGACCCTCCCGCAGTATGGGACTTCATTTCCTGGCGCACCCGGGCGAATCCGTAGAATCCTTTGGCCCTGGAACAAAACAGGCCCAGGTGGGCCCGTTTTGTTCCGGGAGGGTCATGACCCTCCCCTACAATGCACCAAAGTAATATTTTAAAGGTT
>JALETK010000013.1 GCA_022781505.1 Clostridiales bacterium | reverse complement strand
GGAGGCCCGGAGCGCCCGGGCCGTGGCTGTGGGCCAGGAGCTGGAGCGGGCCTACCTTACCGGCCTGGTGGGTACGGTGCAGGAGGTTCTCTTTGAAGAACCGGCGGAGGGGGGGCTGTACACGGGCCATGCTCCCAATTATGCCAAAATCTACGCCCCCGGGGAGGGGCTCCACAATGAAGTCCGCCCTGTGCGGGTGACGGGCCTGTACCGGGACGGGCTTCTGGGAGAGCTGACGGAGGGCGCTGGGGAATAAGCGCCGTATATGGTTCTGCTCGGAGGTCAGGGTGAACGGCGGCAGGGAAAGGGGATGTCTCGCAAAAATCCGGTGGGAATTCGCATTGGATTTTTGCGGAACGACATCTTTCCCCGCGGGCGGACACATGGGTCCGCCCCTACGAACGGTCAGGAAGCCTTTCGCTTCAGTTCGTGACACTGGATGGCGGCCCTGCCCGTCCGGCAGACAAAAAAATTAAAAATTTTGAAAAAAACCCTTGACAGATTGACTTGAATTTCCTATAATAATGAAGCTGTTCCGGCGGAAAACTGTTGGAGCGGCACATGGCGGCATAACTCAGTTGGTAGAGTAGCCGGTTCATACCCGGTATGTCATCTGTTCGAATCAGATTGCCGCTACCAGGCCCGTTGGTCAAGTGGTTAAGACACCGCCCTTTCACGGCGGTAACATGGGTTCGAGTCCCGTACGGGTCACCAGCAAATGCGCCAGCCCGTCGGGCTGGCGCATTTGCCTTTCGAGCCCAGGCCCTTGACCCCATCGCCGCGCCCATGGAATCCGGGAGCCATCCCGGCGGGCGCGGCGTTTTTTTATGCTGAGACAACCCCGCTGGTGCCGTCATGTTGCTGAAGCAGGCCGGAGGACATGGGGCAAAATTGGTGAAAAGGTTAAAGTTTTGCTGATTTTTTCGGGGAAATTGACAAGTTGCCCCAAGGCCGTTACAATATCTGCAAACATCAATTGCAATGGAGAGAACATATGGAGACGGAACTGAGAAGAGAAAACAAAATGGGGACCCTGCCCATTGGGCGGCTGCTGGTGAATATGGCCCTGCCCATGGTGATTTCCATGCTGGTGCAGGCCCTTTACAATGTGGTGGACAGTGTGTATGTGTCCCGGGTCAGCGAGAATGCCCTGACGGCGGTGTCCATGGCCTTTCCCATTCAGAATCTGATGATCGGCTTTTCCACCGGCGTGGGCGTGGGCATGAGCTCCCTTCTGTCCAAGAGTCTGGGAAGCCACGAGTTTGACCGGGCCAACAAAGCCGCCGGAAACGGCCTGGTGCTGTCGGCCATCTGCTGCGGGCTGTTCATGCTCTTTGGCCTCACCTGCTCCGGGCTGTTTTTTGACATCCAGACGGACATCCCCGAGATTCGGGAGGGCGGTACGGCCTATCTGCAGATCTGCACCATCTGCTCCTTTGGTATTTTCGGAGAGATTCTCTTTGAGCGGATGCTCCAGGCCACCGGGCGCACCATGCTCACCATGGTGACCCAGGGGGTTGGCGCCATTTTGAACATTGTGCTGGACCCCCTCTTTATCTTTGGCGGCCTGGGGATTCCGGCCATGGGCGTGGCCGGTGCGGCGGTGGCCACGGTGGTGGGCCAGGTGGCGGCCTTCGTGCTGGCCCTGGTGTTCCATGTGCTAAAAAATCACGAGGTATCCTTGAGCCGGGAGACTGTGATGCTCCAGTGGCGGACGGTGAAAATCATCCTGGCCGTGGGCGTTCCCTCCATTCTCATGGTGGCCATCGGCTCCGTCATGACCTTCACCATGAACCGCATTCTGGGCGGCTTCACCCCCACGGCGGTGGCGGTCTTCGGCTCCTACTTTAAGCTCCAGAGCTTTGTGTTCATGCCGGTTTTCGGCCTGAACAACGCCATGATTCCCATTGTGGCCTACAATTACGGGGCCCGGAAGCCGGAGCGCATCCGCAAGACGGTGATTCTCAGCTGCGCCGTGGCCATAACCTTCATGCTGGCGGGCTTCCTGGCATTCCAATTCATCCCGGAGACCCTCCTTGCCATGTTTGAGCCCACCCAGCACTTCCTGGACATCGGCTGCCGCGCCCTGCAGACCATCAGCTATTCCTACCTGGTGGCCGGAATCTGCGTGGTGCTCACCGCCGTGTTCCAGGCCCTGGGCAACGGAATCTATGCCACCATTGTGTCCCTGGCCCGGCAGCTGGTGGTGCTGGTGCCCGTGGCCTACCTTCTGTCCCTGACGGACCGCCTGGAGCTGGTCTGGCTGGCCTTCCCCATTGCGGAGGCCTTCAGCCTGGCGGTGACCCTGGGACTGTTCGTCCGCATTTACCGCAGAAAGCTGAAGCCCCTCCAGCGGTGAGGGAAGAATCGCCCCTCTGCCAGGGCCCCGGGAATCGTCCCGGGGCCTTGGTGCATTATGCATAAAGATTTAGAATTATTTCCGGAGATTCGTGCAAATTGTCTTGACATACGGTTTCCAAACATATAGAATAGAGAGTGGATTGGTTTTGCTGGTGGGTCCGCTTGGGGAAGGGACCCGACCGGTGTTACTATTTCGACGCAAAATCCGGCTTGGTTATTGCCCGTGTGTCCGCCTGAGTTGGCTGGATGCCTGGAGTTTTTGAATTCTTGACAGGTTTTTGCCTGCTTTTTTCTGAAAACTGCCGGGAAGTCCCTTTTCTGAAGGGGCTTTCTAATGCTGCGCCCAAATCAGGCGCTTCGGGTGATCACCTCCGGAAGACCCAAATTTTTTACAAGGAGGTGTGTTGCTGAATTATGGGACCTATTACCATCGTATTGTTGATTGTAGGCTTTCTCGTTGTGGCGGTTGTCTGTTTCCTGGGCGGCACCATGTATCGGAAGAAGGTTGCCGAACGGGAGATCGGAAGCGCCGAGGAGGAAGCCACCCGCATCATTAACGAGGCCATCCGCAGCGGCGAGAACAAAAAGAAAGAAATGCTGCTGGAGGCAAAAGACGAAATCCATAAATCGCGCACCGAGTACGAAAAGGAAGTCAAGGAGCGCCGCAGCGAGCTGACCAAGCAGGAACGCCGGCTGCAGCAGAAGGAAGAGACCCTGGACAAAAAGAGCGACGCCTACGAGCGCAAGGAAGAGGACCTGGCCAAGAAGCAGGCCGCCGTCACCGCCACCCAGAATGAGATCAACCTCATTAAGAAGAGCCAGCTGGAGGTTCTGGAGAAGATCTCCGGCCTGACCCAGGAGGACGCCAAGAAGTATATTCTGGAAAACGTGGAATCCGAAGTCCGGCATGAGACCGCCATGAAGATCAAAGAGGTGGAGACTCAGCTGAAGGAAGAGGCGGAGCAGACGGCCCGGGAGATCATCGCCACGGCCATCCAGCGCTGTGCCGCTGACCACGCGGCGGAGACCACGGTCTCCGTGGTCGCTCTGCCCAATGACGAGATGAAGGGCCGGATCATCGGCCGGGAGGGCCGGAACATCCGCACCCTGGAGACCATCACCGGCGTGGATCTCATCATTGACGATACCCCCGAGGCCATCACCGTGTCCTCCTTCGACCCTGTCCGCCGGGAAGTGGCCCGTCTGGCTCTGGAGAAGCTCATTGCCGACGGCCGCATTCACCCCACCCGGATTGAGGACATGGTGGAGAAGGCCCGCCGGGAGGTGGACCGGACCATCAAGGAAGAGGGCGAGCGCGCCTGCTACGAGACCGGCGTTCACAACCTGCATCCCGAGCTCATTAAGATTCTGGGCCGCCAGAAGTACCGTACCTCCTACGGCCAGAACGTGCTGAACCACTCCATCGAGGTGGCCCACATCTCCGGCCTTCTGGCCTCCGAGCTGGGCGTGGACGTGGCCCTGGCCAAGCGGGCCGGCCTCCTCCATGACCTGGGCAAGGCTGTGGACCATGAGATGGAGGGCAGCCATGTGCAGCTGGGTGTGGAGCTGGCCCGGAAGTACAAGGAGAGCCCCGCCGTCATCCACGCCATCGAGGCCCACCACAATGATGTGGAGCCCCAGACCATCGTGGCCTGTCTGGTGCAGGCTGCCGATGCCATCTCCGCCGCGCGCCCCGGCGCCCGGAGAGAAAACGTGGAGAACTATGTCCGCCGCCTGCAGAAGCTGGAGGAGCTCACCGGCTCCTATCCCGGCGTGGAGAAGGCCTACGCCATCCAGGCCGGCCGGGAGGTCCGCATTATGGTCAAGCCCGAGGAGGTCTCCGAGGACAACATGATCATTCTGGCCCGGGACATCGCCCGGAAGCTGGAGTCCGAGCTGGAGTACCCCGGCCAGATCAAGGTCAACGTCATCCGGGAGACCAAGGCTGTGGAGTACGCAAAGTAAATTTATATGCAAGAGCGCTGTTACAACAGTTGAAAAAGCGGTGGGCCTCCTCAAAAGGCCCATCGCTTTTTTGCAAACTGCGTCCGGGATTGCCTCCCCGATGCCGCACCCGCCCCCACGGTCATCCTGAGGCGCAGCCGAAGGATCTCATGCACCGGAGTCCCGTGTCGGGGCTCCCCTGCGTGAGATCCTTCGCTTTTGGCTCAGGATGACAGGTGGGGGGTACCGGGGTTCTTTTGTGGAAATGACCATTGGGGTGGCAGTGCGTCCCCGAAATACAACATCCGGCGGAAGGGTTGCCTTTCGCCGGATGTTGTATAAGCTACTTTAAGAGGAAATACAGCTCAAAGGCTCCCGCCAGAATCGGCTGGTGGAGCAGGTAGATGAACAGGGACTGGCGGCCGCACCAGGACAGGAAGCGGATGGGGGCCGCCTGGGCGGGGAAGCGGGGGAAGAGGGTCTCCTGCTTCCGGTAGAGGGTTCTCCCCAGAAGGGCGCCCAGGAGGAACCAGCCCAGGTTGGGAAGGAGGGGGAAGTAGTCCGAGGAGGCAAAGTCCCTGCGGATAAGGCCCAGGGGGAAGAGCCACCCGGCCTCCACCCGGAGCGTGCGGAACCAGTAGCCCAGGGCCAGGAGGAGGGCGGCGGTCAGGAGCAGCCCCCAGTTGGGCAGCCTGCGGAACACCGGCCACAGCAGCATACACACCCCCAGGCAGTGGAGAATGCCGAACCAGATGAGGATGTCCCGGCCCTGGAGGTTCAGAAGATACATCCCTCCGGTGACGGCGCTGCAGAGCATTCCGCAGCCGAAGACGATGAGGCCCCGGCGGATGGGGTGGTGCCCCAGGGTGACGCAGGTGCCGGACAGCAGCAGAAACAGGACGGAGCCCCAGGTCATGACGAAGGTGAACAGGGCGGGATAGGAGAAATCCACCACATGGTACAGCTCCCGCAGGTCATAGACCAGGTGAACCAGCACCATACACAAGATGCACAGCCCCCGGAAGGCGTCCAGCTCCCAGATCCGGCGCTTCATTTGGCCTCCTGGCTGTTGGCCTCTTCCTCCAGCACCCGGTAGGCCACCTTGCCCACCAGGGTCTTGGGCAGCTCCGTCCGGAACTCAATCTCCCGGGGCATGGCGTACTTGGCAATGCGGCTGGAGCAGTAGTCCAGAAGCTCCTTTTTCAGCTCCTCCGTGGGCTCAATGCCGGGCATGGGCACCACATAGGCCTTCACCCGCTGCACCCGGTAGGGGTCCTTCACGCCGATGACGCAGGAGAGGAGCACCTTCTCGTGGCCGTCAATGATGTTCTCCAGCTGGGAGGGGTACACGTTGTAGCCGGAGGTGATGATCATTCGCTTCATCCGCTGGCGGAAGTAGACAAAGCCGTCCTGATCCATGGAGCCCAGGTCGCCGGTGTGGAGCCAGATGCGGCCGTCGGTGTGGCGGCGCAGGGCCTGGGCGGTCTCCCCGGGGTTGTCCATGTAGCCAAGCATCACCGTGGGGCCGGACAGGCAGATCTCGCCCTCGGTGTTGGCAGGCTGCTCCTCCGTAGTGCCAGGCTTCACGATCTTGTAGTATGTATCCGGGAAGGGCACGCCGATGGAGCCGGAGCGGGCATAGTCCTTGGGGGTGAGGCAGGAGGCGGTGACGCACTCGGTGGTGCCGTAGCCCTCCCGGATCTGCTCGGAGCAGTTGTGCTCCTTCAGGAACTGATCCACCTTTTTCTTCAGCTCCGGGGACAGAGAGTCGCCGCCGGAGAAGATGCCCTTCAGGAAGCTCAGGTCAACGCCTTCCAGGGTAGTGGTACGGAGCAGGGCCTCAAAGAGGGTGGGCACACCGGGAATCAGATTGGGCTTCTGCTTTTTCAGAATATCCGCGTAAATATTCACGTTGAACTGGGGCACCAGAATGCAGGTTGCGCCGCCGATGAGGGCGGTGTGGATGCCGATGCCCAGGCCGAAGCCGTGGAACACGGGCATGACGGAGAGCATCTTCATCCCCGCCACGGAGGTGTAGCCGGAGGCGGCGATGGTCTGCAGGCCCAGGGCGTTGAAGTTCAGGTTGGAGAGCATGATGCCCTTGGTGGTGCCGGTGGTGCCGCCGGAGTACAAAATGGCGCCGCAGTCGTCAAATTTGCCGTCGTCGGGGGGGAGGGATTCCCTGGAGCGGCGGCCCGCCGCCAGGAAATCGCTCCAGAGCAGGTACCCGTCCCTGGGGAGCTTCTGAATGGCCCGGGCGGTCTTGGTCAGGGGGAACAGGGCCTTTTTCACCCCGGGCAGCTCATCCCGGATTTTGGCAATGAGAATGGTGCATTCCTGCTGCAGCTCCGGCTGAATCTGGGCAACCTTATAGTAGAACTGATCCAGGGTGAGAATGACCTTGCTGTGGGAGACGTTCAGGTAGAAGGCAATCTCCTGGGGAGCGGACAGAGGGTGAATCATGTTGGGAATGGCGCCCAGACGGTTCAGCGCGTAGAAGCTGTCCACGGCCTGGGGGCTGTTGGGCATACAGATGGTGACCCGGTCACCCTTGCAGATGCCCATGGCGGCGTAGGACTTGGCCGTGAGGTCAATGCGCTGGAGGAATTCCTGATAGGTGGTAGTCTTGCCCATGAAGTCATAGGCGATGTTCTGGGGATACTTCCGGGCGGTTTGGGATAACAGCTGGTACATGGTCATGTGGGGGTAGTCGATGGTGGCCGGGGTGTTGCCGTAATATTTCAGCCAGGGGGCCGATGAAGACAGTGCCATGGGGGGTGATCCATCCTTTCGTTTGCAATAAAGTGAGAGATGTTGACGGTTCAAAAAGTGTATATCGGTGTTATTATAGCACAGATCCTCCAAAAAGCTATAAAAAAATCAGACAGGGCCGGAATTTAATGGAACCTTAAGGAACAAACCGGTGGATTTGGGGAAACGGGGGTGAGAAACCAGTTTACTTCCGGAAGAAGTTGCGATATAATAGGCCAAACCGAATGATATTATAAAGGAGGATGACTCCATGGCATACAAACCCGGAGACAATGACGCGCTGGATGAGCTCATGCGCCAGGCGGACGAGGTCCTGAAGGAGGACGACGGAGGCTATTTTCATGAGGCAGACCCGGAGGACCTGGATCTGTTCCTGAACTACGGAAACAATTACGGACGGAACCGCCAGCCCGGAGTCCGTCAGCCTGTGGCTCCGGAGCCGGAGCCCCGGGAGCCGGCCCCGGCCATCCCGGCATACAATGTGGATTTCATGAACGAACGCCGGGCCGCCCGCCCGGCGGCCCGGCAGCCCGCGCCCCCGGCCAGGGTGGCCTATGAGCCGACGCCCGCCTATGAGCCGGAATACGCCCCTCCGGCGGAGCCGCCGAAGAAAAAGAAAAAGCGCAGAAAGAAGCACCGCCTTCTGAAGGTGCTCCTGGTTCTGGCCCTGCTGGTGGGGGGCCTTGCCATCTGGCTTGGCACCATCATCAAGCCCCCGGAGACCGACGATCCCATTGGCCCCCGGAAGTCCGGAGCCGCCACCATTTTGCTCTGCGGCACCGATGAGGAGGGCACCCGGACGGACACCATGATGCTCCTCTATCTGAACGCCAAAGAGAAGTCCATCAACCTGGTGAGCCTGCCCCGGGACAGCATGACCCTCACAACCGCCGGGGATCACGCCAAGCTGAACTCCGCCTTCGGCCGGAACGACGGCAAGGCGGACCCGGAAAACGGCATGGAGGAGCTTATGGGCTATGTGGCGGACATCATCGGCTACCGGCCCGACGGCTACATGCTCATCAGCCTGGACGGCTTTGTGGACATTGTGGACATCATGGGCGGCGTGGAGTTTGACGTGCCCCAGGATATGTTCTACGAGGACCCCTCTCAGGATCTCTACATTGACCTGAAGGAGGGGCTTCAGACCCTGAACGGCACCGACGCCATGGGTCTGGTGCGGTTCCGGAAGGGCTACGCCAACCAGGATCTGGGCCGGGTGGAGGTGCAGCGGGAGTTTATCTCCGCCTGCATGGATCAGTGGCTGAAGGTGAGCAATGTGGCAAAGCTCCCCAAGGTGCTCTCCGCCATAGGTGACTGCACCACCACGGATCTTTCCAAGGGGAACATGCTGTGGATTGCCCTCACGGCCTGGCGCTGCGGCATCGGAAACATTGAGACGGCGACCCTGCCGGGCTATGCCGACAACGTCTACGGGGCGTCCTATTATATCCTGGACCGGGACGGCGTGGCGGAGATGGTGAACGGGTACTGCAACCCCTATGAGGTGACCATCGACGCCTCGGATCTGAACATTGTGGACTGAGGGAGGACGCCATGGATTTTTATCTGGACCCCGTCCGCCACACCGGCCGCCCCCAGGACGCCCGGCGGGAGCCGGAGGAGCTGGCCTGCTATGATCTTTTGGATGACCTGAGCCTGACCTATGACCGGGTGGATCACGACCCGGCCTACCACATTGAGACCTGCCACCAGGTGGAGGCGGTGCTGGGAGCGCCCATCGCCAAGAACCTCTTCCTGTGCAACCGGCAGCAGACCCAGTTTTACCTGCTGCTTCTGGACGGGGACAAGGTGTTTAAAACCAAGCACCTCTCCCGGCAGCTGGGCTGCAGCCGCCTGAGCTTTGCCCCGGAGGACAGGCTCCCGGAGCTGCTGGGGGCCATGCCCGGCTCCGCCAGCCTCCTGGGGCTGATGCATGACAAAAACCATCTGGTGCAGCTGGTGCTGGACCGGCCGGTACTGGAGCATCCCTGGCTGGGGCTGCACCCCTGCCGGAATACCGCCACCCTGCGCCTTGCCACCAGGGACGTGCTGGAGCGGCTGATTCCCGCTCTGGGGCATGAGCCTGTTGTGGTGGACCTGCCGGAGGACGCGGAATGAAGACCGTGGGACGGTTCGCCCCCACTCCCAGTGGGCGGATGCACCTGGGAAACCTGTTCTCCGCCCTCCTGGCCTGGCTGTCGGTTCGGGCCCAGGATGGGGAGCTGATTCTCCGGATGGAGGATCTGGACACCCAGCGCACCAGCCCCGCCTACGCCGACCAGCTCCGCCGGGATCTTGCGTGGCTGGGCCTCACCTGGGACCGGGAGACCGCGCCCCAGAGCAGCCGGACGGAGCGGTACACGGAGCAGTTTCGCCGGCTGGAGGAGATGGGGCTTTTGTACCCCTGCTACTGCACCAGAAGCCGCCTCCGCAGCGTCAATGCCCCCCACGCCGCCGACGGGGTCTATGTGTATGACGGCCACTGCCGGAATCTCACCCCGGAGGCCCGGGCGGCCTACGGGCGGGCGCCTGCCTGGCGCATCCGGGTGCCGGAGCGGGAGATTGCCCTCACCGACGGCCTTCAGGGCTTTTATTCGGAGCTTCTCACCCGGGACTGCGGGGATTTCATCCTCCGCCGGGCCGACGGGGTGTTTGTGTACCAGCTGGCGGTGGTGGTGGACGACGGAGACGCCGGCGTGACCGAGGTGGTCCGGGGCCGGGATCTTCTGTCCTCCGCCCCCCGGCAGATGTACCTCCAGGAGCTTCTGGGGTACGGGCACCCCCGGTACTACCATGTGCCCATGCTTCTGAGCCACGACGGACGCCGCCTCTCCAAGCGGGATGGGGACCTGGATCTGGACGCCCTGTCCCGCCGGATGTCCCGGGAGGCGCTTCTGGGCTGGCTGGCCTTCTGGGCCGGCATTCAAAAGACCCCCCGGCCCACGGATCTGGAGACCCTGCGGGAGACCTTCGATTGGAGCAAAATCCCCCGGCAGGATGTGTGCATCCGGGAGACCATGGGGGAGAAGGAAGAGAGGAACGGGCAATGATGCTTCAGGATATTGCGCCCCATGTGTATCACAACCCTATGCGCTTTCAGCCGCCCCGGGAGGAGGACGGAGCCCTGGTCTGCAGCCGGGAGGGAGTTCTCCTCCGGCAGACGCCGGAGGGGCTGGCCCTGCCCAGGGTGGGGGAGCTCCGGGGGAACCCCGGATTTACTTACGCCTTTTCCATTGACGACCGGGCCTTTTACCTGGTAAGGGGTGAGGCGGCGGCGGAAGGGTTCGGCTTCCGGAAGGATTACCGGGAGCAGGGCCCCCGGGAGGTGGCCTTTGCCTGTGCCGTGGGTCAGAGCCTGGACCGGTGGTACAGAGCCAACCGGTTCTGCGGGGCCTGCGGCAGCCCCATGGAGGAGAGCCCCCGGGAGCGGGCCATGGTCTGCCCCCGGTGCCGCCATGTGGTGTACCCCAAAATCTGCCCGGCGGTGATTGTGGCCGTGTGCCACGGGGACAAGCTCCTGCTCACCAAATACGCCGGGCGGAGCTTCCGGCGGTACGCCCTGGTGGCGGGCTTTAACGAGATCGGCGAGACCATCGAGGAGACCGTGGCCCGGGAGGTGCTGGAGGAGACGGGGCTGCAGGTGCGGAACCTGCGGTTTTACAAATCCCAGCCCTGGGTGGTGACAGACAGCCTGCTCTTCGGCTTCTTCGCGGAGCTGGAGGGGAGTGACCGGGTGCGCCTCCAGGAGGACGAGCTTTCGGAGGGAATCTGGTTTTCCCGGGAGGAGCTCCCCGTGGATCACTCTCCGGACAGCCTCACCGGGGAGATGATCGAGTGCTTCCGCCGGGGCCTGGAGCCAAAATGAGGATTTCAAAAGGCGGAATTATAAAATTCTTTTCCTTTTCCGGAATCAACACTTGAAACCCGGGATAATTTCGGGTATAATAGCCTGGTCTATGCGAAACCCGCAAACCTAGGATAATGAGAGGACTTGATCAACCATGAGTGCATCGCGCCAGAAAAAGCTCCGCCAGGAGCAGGCGGCAGCCGCCCCCGCCACCAAGCGGCCGCCCGTATCGGAAGAACAAAAGGCTGCTAAGCGGCTGAAGCTGTGGTCAATCGTTTTTTATGTTGTCATCGGCCTGATGGTCCTTGGCATCCTGTGCGCGGCTGTCTATAACAGCGGCCTTCTCCAGCGCACCCTCACCGCCGCCACGGTGGGCAGCCACAAGCTGACTGCCGCTGAGGTGAATTTCTACTTTGTGGATTCTGTCAACAACAACGCCTACCTGAGCTACTTCGTGGAGGCCGGTGTGCCCCTGGACGAGCAGGAGTATCAGGACGGCCAGACCTGGGCGGACTATGTCATGGACACCGCCATTCAGACTGCCCGGAATACTTACGCCGTCTATGACGCCGCCATTGCCGCAGGCTTCACCATGGACGACGAGATGCAGGCCGAGGTGGATGAGGCCATCGCCAACATGGAGCTTTACGCCTCCATCTATGGCTACAGCAGCGTCTCCGCCATGATCCGCGCCAACTACGGCGTGGGCTGCAACGTGAGCAACTACCGCCACTATCTGGAGGTTCAGCAGCTGGCCAGCCACTATGCCAACCACTATTATGAGGAGCTGACCTACACCCAGGAGGATATCAACGCCGAGTCCGAGGCCAACCCCACGGATTACAATTCCTACAGCTATCGCTATTATCTCCTGAGCACCAGCGATTATTATGAGACTGAGGCAGACGAGCACACCGAGGAGGAGACCACTGCCGCCCTGGCTGCCGCCAAGGAGGCCGCGGATCAGATGGCCGTGGATTGCGAGAACAACGAGGAGGCCTTCAAGGCCAAGGTTGCGGAGCTGACCGCCACCGACACCGACGAGACCTCCGAGGAGACCGAACCCCAGGACACCTCCCTGCACACCGGCGAGCTGAAGTCCAGCATCTCCAGCACCCTGGCCGACTGGGTCACCGACGCCTCCCGCCAGGCCGGTGAGACCACCGTCATCGAGGCTGCCAACGATGCCGGCTACTATGTGGTCATGTACCTGAGCACCGACGAGAACCGGGACGTGAACACCGTGAACGTCCGCCACATCCTGATCTCCACCCAGGACGGCACCTCCGAGGAGGACGCTCTGGCCAAGATTGAGGATATCCAGGCCCAGTACGAGGAGAACCCCACGGAGGACAACTTCGCTGAGCTTGCCAATGAGAACTCCTCCGACACCGGCTCCAACACCAACGGTGGCCTGTACGAGAACGTGATGCCCGGCCAGATGGTGGCCGCCTTCAACGACTGGTGCTTTGACGAGGCCCGCCAGCCCGGGGACACCGGCGTGGTGAAGACCGACTACGGCTACCATCTCATTTACTTCGTGGGCCAGACCGAGCAGACCTACCGGGATGCCATGATCGAGAACACCCTGAAGAACAACGATTATGAGGCCTGGTACACCGCCACCACCGAGGCCCTGTCCATGGACCGGAGCTTCGCTCTGAAGATGGCCAAGACCAACGTGACCGTCCAGTCCAACAGCAGCAGCAACTAAAGTCCGACATTTCCGGAAATCATTTGCTCCCCATGAGGCGGCAAAAGCCGCCCTGTGGGGAGCATTTTTGAAAGGAGACCATCATATGGAGCATCCCTTTTTGCGGGAGGAGATGGCCCTGGGAGAGCGTGCCATAGACCTCCTGGCCCGGAGCCATGTGGCAGTGTTCGGCATCGGTGGCGTGGGGAGCTATGTAGTGGAGGGCCTGGCCCGGGCCGGTGTGGGGGCCCTGACCCTGGTGGACGACGACACCGTGGGCATCACCAACCTCAACCGGCAGCTGTGCGCCCTCCACTCCACCCTGGGCCGGCCCAAGGCACAGGTGATGGGCCAGCGGGTTCTGGACATCAACCCCCAATGCCAGGTGCGTACCATTGTGGCCCGCTACACCGAGGCGGACAAGGAGCGGTTTCTGGACCGGCCCTATGACTATATTGTGGACGCCATTGACCTGGTGTCCTGCAAGCTGAGCCTGATTGAAAATGCCCACCGCCTGGAAATCCCCATCATCAGCGCCCTGGGCACCGGCAACAAGCTGGACCCCACGGCCTTTCAGGTGACGGATATCGCGAAGACCAACTTCTGCCCCCTGGCCCGGGTGGTGCGGAGGGAGCTGAAGGCCCGGGGCATCCTTCACCACAAGGTGCTGTTCAGCCCGGAGCCGGCTCTGACGCCCCAGGCCTTGGACACCCTGCCCCCCGGCCGCCGGAGCATCCCCGCTTCCGTCTCCTGGGTGCCATCGGTGGCCGGTCTGATCATGGCGGGAGCCGTGGTGCAGGATCTGATCGGGGCGGATGGGGGAGAGGCCCCCCGCCCATAAAAGACAAGTGCCATTTTGCGCCGCAAACGCAAAATGGCACTTGGTGTGTGGAGCGTTATTTCCTTCGCCGGACCTTGAATTTCCAGATGCCCCACATGCGGAAGACGGTGGCGACCAGAAGGACGCCCACGGCCAGGGCCCCGGCCAGGGCGGCGGTGTGCAGACCGGTGCGGAGGAACTGATCGATGTTTCCCCGGAGGGCATAGTCCATGGTGTAGTAGATGTTGGCGCCGGGAATCAGGGGGAACAGGGAGACCACCAGGTAGCCTGTGGCGGGGCACTTCCGGACCCGGGCCATGACCTCGGAATAGGCGGAGACAGCCGCCGCCGCGATGAGGAAGGCCACCACGTCCGACATCCCAAAGACGCCGCAAATCCGGTAGATCACCCAGCTGAAGCAGCCGCCGATGATGCACAGGGTAATCCCCGGCCCGTGGAGGTTAAAGAGCATACTGAAGCCCAGGCTGCCCACGGAGCAGACCAGACACTGAACGAAAACAGAATAGTTCATCAGACTGGCCGCGCCGGATACCTCGCCCCACAAATTCCGGGCCAGGGCCACGGCGGCGCCGGTGCCCACGGTGAGGGCGATGGCGATGATCAGCACCTGCACCAGGCGGTTCACTCCGGACATGGTGTCTCCGTAAATCACATCCCGGACGCTGTTGGTAAAGAGTAAGCCGGGCACCAGCAGCATGAGCGCACCGATGATCACCGCGTCCACATTGTGGGCAAGGCCGATCAATGCCAGAATCTGGGCCAAAAAGGCCAAAACAAAACCGGCGGCCACGGTTTTGAAGAAGGGGTTTGCCCGGAGGCTGCTCATGAACCGGAGGCACAGGCCCGTGGCAATGCCGCAGATTCCCCCGCACAGGCCGTCCAGAAGGGTGCCCTGAAAGAACATGGCGAAGCCCGCCGCCGCCAGGAAATATGCCAGCAGCAGTAGGGGGAGGCTGTAGGTTCGCACCTGCTTCGTCTCCTCCAGGAACATGGCCTCCGCCTGGTCCAGGGGGGGCTTATCCCGGCAGATCTGACGGCACAGGCCGTTGTACCGCTCCAGAGAGTCCAGATCCGTGGTGCCTGCGGCGTTCCGGCGCATCCGGGTCAGATGCTTCCCGTCCCGGGTCTCCAGGCTGGCGATGATGCAGTTGGGAATCACAAAGGCCTCGCCCTGAACCCCATAGGCGCTCATGAGCCGGAGGATGGTCTCCTCCACCCGGTAGGTCTCCGCCCCGCAGCCCTGGAGCTCGTAGGCAAAATCCACCGCCAGCTCCAAAAGCTCCTCGTAATTGATTTCTGCCGCCTCTTCCATAGGTCCCGTCCTTTCCCTGAGACATCTTACGTCGAGTATATCAGTCCGCCGCCCAAAAGGCAAGGGGAATTCACGGCTTTTCCATGGAGAAATTGGTCAGCCGCTGGCCCCGCCGGAGCACCTCCCGGGAAGCCAGGCAGCGGTAGCCCTGCCGGAGGAAAAAGTCCCGGGCAGTGCGGGAGGCGTGGACGGTGAACCGGCTGCCGCCGTTCCGGGCCTCCAGGGCCCGCACCAGAGCGGTGGCGATGCCCCGGCCCTGGAAGTCCCGGTGGACATAGAGCCGGTCCAGGTAGCCCCCTTCGTCCATGTCTCCAAAGCCCACGATCTGACCGTCCAGGGTGGCCACCAGGGTGTCGTGGGCCAGGAGGGACCGGCTCCAGGCCGCCTCATCCACCTGCCCCGGGGCCCAGGCGTCCAGCTGGGCGGGGGTGTAGTCCCGGGCGCAGACGGTGTGAACGGTGTCATGGAAGAAAGATGCCAGGGCGGGCAGATCCTCCGGCGCGTAGGGACGGAGCACGGGGCTGCCGGGGGCGGCCAGCTCCAGGCGGTAGCAGGCCCCCCGGGAGGTGGGGCGGAGGGGGCGGAAGCCCAGGGACTCAAACAGCTGCCGGGAGCCCGGATTCCAGGCGTAGATTTCCTCCACCTGGAGCCATGGAAAGCCAAGGGCCCGGCCCCGGGCGATGAGACCCGCCACCACCTGGCGCCCCAGCCCCTTTCGCCGGTGGTCCGCCCCCAGGACGATGGGCATGTCCTCCTGCCAAAAGGTCACGTCCCCCACGGGGACAAAGTCCTGCCCCTGAAGGGATTCTATGAAGTACAGCTCCCCCTGGCTATCCAGATAGCGGTACATCCGCTCCAGCCGGGCAAGGTCATAGGGCTCCTCCTTCCCGTCCACCAGGAGCAGGGTCTCCCGGTCCTGATACCAGGGAAGGGCAAAGGCAAATTCCCCCTGAAACCGGCGCAGGCGCAGGGTGGGGGACAGAACCAGCGTTTCCGGCTGGCGAACATGGGCAATGGGCATAGGACGCCTCCTGACAATGAAATAAAAGGGCCCGCAAAACACAGACAGCCCAAAACATCCGGCAGGGAACGGTCTTGACCGTTCCGCCAACAGATCGGTCAGCGAAATGATGCAGGCTCCGGTTTTTCCCGGAGCTGCCGCAATTATAGCACGGCCCCCAGGGCCGGGACAAGGGGATTTGTTTACAAAACCTAAAGATTTCCGGTCTTGCAAAAGGGCGTCCGGAATGATAAAATAACATATTCAGAGAACAAAACTTGTGGGAGGTAGCTCCATTGAATGAGAATCGGAAAACCCCGGTGGTTCCCCGGGAGCAGATGGAGGAGCAGCTGGGAATTTGCGCCCGGGTTGCGGCGTATTGGCACAGCCGGGGGGTGACTCCCGTGGCCTATGTGGAGACCTATGGCTGCCAGCAGAACGAGGCGGACTCGGAGCGCATCCGGGGCCTCCTCTCTCAGTGCGGCTACGGCTTTGCCCAGGAGGCGGAGGGGGCCGACGTGGTGGTGATGAACACCTGCGCCATCCGGGAGCACGCGGAGCAGCGGGTCTTCGGCAATCTGGGGGCCCTGACCCACACCAAGCGCCGCCACCCCGGTCAGAAAATCTTCCTGTGCGGCTGCATGGCCGGGCAGACCGTGGTGACAGACCGGATTAAAAAGAGCTATCCCCATGTGGACGGAGTGTTTTCCACCCACCACCTGTGGCAGTTCCCGGAGATTCTGTGGCGGGTGCTCACCACGGGGAAGCGGGTGTTCTATGTGGCCGACGAGGCTGGGGCCGTGGCGGAGGGCCTGCCGGTGCTCCGGGACGACAGCCTCAAGGCCTGGGTCTCCATTATGTACGGCTGCAACAATTTCTGCACCTACTGCATCGTCCCCTACGTCCGGGGCCGGGAGCGGAGCCGGGAGCCGGAGGAGATTCTGGCCGAGTGCCGGGAGCTGGTGGCCAGCGGCTATAAGGACATCACCCTCCTGGGTCAGAATGTCAATTCCTACGGCAAGGATCTGGGGAGAAACATGGATTTTGCGGATTTGCTGGAGCAAATCGCCCGGATTCCCGGAGACTTCCTCATCCGCTTCATGACCAGCCATCCCCGGGACGCGGGCCCCAAGCTCTTTGACACCATGGCCCGGAATCCCAAAATCGCCAAGCAGCTGCACCTGCCGGTGCAGTGCGGCAGCGACCGGGTTTTAAAGGCCATGAACCGGCACTATGACCGGGCCAGGTATCTGGAGCTGGTTCGCTATGCCCGGGAGAAGATGCCGGAGCTGGTGCTCACCTCCGATGTGATTGTGGGCTTCCCCGGAGAGACGGAGGCGGAGTTTGAAGAGACCCTCAGCCTGATTTCGGAGGTTCGTTTCGACGCCCTCTTTACCTTCATCTACTCCCCCCGCCCGGGCACCCCGGCGGCCAAGCTCCCGGACCCGGTGAGCCGGGAGGAGAAGAACCGGTGGTTTGACCGGCTGTGCGCCCTGCAGAACGGAATCTCCGAGGAGAAGCACCGGGCCTATGTGGGCCGGCGGTATCGGGTTCTGGTGGACGGCACCGAGGGGGAGCTTCTCACCGCCCGCACCGAGGGCGGCCGCCTGGTGCGCCTGGCGGGGGATAAGGCGCTGGTGGGCCAGTTCCGGGAGGTTGAAATCACCGGCTCCACCACCTGGAGCCTCACGGGCGTTTTTGTAGATTGATTTGATTCCGCCCCCCTTTGGGGCGGCTGACAGAAAGAGAGCTGAAACCATGGCAACGGAACTGACTCCCATGATGCGGCAGTATCTGGAGATGAAGGAGAAGAACAAGGACTGCCTTTTGTTTTTCCGGCTGGGCGACTTTTATGAGATGTTCAATGAGGATGCTAAGCTGGTCTCCAAGGAGCTGGATCTGACCCTCACCACCCGGGACCGGGGGAAGGAGAAGGAGGATCGGACGCCCATGTGCGGCGTCCCCTACCACTCCGCCGAGGCCTACATCGCCCGGCTGGTGGCCAAGGGCTACAAGGTGGCCATCTGCGAGCAGACCGAGGACCCCGCCACGGCCAAGGGCCTGGTGGACCGGGACATTGTGCGGATTGTGACCCCGGGCACCGTGACCGAGAGCTCCATGCTGGACGAGAGCCGGAACAATTACATGGCCTGCGTCTATGGGGAGGACGGGGCCTTCGGCCTGTGCTTCTGCGACGTGTCCACCGGCGTGTTCTATGCCACGGGAGCCGAGGGCCCGGAGGCCGCCGCCCGGGTGGCGGCGGAGCTGGGCCGGTTCAACCCCACGGAGGTGATCCGGGGAGGCCCCGACGGCGCTCAGGAGGAGATTCAGACCACCCTGTTCCAGAAGCTGGAGTGCTGCGTGGACGAGGGGAAGGAGGAGCTGTTTCAGGAGGAGCGGGCCACGGAGCTTCTGGAGGGCCACTTTGGCAAGAGCCTGGCGGAGCTGGGAATTTCGGGTCAACGGTGCGTGGTGGTAGCCTGCGGGGCTCTGCTCCAGACCCTCCTGGATGTGCAGAAGAACGACCTGAGCCACATCCGAAATTTGGAATATTACACCACCGGCAGGTTCCTGGAGCTGGACCTCACCGCCCGGCGGAACCTGGAGCTCACGGAGACCCTCCGGGACAAGTCCAAGCGGGGAAGCCTCCTGTGGGTGCTGGACAAGACCAAGACCGCCATGGGCGGGCGGCTCCTCCGCTCCTGGCTGGAAAAGCCCCTGCTGGACCCGGTGGAGATCAACCGCCGTCAGGCGGCGGTGGAGGAGCTGGTGGGGAACCCCGTGGTGCGGGGGGAGCTGGAGGCCTGCCTCCGGGAGATCACGGACCTGGAGCGGGTCATGACCCGGATTGTCACCGGCTCCGCCAACGGCCGGGATCTTCTGAGCCTGGCCCAGGGCTGCGCCCCCCTGCCGGAGCTGCGGAGCCAGCTGGAGCGGCTGGAGAGCCCCCTGCTGCGCCGGGTGCTGGGAAACATTGACGAGATACGGGACTGCCGCAGCCTCATTGAAAAATCCATTGTGGACAATCCCCCCTTCACCATCCGGGAGGGCGGCGTCATCCGCCCGGGGGCGGACCCGGAGATTGACCGCCTGCGGGACATTATGAACGGCGGCGCGGGCACCATTGCCGGCATCGAGAACCGGGAGCGGGAGCGCACGGGCATCCGCACTTTGAAGGTGGGCTACAACCGGGTCTTCGGCTATTACATTGAGGTCTCCAAGTCCTTCCAGGGCCAGGTGCCGGAGGATTACATCCGGAAGCAGACCCTGGCCAACTGTGAGCGGTACATCACCCCGGAGCTGAAGGAGCTGGAGTCCACCATCCTCACGGCCAAGGATCAGATCACCTCCCTGGAGTATCAGTTCTTCACCAGGCTCCGGGAGTTTGCGGCGAAGCAGGCGGCCCGGGTGCAGGAGACGGCGGTGGCGGTGGCCACGGTGGACGTGCTGTGCTCCCTGGCCTGTGTGGCTGCCCAGCGGGGCTACTGCCGCCCGGAGATCACCACGGGCCGGGAGATTGTCATCCGGGACGGGCGGCATCCTGTGGTGGAGCAGGCCCTGAAGGACAGCCTGTTCGTCCCCAACGACACGGAGCTGGGAGTTCCCGGCTCCCAGGTGGCCATCATCACCGGCCCCAACATGGCGGGCAAGTCCACCTACATGCGCCAGGTGGCCCTGATCGTGATTCTGGCCCAGATGGGCTCCTTCGTCCCCGCCCGCTCCGCCCGGATCGGCATTGTGGACCGGGTGTTCACCCGCATTGGGGCCAGCGACGACCTGGCCTCCGGCCAGTCCACCTTTATGGTGGAGATGTCCGAGGTGGCCCAGATTCTGAAGCACGCCACCGCCCGGAGCCTCCTCATTCTGGACGAGATCGGCCGGGGCACCTCCACCTTTGACGGCATGGCCATTGCCCGGGCGGTGCTGGAGCATGTGGCAAGCCCCAAGAAGCTGGGGGCGAAAACCCTCTTTGCCACCCATTATCATGAGCTCAGCGTCATTGAGAATCAGCTTCCCAATGTGAAAAATTACAACATTGCCGTAAAAAAACGGGGCGGGGATATGATTTTCCTGCGGAAAATTGTCCCCGGCGCTGCCGACGAGTCCTACGGCGTGGAGGTGGCCGGGCTTGCGGGCCTGCCCGCCTCCGTCATCACCCGGGCCCGGCAGCTTCTCAGGGAGCTGGAGCAGGGGGGAAAGCCCCAGGAGAAGGCCCTCAAGCCCCGGGAGGAGGATCAGGTGTCCATGCTGGACATGTCCGCCCAGTCCGTGTGCCGGGAGCTGGAGAAAATCACCGTGGAGACCCTTACCCCCATTGAGGCCATGAACACCCTGTTCCGGCTGAAGCAAATGCTGTCTTAAGGGGCGGCGACGCCGCGCCCAGTTCCCTTCGAGGTGCCTATGAACGAAACCAAACGCCTGTCCATCTCCATGACCCGCACTGAGCGGGTGGCGGGGTGGCTGTATGTTCCCTTTTATCTCATCCTCCTGGCAGTGCTCCTGACGGCGGTTTTTCAGCTTCTGAAGCTGCCCACGGACACCCCCCGGGGGAGCGCCATGCTGAATGGCGTCTTTTTCCTGATCAATTTCCTGGTCACCCTGGTCATTTACCGGAGGTTCCTGGCCAAATCCCTGGTGCAGGTGGGCCGCAGGTTCTGGGGCTTCGTCCAGGCGGTGATTCTGGGCCTTGTGATGTACTATGCCGGAACCCTGCTCCTGAGCCGCCTGCTGGACTGGCTGGCGCCGGAATTCCGGAATGTGAACGACGCCTCCATTCAGGCCATGGCCCGTTCCAGCCCGGAGCTGATGCTGGTGGGCACGGTGCTCCTGGCCCCCCTCACGGAGGAGTGCATCCTCCGGGGCCTGATTTTCCAGGGGCTCCACCACCGGAGCAGGATTGGGGCCTATGTCCTCTCCACCCTGGCCTTCAGCTTCATTCATGTCTACGGCTATATGGGAGCCTATGACCCGGTGACGCTGCTTCTGTGCGCCCTGGAGTACCTCCCGGCGGGCATTGCCCTGGCCTGGGCCTACGAAAAGGCGGACACCATCTTTGCCCCGGTTCTCATGCACTGCCTGATCAACGCCGTTTCCTTTGGGCTGCTGGTATAAGGAGGACGAAATGCCAAAAATCATTCAGTTATCTCCCCACATCGCCAACCTGATTGCCGCCGGTGAGGTGGTGGAGCGCCCCGCCTCCGTGGTCAAGGAGCTGGTGGAGAACGCCGTGGACGCGGGGGCCAAAAAGGTCACCGTGGAGCTGCGGGACGGGGGCATGACCTTCCTCCGGGTGACGGACGACGGCTGCGGCATGTCCCCGGAGGACGCCCCCACTGCCTTTTTGCGCCACGCCACCTCCAAGCTCCGCAGCGCCGAGGATTTGAGCGCCATCGGCACCATGGGCTTCCGGGGGGAGGCCCTGGCCGCCATCGCCTCCGTGTCCCGGATTGACCTCATCACCAAGATCCCGGGGAGCGTGGAGGGCGTGAGCCTCCACCTGGAGGCGGGGGCCATCACCCAGTCCTCCGAGGCAGGGTGCCCGGAGGGCACCACCATCATTGTTCGGGATCTGTTTTTCAACACCCCCGCCCGGATGAAGTTCATGAAGCAGGACAGCGTGGAGGGGGCCGCCGCCACGGCGGCGGTTCAGCGCCAGGCCCTGGCCCATCCCCAGGTGGCCATCCGCCTCCTGCGGGACGGAAAAGAGATTTTGAACACCCCGGGAGACGGGCAGCTTCTGTCCGCCATGGCGGGTATTTACGGACGGGAGGCCGCCTCCTTTGTGCCGGTGGAGAGCCACTGGGAGAAGAACACCGTCACCGGCTTCGTCTCCAAGCCCTCCAATGCCCGGCCCAGCCGAACCCATCAGGTGTTCTTCGTCAACGGGCGGCCGGTGAAGTCCAAGCTCCTCCAGTCCGCCCTGGAGGAGGCCTACCGGAACCAGATGATGGTGGGGAAGTTCCCCGCCTGTGTGCTGCACCTGGAGGTTCCGGCGAACAAGGTGGACGTGAACGTTCACCCGGCCAAGACCGAGGTGAAGTTCCTCTCGGAGCGGGAGGCCTTTGACTGCGTCCACTACGGGGTTCTGGCCGCCCTGAACAAGACCCAGGACCGGCCGGAGCTGCGCCTGGAAAAGCAGCCCGCCGCCCCGGAGCAGCCCCGGCAGAAGCCGGAGCAGCCCCGGCACGAGCTCCGGCCAGAGCGGACCTTTCGCACCATGACCGCCCAGGAGTACAAGCAGTTTGCCGCCGCTGTGCGGGAGGCGCCCCGCCCGGAGCCCCAACAGGCGGCGAAAACCGTGGAGACCCTTCGCCTTGCCCAGCCTGTGACCATTCCCGGGGTGAAAGCCCCGGTGCCCGTGCGCCCGCCGGAGCCTGCCAGGCCGCCGGAACAGCAGCCGGAGAAAAAGCAGGCCCCGGAGCCGCCGAAAGAGCCGGAGCAGGAGACCCTTCCCATGCCGGAGCCTGTGGCCTTCACGGTGCTGGGGGAGCTCTTTGACACCTACATCCTGGTGCAGCAGGGGGAGGAGGCCTTCCTCATTGACAAGCACGCCGCCCATGAGCGGATTCTCTTCGACAAGCTCCGGGCGAAGCCCCGGGAGATTGATTCCCAGACCCTTCTGATTCCTCAGGTCTGCTCCCTGGGGGCCGAGGGGGCTGCCCAGGTGCTGACCCAGGAGGCCCTGCTGGACGAGCTGGGCTATGGGGTGGAGGAATTCGGAGAGGGCACGGTGCTCCTCCGCCGGATTCCCATGGATCTGAGCCCGGAGCAGGCGGCGGAGTGCCTGGAGGCCCTGGCCCAGGATCTCCGGGAGGGCCGCCGGGAGGACCGGGACACCCTGCGGGACCACCTCCTGCACACCATGGCCTGCAAGGCCGCCATCAAGGGCGGCTGGCGCACGGACCCCCGGGAGCGGGAGGCCCTGGTGCGGGAGGTAATGCGCCGGGAGGATTTGAAATACTGCCCCCACGGCCGCCCGGTCTGCGTCCGCCTCACCAAGCACGCCCTGGAGCGCCAGTTCGGCCGGGCCTGACCCCAGGAAGCGCCCAGTGTCACGAACAGAAGTGAAAGGCTTCCTGCCCTCTCGTAGGGGCTTAAGCCTGTGTCCACCCGCGGCAGGGGGTAACGATCCCGGTAAAGGTTGGGCGAATACGGGCAGTTTGGCGATTTTATCTGCGAGTTTGCATTGGCTTGCTGCAAAGCGGAACCCTACCCTGCGGGCGGACACATGGGTCCGCCCCTACGGACACGACTTTGGCCTTAAGCAATGCACGCCCTGGAGCGCCAGTTCGGCCGGGCCTGACCCCAGGAAGCGCCCAATGTCACGAATGGAAACGAAAGGCTTCCTGCCCTCTCGTAGGGGCTTAAGCCTGTGTCCGCCCGCGGCAGGGGGTAACGATCCCGGTAAAGGTTGGGCGAACACGGGCAGTTTGTCGATCTTATCTGCGAATTCGCATTGGCTTGCTGCAAAACGGAACCCTACCCTGCGGGCGGACACATGGGTCCGCCCCTACGGACACGACTTTGGCCTTAAGCAATGGACAGTCCATCCCACCGCCCCCGCAGGGCAGGAGCAGATGCCAATTGCGCCCCGCCGATGACATTTGGAGGAAATTGCTTTGAACCGTATGATTTGCATAGCCGGGCCCACGGCCTCGGGGAAGACGGATTTGGCCGTCTGGCTGGCCCAGCGGCTGGATGGGGAGGTGGTGTCCTGCGACTCCATGCAGGTCTACCGCCGCATGGACATCGGCACCGCCAAGCCCACCCCGGCAGAGCGCCGGGGGATTCCCCACCATATGCTGGATGTGGCGGACCCGGAGGAGCCCATGTCCGTGGGGAAGTTCACGGACATGGCGGCCCCCATTGTGGAGGACATTCTGGCCCGGGGCAAAACCCCCATTCTGGCAGGGGGCACCGGCCTTTATATGGACGCCCTGGTTCGGGGCAATGACTTCGCACCCGTCCCCCACACGGGGCTTCGGGAGGAGCTCCAGGCCCGGGCCGCCCGGGAGGGCACGGAGCCTCTTCTGGAGGAGCTGCGGGCGGTGGACCCGGAGACGGCGGCCCGGCTCCATCCCGCCGACGAAAAGCGGATTCTGAGGGCCCTGGAGGTGTATCTCGTCACCGGGAAGACTCTCACGGCCCACAACGCCGAGACAAAGCGCCTGCCGGACCGCTACAGCCCCTGCTGGCTGGGCCTGGACTTTGTGAGCCGGGAGGCCCTGTACCGCCGCATCAACCTCCGGGTGGACAAAATGCTCTCCGCCGGTCTTCTGGAGGAAATCCGGGCCCTTCTGGCCCAGGGCATTCCCCCGGGGGCCACGGCCCTCCAGGCCATCGGCTACAAGGAGTTTCTGGACTGCCTGGAGGGGCGGTGTACCCTGGAGGAGGCTACGGAGCAGGTGAAGCAGTCCTCCCGCCGCTACGCCAAGCGCCAGCTCACCTGGTTCCGGCGAAATCCCGCCATCCATTGGATTCGCCGGGAGGAAGACCAGGATTTTTCTTGGGTCTGCCGTCAGGCGGCGGCGATTATTCCCTTTTTCGACGAAGGAAAATGATAAGATATAAGTATCCCAAAGAAAGAAGGAGTTACTTATGTCTGATACCATCAATTTGCAGGATGCCATGCTGCGCCAGGTTCTGAAGGAGCACATGCCGGTCACCTTATTTCTTATGAACGGCTTTCAGCTCCGGGGGGTGATCACAGGGTTTGACAACTTTGTGGTGGTCCTCATGACCGAGGGACGGCAGCAGATGATCTACAAGCACGCCATTTCCACAATGGTTCCTGCCCGCCCCTTGAAAAACGGCGCCCCCGCCTAAGGGGACATGCCCTGTTTCCTGGGAACGGCAAAACCGAAAGGAGGTTCCCTTGAAACAGGGCAATCAGTTTATCAAGATGATTGTGTGGGTGCTGGCCATTATGGTCTCCAGCTACCTGCTTTACAATGTGATTCGCTCCGCCAGCTCCGGCGTGGCCACCACCCAGGCGGTGCTGTACAGCACCACCGAGGGGCTCTCCACCGAGGGCTTCCTGGTCCGGCAGGAGACGGTGATTCCGGCGGCCTATGACCTGGTGCTTCCCAGCGTCAGCGAGGGGGCGAAGGTGGCCGCCGGGGAGGAGGTGGCGCTGTGCCTGAAGAGCGCCGCCGCCCAGGAGCGGCAGACGGAAATCCGACAGGTGGAGGAGGATATCCGGCAGCTGCAGCAGGCCCTGTCCTACCAGACCCAATTTACCGACATCAGCATGGTAGACGGGGAGATTCTGGAGCTGGCCTCCGGTCTGGCCTCCCAGGTGGCCCAGGGCCGTCTGGAGGCTGCGGCCTCCACCGGCAGCAGCCTGAAGTCCCTGATTCTCCGGCAGGAGGTGGGGACGGACAGCACCGCGGGCCTGGAGAGCCAGCTCTCCCAGCTCCGTGCCCAGCTCACCGCCCTGCAGGCCAGCGCCGCCTCGGACGCGGTGTCCGTCACCGCCAGCCACGCGGGCTACTATTCCGCCGTAACCGACGGCTATGAGACCCTCCTCACCCCCCAGCTTCTGGAGACCATGACCCTGGAGGAGTATGAGAATCTGTGGGAGACGGACAAGATTCAGACGACCGCCAGGGCCGCCGGCCGCCTGATTGACTCCTCCAAGTGGTACTATGTGACGGCGGTGGACAAGGACTGCCTGGAGGATGTGGGAAAAACCCTCACCGTCATTCTGGAGGGGGATGTGAACCGGGAGCTGAAGATGACCGTGGAGCGGGTGGACCGGTCCGGACAGGAGCAGGGACTGCTGATTCTCTCCTCCCGGGACCGGCTGTCCGACGTGTCGGCCCTCAGAACCATGAAGGCGGATGTGATTTTCCACGCCTACTCCGGCCTCCGGGTGCCCAAGGAGGCGGTGTGCTACAGCGAGGAATCGGACTCCGCCGGGGTCTATGTGCTCATCAGCGGCAAGGCGGTGTGGAAAGACGTGGAGCTTCTGTATGACAACGGAGACAATTACATTGTGGCCCTGGATCAGAGCAGTACAAACAACCTCTGGCCGGAGGACGCCATCCTCCTGGAGACGGAGGGCCTGTATGACGGAAAGGTGGTAGAGAGTACATGAGTACCATTGCCCAGAATGTGGCCCGGGTGCGGCAGCAGATTCGGGAGGCGGCCCTGGCCGCCGGAAGAGACCCGGAGGAGATTCTCCTGTGTGCCGCCACGAAGATGAATGACGCGGCAGCGGTTCGGGCGGCCATCGCCGCCGGGGTGGACTGCTGCGGGGAGAACCGGGTGCAGGAGCTGGTGCAGAAGGCCGGGGAGGATGCCTACCGGGGCGCCCCCGTCCACTTCATCGGCCACCTCCAGACCAACAAGGTTCGCCAGGTGGTGGGGAAGGTGGACCTCATCCAGAGCGCCGACCGGCGGAACCTTCTGGAGGCTCTGGAGAAGGAGGCCGCCCGCCAGGGCATCGTCCAGGCGGTGCTGCTGGAGGTGAACATCGGAGGAGAGGCCAGCAAATCCGGCTTCTCCGTGCCGGAGCTGTGGGAGGAATTGGAAGAATTTGGAAAATACCCCCACCTGAGAGCCCGGGGACTCATGGCAATCCCCCCTGTGAGCACCTACCCGGGAGAAAATTTGCAATTTTTTTCTGAAATGTCGCAGCTTTTTGTTGACATAAGTGGAAAAAAATACGATAATGTCTCTATGGCGCAATTGTCCATGGGCATGTCCGGGGACTTCCCGGATGCAATCGCCTGCGGCAGCACCATGGTGCGCGTCGGCACCGCCATATTTGGACCGCGCGATTATCATTCCGTATGATTGTAATAGATATTAGGAGGATACACCAAGATGGGATTACTGGATGAACTGAAAAAACTGACGAGACCCTATGCGGACGATGACGAAGATGATTATGATGATTACGATGATGAGGCTGTAGACGAAGAGGAGCCCACCCCTGCGCCCCCTCCCCGGGCCGCCCGCCGCAGCGCCGCTCCGGAGCCTTCCTACGCCGCACCCTCCGGCATGGAGACCCGCCGGGACAGCCGGGTGGTGAACATCAACGCCACGGCCCAGCTCCAGGTGGTGCTGGTGAAGCCGGAGCGCTTCGACAATGTCTCTGAGATTGCCGACCATCTCCGGGACAAGCACGCCGTGGTTCTGAACCTGGAGAACACGGATAAGAACATTGCCCGCCGCCTGGTGGATTTCCTGTCCGGCTGCGCCTATGCCGTGGACGGGAAGATCAAGAAGGTGGCTGCCTCCGCTTACCTCATCACCCCCTTCAACGTGGAAATCGTGGGGGACCTGGTGGAGGAGCTGGAGAATAACGGCATGTACTTCTAATTCCCGGAGAAAGAGGAGATACTATGTTCACACCGCAGCAATTGGAACAGATATCCTTTGACAAGGCGGTTTTCGGCGGCTACGACATGCAGTCCGTAGACGAGTTCCTGGAGCCCCTGCTGGAGGATTACGAGACCCTGTACAAGGAGAACGCGACTCTCAAGAGCAAGATGCGGGTTCTGGTGGAGAAGCTGGAGGAGTACCGCAAGAACGAGGGCAGCGTGAAAGAGGCCCTGCGCTCCGCTCAGAAGACCTGCGACTCCATGGTTCGGGAGGCGGAGGCCAAGTGCATCTCCATGCTCCACAATGCCGAGGCCAAGAGCGGCGGCAAGGCCGCGCCTGTGTCCCTGGAGGGCATTGAGGCCGTGGAGGCCAAGCTCCGGGAGGCCCAGGAGAAGCTGGCAGAGCTGAAGGCGGGCATTCCCGAGGAGGCCCCCCCGGCCCCCGCGCCCGCCCCCAAGGCCGAGAGCGAGGACGAGGTGGCCAAGGAGATTGCCGAGAGCCTGGAGAAGCTGGTGGGCACCACGGAGGACATCGCCCCGGTGGCCCCACGCCCCGCCCGGTCCGACAGCGGCACCAACCGGTTTACCAACCTGCAGTTCGGAAAGAACTACGACCCCACCAAGCGGTAAGATTTTTCAAAACCCATACAGATCATGCGCAGATGAGGACAGGCGATTTGCCGCCCCCGCCTTCAGAGAGCTGCCGGAGGGTGCAAGGCAGCAGGCGGAAGCAAACCGTATCCCCTCGGAGCAGCCCCCCGAAATGAGAGTAGACGGGGCCGGTTCATGGCCGATATCCCATGCCCCAAGTGGCCGGGTTCTCCCGGCAAGAAGAGTGGTACCGCAGAGGTTTTGCGCCTTTGTCTCTTTGCGTGAGAGACAGGGGCGCTTTCTCTTTCCTGCGCTGCCGAAAAAAAGCTTATTTTAGAGTTGGAGGAAATCCCCTATGGAATATAAGAACACCATCATCACCCCCAAGACCGCCTTCCCCATGAAAGCGGGGCTTCCCAACCGGGAGCCCGGTATGCTGGAGAAGTGGAAGGAGCTGGATCTGTACAACGCCCTTCTGGAGAAGAACAAGGACTGCCCCCGGTTCGTCCTTCACGACGGCCCTCCCTTCTCCAATGGCGACATTCACATGGGCCACGCCCTCAACAAGACCCTGAAGGACTTCATCGTCCGCTCCAAGGCCATGGAGGGCTGTTACACCCCCTACGTCCCCGGCTGGGACAACCACGGTATGCCCATTGAGTCCGCCATCATCAAGAAGAACAAGCTGAACCACAAGACCATGCCCGTGCCGGAGTTCCGCTCCGCCTGTGAGAAGTTCGCCCAGGACTATATTGACCGTCAGATGGCCGGTTTCCAGCGGCTGGGCGTCATTGGCGACTGGGAGCATCCCTACAAGACCATGGACAAGTCCTTCGAGGCGGAGGAAGTGAAGGTCTTCGGGGCCATGTATCAGAAGGGGTATATTTATAAGGGCCTGAAGCCCGTATACTGGTGCCCCAAGGATGAGACCGCCCTGGCCGAGGCGGAGATTGAGTACGCCGACGATCCCTGTACCTCCATCTATGTAAAGTTCGCCGTGAAGGACGATCAGGGCAAGCTGGCCCCCTACGGCGGCACGGCCAACACCTATGTGATTATCTGGACGACGACTCCTTGGACCCTCCCCGGCAACCTGGCCATTGCCTTCCATCCCACGGAGGAGTATGTGCTCCTGGACGCCGGGAAGGAGCGCTACATCGTGGCAAAGGCCCTGGCGGAGAAGACCATGAAGGAGGGCGGCGTGGAGCACTACACCGAGGTGGCCTCCTTCCCCGGCGGATTCTTTGAGTATATGACTGCCCAGCACCCCTTCCTGGACAGAACCAGCCTCATGGTCACGGCGGACTACGTCACCATGGACTCCGGCACCGGCTGCGTCCACACCGCCCCCGGCTTTGGCGCGGATGACTATCAGACCTGCCGCCGGTATGACGTGGAGCTGATTGTCCCTGTGGACGACCGGGGCTGCCAGACCAAGGACGCCGGGAAGTACGCCGGTATGTTCTATGCCGACTCCAACAAGGCCATTCTGGCGGACATGCAGGAATCCGGGGCCCTGTTTGCCTCTGAGGAAATGGTGCACTCCTATCCCCACTGCTGGCGGTGCAAGAATCCCATCATCTTCCGGGCCACGCCTCAGTGGTTCTGCTCCGTGGAGGCCTTTAAGGATCAGGCCGTGGAGGCCTGCGAGGGGGTCAAGTGGTTCCCCGCCTGGGGCAAGGACCGCATGGAGGCCATGATCCGGGAGCGGGCCGACTGGTGCATCTCCCGGCAGCGCCGCTGGGGTCTGCCCATTCCCGTGTTCTACTGCAAAGACTGCGGCAAGCCCATCTGCACCCCCGAGACCATCGAGCACATCTCCAGTCTCTTTGGGGCGTTCGGCTCCAACGTCTGGTTCCAGAAGGAGGCCATGGAGCTGATTCCCCAGGGCTTCACCTGCCCCCACTGCGGCGGCAAGACCTTCACCAAGGAGAAGGATACCCTGGACTGCTGGTTCGACTCCGGCTCCACCCACTACGCCTCCCTGATGAAGGACCATCCCGATCTCTGGCCCGCCGATGTGTACCTGGAGGGCGCGGATCAGTATCGCGGCTGGTTCCAGTCCTCCCTGCTGACCTCCGTTGGTGCCCTGGATCAGGGTGCCCCCTTTAAGCAGGTGCTGACCCATGGCTGGACCGTGGACGGCCAGGGCCGGGCCATGCACAAGTCCCTGGGCAACGGCGTGGATCCCGCCGACCTGATCAAGGAATACGGCGCGGACATCGTGCGCCTCTGGGCCGCCTCCTCCGACTACCATGCGGATGTGCGCTGCTCCAAGGAAATCTTCAAGCAGATCGCCCAGAACTATCTGAAATTCCGCAACACCGCCCGGTACTGCCTGGGCAACCTGAACGAGTTCGATCCCAACCATCTGGTATCTGCCGGCGAGATGGAGGAGCTGGATAAGTGGGCCCTGACCAAGCTGAATGCCCTGATTGCCGCCTGCCGTAAGGCCTACAACGGCTATGAATTCCATCTGGTCACCCACGCCATCAACGATTTCTGCGTGGTGGAGCTGTCCAGCTTCTACCTGGACATCCTGAAGGACCGGCTCTACTGCGAGGAAAAGGACGGCCTGCGCCGGCGCTCCGCCCAGACCGCCCTGTATCTCATTGTGGATGCCATGGCTAAGCTCTTCGCCCCCATCCTGGCCTTCACCTGCGACGAAATCTGGCAGGCCATGCCCCACCGGGAGGGGGACGACGCCCGGAATATCCTGCTGAACCAGATGCCCGAAGACTGCGCCGCCTACGTCCTCAGCGACGAGAAGATGTCCCGGTGGGATACCGTTATCAAGCTGCGCCAGGATGTAAACGGCGTGCTGGAAAAAGCCCGGGCCGATAAGCGCATCGGCAAGGCGCTGGAGGCTCATGTGACCCTGGAAGCCGCCGACGAGGCCCTGAAAAAGGCCTGCGAGGGTGTGAACCTGGCAGAGATCTTCCTCGTCTCCAACTGCGCCTGGGGTGCCCCGGAGGAGGGCGCCGAGGTTGCTTCCGGTGTGAACTTCCCCAACCTCACCGTGGGCGTGTCCGAAGCCAAGGGTGCAAAGTGCCCCCGCTGCTGGATGCACTCGGAAAACGCCAACGCCGAGGGCCTCTGCCCCCGCTGCGCCGCCGTTGTCTCCAAGCTGGATATCCAACTCTAACCATTCTCCCTCCCCCGTCTGGGGGAGGGTTTTTTGCAGCGGCTGGCTCTTTGACAAAAAATTTCGCATTTTCAGAAATAATGCTTGACTTTTTGAAAACCCGTGGTATAATACTATCGTTCCGCGTGAGTCGCCGGTATAGCTCAGTCGGTAGAGCAGCTGATTTGTAATCAGCAGGTCGGGGGTTCGAGTCCGTCTACCGGCTCCAGCGTTCTCTCGGACAAATTAAAT
>JALETK010000183.1 GCA_022781505.1 Clostridiales bacterium | reverse complement strand
GCCGTGACGGTGAGCTCGGCCACGGTGTCAAAGCCGTCGGTGGCCCAGTTGGCGTCCGCCGCACTTCCCTCCCGGGACACGGAGATGGTGACCTCGGAGATATCCGCCGTGACGTTCAGACTGGTCTCCTCCCCGGGCCGCATCACCAGAATCTTCTCATCGGCGTGGTACTGCGCGGAGGCATAGCCCGCCGTGTCCGACTGGAGGAAACTGCAGATGGTCTCCAGAAGCTGGGCATCCGCCGCCAGGGCCCCGTTCTCGGTCTCCAGGGCGGCTTTCTCCTGCTCCAGGGTGGCAACCTGCTCCGCAAGGGCCCCCTGCTCCTGCTCCGCCGCGTCCAGCTCCGCCTCCAGGGCATCCACCCGGCCCTCCAGGCTGGTCTTGTTCTGGAGCTCCGTCTCGGACTGCCGGTTCAGCTCCTCCAGCTGGCCGGTGAGGGCCGTATTGTCCGCCTGAAGGCTCTTGATCTCCTTGGTTCCCCGGAACCAGAAGAAGGTCATAATGGCCGCGGCGGCAAGCCCCACCACCGCAACCACCCAGGGCACCACCGGCTTTTTCCCCTTTCCCCCGCCGTCGGAGGGGGCCGCCGTGTCATAGCTCCCGGAATCGTAGCCCCCGTTGGGGTCAGCGCCGCCCGGGGCGTACTGGGCATTGGGGTCGTAGCCGCCCCCGGCATACTGGGCATTGGGATCGTAACCGCCCCCGGCGTACTGGGCATTGGGGTCGCAGCCGCCCCCGGCGTACTGGGCATTGGAATCGTAGCCGCTCCCGGCGTACTGGGCGTTGGGGTCGTAGCCGCCCCCGGCGTACTGGGCGTTGGGATCGCAACCGCCGTACTGGGCGTTGGGGTCGTAGCCGTTCTGCTGCCATGAATCCAAGTCTTTGTTTTTCTTACGCATATTCACTTACCTCTCTTTTCTCGCATCCCGCCGGCAGGCGGGATTTTCTTCCAGTATATCCTTTTTCCTCCCCAGGGTCAAGCCTTTTTCCGGGGCTCCGTCCCCTTCCCGCGCATAATTGTCCCCGTGCACTCCGGCAGCATAGCAGCAAAATTCGATTTTCGTAAAAATTGTTAAAAAAGTGCTTGACTAAAACCGCAATCTGTGCTATGATAATGCCATCAAAAGAAAGGCGGCGATTCCGATGGGCTAGCAGCAGCGCGCAAGACCTGATCCCGTAGCACTGTGAGGTTCGTAATCCATTTCCATTTTATTATGCAATCCCGCTGTTGCGGTTTTAAGGCCCAGCGACTGATATCGCCCATCCTGCGGCCCGTTGCCGCCCCTGAGAAGGGGCCTGGCTGTAGAGGCCGGATCAGGATTTCTTATAGCAGGATAATTTTCATTTTCATTTTGTCAGCTTCCCTTTTCTCAGTCTACTTTCCAGTCTCTTCATAATATGTCTCCTTTCCCCGCGCCCCTGCCGTCCCCCCATACCGGCAGGGGCCAATCTTATGGTAAAAAAGCAGCGCCGGAGAGCCAGACCCCCACAGGTCTGCTCTCCGGCGCTGCTTTTTGCCGGTTATCCGTTTTCGGCGGGGACTTCCGTCTCCTCCGGCTGGGTCTCCTCCGGCCCGGCCCAGTCCTCCCGGGCGTCGGCCAGCTGGCGGCTGTTGGCGGTGTGGAACACGTTGTCGAGGCCCGGCAGCAGATCCGTCACCGTGCCCCGGGTGGCGTAAACCGCGTAGGTGCGGAACAGCAGGGGGCACAGCTGCCCATCCTCCATCACGGCCTCAAAGAGCTCGTAATAGTTTCCACTGTTTTCCAGGGCCTTGAGGCACAGCTGATACAGGCCCACGTCCGCCATACTCCCATAGGTCAGCGCCCCGTCCTCCTCAAAGAACACGGACAGGTCAAAGTTGGGGGACAGGCGAACCTCTCCCAGGTAAAAGTCAAAATTTCCCACGGACAGAGCCTGGAGATAGCGTTCCTCTCCCAGGGCGTTCACGGTCACATTGAGGCCGCAGGCGGTGAGCTGCTCCGCAATGGCCTGGGCGGCGGCCACCCGGTTGGGGTTGTCGCTGCACACAAGCAGGGTGGCGGAGGTGTTCCGCAGGCCCGCCTGGCCCAGGGCGGCGGAAAAGGCGTCCGGGGCATAGCCAAATTGGGAGGCCAGGGCCGTGTCATAGACCGGGGCCTCCGGCGAGGCCGGGAGGGTCGCCTCCTGGGCAAAGCCCTTGTAAATCTCCACCAGGGCCCGCCGGTTCACCCCGTGGGTCAGGGCCGCCCGGACGGCGCCATTGCCGAAGGGACTGCTGCCGGAGGTGTTGCAGCCCAGGTACAGGAGAATTCCCGTGGCGCAGTCCCACAGCTCATAGTCGCACCGGTACTCCACATAGGTGGAGGCCCCGGGGTCGGCGCACACCAGGTCGGTCTCGCCGAATTCAAACTGGTCCCGGATGTCCGAGGGCGTCCCAGTCCGGGTCAGCTGGATGGTGTCAAAGTCCACCGCCGGGGGATATTCGCTCCACCAGTTCTGCCGCCGGATCAGGCGGTTGCTCCCTCCGGTGGTTCGGAGCACATAGGGGCCGGTGCCCAGGGGTTCATCCCCGTCCACCTGATCCGCCGGGACGATGGGAATGTTCAGAAGAACCGGGAGATTTTCACACGCCGTGTCCAGGGTGATCTCCACCCGGCCCTCCTGGGAGGCGGTGATCTCCGTCACATGCTTCAGCCGGTCCCCGTACACAGGGCTGTTCCGGGCCCTCCGGAGACTGGCCACCACATCCTGGGCGGTGAGGGAGCTTCCGTCGGAGAAGGTGGCGTTTTCCAGGGTGAAGCTATAGCGCTTCAGGTCGGAGCTGCAGCTGTAGCTCCGGCACAGCACCGGCTCCGCCTGGTACTGGGAGGTGACGGAGAACAGCCCCTGATACAGAAGGGACATGACCGTCCGGTTCACCAGGCGGGTGCAGGAATAGGGGTTCAGCCCCGCCTCCGGCTGGTAGGACAGGCCGAAGCGCTCCGCCCGGCTCTCCTTCTCTCCTCCGGTCTCCTCCGTGGCCGCCGGTTCCGTGGTCTCCCGGGGGGTCTCAGGCTCCGAGGTGCAGCCCCACAGGAGCCCCAGGCACAGCATCAGGGCCAGGATTCTTCTCTTTGCCATACGCTCCCCTCCCTGGGCAGTTGAATCAGGGCCGCCAGAGAGCCCCGGTCCCCCCTGGTGACCCGGTGGGACCAGAACCGGTCCGGCTGGCAGGCCGTGCAGTCCGGGCAGACGTCGATTTGCTCCACCCCCGCCCGCCGGAGCCACAGCTCGTTGAGTTTCTTCAAATCCACATGGTACTTGGGCCCCGCCCCGGTGATGGCCTCCTCCGCCTCGCCGCCCAGGGCCTTTCTCATGGCATCGGGCACATCCCGATCCGTCTCGAAGCAGCACCGGCCGATGCAGGGGCCGATGGCCGCCCGGATGTTCCGGGGGTCGCAGCCGAATTCCCGGGTCATGGCCTCCACCGTCCGGGCGGCAATGCCCGCGGCGGTACCCCGCCACCCGGCGTGGGCCCCGCCCACGGCCCGGCGCACCGGGTCATAGAACAAGATGGGGGTGCAGTCGGCGGTGAAGATGGTGAGCACCACCCCCGGCTCGTCGGTCACAAGACCGTCCCGCTCCGGTATCACCGGATAAATGAGGCCCTCCCCCCGGTTCTCCCGGCCCACCCGGGCCACCAGATCCGTGTGGGTCTGGCGGGTAAACACCGTCTCCCTGGGGTCAAAGCCCAGGGCCTTCCCCAGAATCCGGTAGTTCTCCCAGACGTTCCCCGGGCGGTCTCCCCGGTGGATGCCCAGGTTCAGGCTGGCCAGGCTCCCGGTGCTGACGCCCCCCAGGCGGGTGGAGAAGCAGTGGGAGGCCGGGGCCAGGAGGGAGCTTACCAGGTACTCCGGGCCGCCCCGGCCAATGGTTTCAAAGCTCAAGGCAGCCTCCTTATCCGCGCCCCTCGGCGATGTCCTTATCCCGGCAGCACTTCTTGTACTTCTTGCCGCTGCCGCAGGGGCAGGGGTCGTTGGGGCCCACCTTCTTGGTCTTCCGCACCGGCTGGGGCTTCACGGTCTTGTCGCTGCTGCCGCCGGCGGCCACGGCCTCCTTGGCCACCTTCTCCCGCTTCAGCTCCTCGTCGGTCCTGATGCGGGCCAGGAAAATCCGGCGCACGGTCTCCTCCCGGATGGCCTGAATCATGGCCTCAAACATCTCGTAGCCTTCCTTCTTGTAGGCCACCACCGGGTCCGTCTGGGCGTAAGCCCGGAGGCCGATGCCCTGCTTCAGGTCGTCCATAGCGTCGATCTGATCCATCCAGTACTCGTCCACCACCCGGAGCATGACCACCCGCTCCAGCTCCCGCATGAGGGTTTCGCCGTAGAAGGCCTCCTTCTTCTCATAGGTGTCCTTCGCCAGGGCATAGAGCTTGTCCGCCAGGGTCTCCTGGCTCATACTTGCCAGCTCCTCCTGGGGCACCTGGAGGGCGCCCTTGGGGAAGTAGATGCCCTCGAAGTGGGTGAGCAGCGCGTCCAGGGCCTCCTGGGTGTGGATGCCCCCGGCCTCCGCCGCCTCGCCGGTGACCTGGCCCTCCACACTCTGGCGGAGCATGGACAGGACGTTCTCCCGGAGGTTCTCCCCGTCCAGCACCTTCCGCCGCTGGGCGTAGATCACCTCACGCTGGGTGTTCATCACGTCGTCATACTCCAGAACGTTCTTTCTGGCCCGGAAGTTCCGGCCCTCCACGTTCTTCTGGGCGGTCTCCACGGCGTTGGAGAGGATTTTCTGGTCAATGGGAGTGTCCTCGTCAATGCCCAGGGTGTCCATCATGCCCATCATCCGGTCGGTGCCGAACAGGCGCATGACGTCGTCCTCCATGCTCAGGTAGAACCGGCTCTCACCGGGGTCGCCCTGACGGCCGGAACGGCCACGAAGCTGGTTGTCAATCCGCCGGGACTCGTGGCGCTCGGTGCCGATGATGAACAGGCCGCCCGCCGCCCGAACCCGTTCCGCCTCGGCGGAGGTCTCCTTCTTGTACTCGTTCAGCAGCTCCTCATACTTCCGGCGAACCTCCAGAATCTCCTGGTTGTCCGTGTCCGCATAGGAGTTGGCCTCGGCCAGGAGCTCCTCGGGAACCCCCTGGTTCCGGAGGTCGTTGAGGGCCAGATACTCGGCGTTGCCGCCCAGCATAATATCCGTACCACGGCCTGCCATGTTGGTGGCGATGGTGACGGCCCCCAGCTTACCGGCCTGGGCCACAATCTGGGCCTCCTTCTCGTGGTACTTGGCGTTCAGCACCGTGTGAGGCACGTTCTCCCGCTTCAGGAGCTTGGACACCAGCTCACTTTTCTCAATGGAGATGGTACCCACCAGCACAGGCTGGCCCTTCTCGTGGCACTCCTTCACCTGGCGCACAATGGCCCGGAGCTTACCGGCCTCGGTCTTGTACACCACGTCGGGGTGATCCTTCCGGATGACAGGCCGGTTGGTGGGGATCTCCACCACATCCAGCTTGTAAATGGCGGAGAACTCCTCCTCCTCCGTCAGGGCGGTGCCGGTCATGCCGGAGAGCTTGCTGTACAGGCGGAAGAAATTCTGGAAGGTGATGGTGGCCAGGGTCTTGGACTCGTTGGCCACGGTGACCCCCTCCTTGGCCTCAATGGCCTGGTGGAGGCCCTCGTTGTACCGGCGGCCGTACATGAGGCGGCCGGTGAACTCGTCCACGATGATGATCTGGCCGTCCTTCACCACATAGTCAATGTCCTTTTTCATGAGGCCCCGGGCCTTCATGGCCTGGTTGATGTGGTGGTTCAGGGTGGCGTTCTCCTGGTCGGCCAGGTTCTCCACCCCGAAGAACTTCTCCGCCTTGGCAATGCCGGAGGCGGTGAGGGAGACGGTGCGGTTCTTCTCGTCCACGAAGTAATCGCAGTCGAAATCGTCCTGAACCTCTTTTTCATCGGTCTTGGCAAAGACCTGCTTCCGCAGGCCGGAGACGAAGAAATCGGCCATCTCGTAGAGCTTGGTGGAGGCCTCGCCCTTGCCGGAGATAATCAGGGGGGTGCGGGCCTCGTCAATGAGGATGGAGTCCACCTCGTCCACAATGGCGAAGTTGTGGCCCCGCTGCACCAGCTCCTCTTTGTAGATGGACATGTTGTCCCGGAGGTAGTCGAAGCCCAGCTCGTTGTTGGTGCAGTAGGTGATGTCGGCGGCATAGGACTTCCGCCGCTCCGCCGGGGTCATGCCGGGAATCACCAGGCCCACGGTGAGGCCCAGGAACCGGTACACCTTGCCCATCCACTCGGAGTCACGCTTGGCCAGGTACTCGTTCACGGTGACGATGTGTACGCCCTTGCCGGACAGGGCGTTGAGGTAAGCGGGGAGAATGGCCACCAGGGTCTTTCCCTCGCCGGTCTTCATCTCGGCAATCCGCCCCTGGTGGAGCACAATGCCGCCGATGAGCTGCACCGTATAGGGCCGCATCCCCAGAACCCGCCATGCCGCCTCCCGGCACACGGCAAAGGCCTCGGGCAGCATCTGATCCAGGGTCTCCCCCTCCTGATACCGCTTCTGGAACTCCTGGGTCTTCCCCCGAAGCTCCCCGTCGGACATGGCCTTGCACTGAGGCTCCAGGGCCTCGATTTTATCCACCAGCGGCTGCAGCCGCTTGACCTCCCGCTGAGAGCGGGTGCCGAAAATTTTTGTCATGATACCCATGGGTTTTCCCTTTCCACCGTACTTCCGGTTTCAAAATAGATTTGCCGCGGCAAACATCCCGGCCCGCCTGCAAAAGGCCGGCCCCGCCGCAGTATTGCTCGCCCGGTTCCGCCCCACAGGGCAGCAAAAGGGCGCTGATTTCCAGCATCATGGCAGTCGCGCTCCCGCGGCATCCCCCACGCCGGAGCACTGGCCGGGGGAAAACCGCCGTTTTTCAGGCGCGGCAGCCGTTCCAACGGCTATTATACCATAGCTATCATAAAAAAGACAGAAGAATTTGTAAATAAACCCGCCGAAATCCCCCTGCGGCCGCCGGAATTCCCTGTACATCTTGATACATCCACCGGGGGACGGCAAAAACGGAAGCGCCGGAGCGCTCCCGTTTTTGCCGCAGGGGAGATTGGAATATCCGTTATTTCAGAATGTTCTCACACAGGCGCATCATGACCGTGGCCACCTGGGCCCGGACGGCGGTGCCCTGGGGGGCGAGCTTTCCGTCCATGCCCTGAATCAGGCCCGTTTCCACCGCCCAGGTCATGGCGGGAACCGCGTACTTGCTGACGCTTCCCACATCCGGGAAGCCGGTCAGGGTGCCGGTGGTGGTCACGTCCACGCCCTTATAGGCCCCATAGCGGTACAGGATGGTCACCAGCTGCTCCCGGGTGATGGCCCGGTTGGGGGCAAAGATCATCTCCGTCATGCCCTTGACGATCTCATGCTCCGCTGCCCAGATGACGGCGTCGGTGTAGTACCGGCCCTGGGCCACATCCGTGAAGGGATTCTCTCCGGTGACCGCCGGGGTGCCCTCCAGGCGGTACAGGATGGTCACCAGCTGGCCCCGGGTGGTGGTACCGTTGGGGGCGAAGATGTCCCCGGTCATGCCGTTCATCAGGCCATTTCGCAGGACGTAGTCCACCTCCTCATGGTACCAGGCGGTGTTGCTCAGGTCGCTGAACCGGAGAGAGGCAGCCGGGAGCCGGGAGGACCACCCGGTAGCTGTCGCCGCAGACGGAGCAGGTGTAGACCTCATAGCCGTCCTCGGTCTCCGTGGCTTCGACGTGCTCCGTCAGCGCATAGGTGTGGCCGTTCATGCACAGGCCGCCCAGGGTGACGGTCAGATCATAGGCCTCCACATCCCGGCTGTCGCCCAGCTCGGGCACCCGAACGGTCATGGTGTAGTCCCCGGGATCGCCCTGGAATACGGCGGTCAGCAGGGTGGCGGGAACAGCCTTGCCGCTCTCCCCCGCCCAGTAGAGGCGAATCACACCGGCGGTGTCCGTATCCAGAAGGGTCAAAGGGCCGTCCAGACCGGTCTCCACGGAAACCAGCGTCAGAGCCTCGGGATAGGTCAGCGTCACGCTGCCGTTGTTCTCCCAGGAGCCATCCTGAAGAGCCACGGTGACAGTGGCGCCGCCGGGCGCCGCCACAGCAGCCGCCGTGGTAGCAGGCTCCGCCGCGTGAACGGCGACAGCCAGCACCGCCACCAGTCACAGGGCCAGAAGGATTTTACGAATGTGTTTCATGCCAATTTACTCCTTTCCGCAGGTTCGCCCTGCTCAAGTCCCGGAGGCCGTCCGAACAACCACGTTCCCGTCCTCCAGCACCAGGGCCAGACTCTCGTCCCGCAGCTTCAGCTTCTCCAGATCGGATTGGGTGATGGTGTACCCTTCAGCGGGAACCGCCACCACATGGCCGTCCTTCAGGTAGCCAGTGAGGTACAGTCCGCCGTCCGGCAGCGTCAGGTTGTCCAGGCTCCCGGCAATGGTCAGCTTCATGGGAAGATAGCTGGTGGACAAGGTGCTCTTCAGGTTCAGATCACCGGAAACGGACAGCTCCGTACCGGCTGCGGGAGAAAGAACCAGCCTGGGATTAGCCGTTTCCTTTGCATACCCATAAAGGGCGCCGGTGCCGTTATTCTGCACCACACCGCCATGGAAAGCAACGCTTGTGGAGCCATCCGGGTACAGTCTGATTCCATGGGTCTTGCAATTCTGAATCCAGGCTCCCTGCTCCACCGTAAGAGATCCGCGGTTCACATAGACGAAGTAATTGCACATATTGCGGCCCCAGGAGGAGAAGTCGCTCATGGTATAGGCAGCTTCATCCGCCACGGTTTTGATTTCGCCGCTCACCAGAAGCGTGCCGGTATACACATTGTTTTCCTGTACACTGACTGCGCGGACCGCTTCCATCTCCTGCTTTGTAATGCTCACAGCCGGGGTGCTTGTGGTAATACCGGCCAGGTTCATGTTAATCGTTCCGGCTGTGTGATTGTAGACAATGACACCCGCCGCACCCCGGTCGGCTGCCTCATTGACCTTCTAATAGAAGCTGGTTTCGCCCCGGGATACCAGAACCACCTTGCCCGTCACGTCAAGGCCGGCATCGTCCTCAGCCACACCATACCCTTCCGGCGGGACATAGTCATACGCCGTTCCGGAACCCGTTGTGTCCAGGGAGACGAAGGGATCATTGCCGTAGCCGCTTGTCTCCGTGTACACCACATCCAGGGCGTCCCCAAAACGAACGGCAAGGCCCGTTCGCGCAGCATCGTTCACAGAGGCCACGCTCAGCGCATTGTCATAGGTTCCGGGAGAGCCCGCTGTGTACTGACCCGCATCATCCGCATAGAGGAGACCCGTCTCAGAGTCCGTGAAGGTGGCCCAGGTGTAGCTGTTGCCTGCGGAGAAGGTCACCACCGTGTCGGTGCCAACCAAGGCGTCAAAAACCTGGTCGAAATACGCATTGCCGCTGTCCGTAAAGCCCGCATAAGACGAGCCCAGGCTCGCGTTTACAACATCTGCCCCCAGAAGCAGGGCATCCTCAATGGCCGCCACATAATCCGTGGCGCTGGCCCCGCCGCCATTGGAGAACACCTTCATGGCCAAAAGCTGGGCAATCTCCGCCGCGTCCAGCAGGGCGAAGTCTTCCACGGTCTTGCCGTCCTTCTCCGCCGTCTGCTCCAGGCTGTAGCGGAACGCCTCCGCATTAAAGGAATCGTGGTCAGAGTCAATGCCGGTGTCAATGATGGCAATCCGCCGCCCCGCGCCGGTGTAGCCTGTCTCCCAGGCGGCGTAGGAACCGATCATGCCATTGGAGGCCAATGGCATCGGCTGGGCAGCCTCCTCGGCTGTCTCATCTGCGGGGAGCTCATACACCGGGTCCAGGAAAACATCCGCCCCCGGACGGATGCGCTCTGCTTCCAACAGATGGGATACCCGGGTGGGATAGTCGTTCTGGACCTCCGCCGAAAGGTAACGATAGAAGAATTTCTGATTCTCCGACATACAGCAGTAAAAAGAGGCCAGGTATTCCACCTCATCGCCGTATTTCTGAGAGACCTCCTGCTGATCCAGACGGAACAAATGGTAATCCACATGGCAGATGCTGTTATTCAGAAGAGTCACGTTTTCCCGGATGTAGGCCGCCAGAAGGTGAGTGTCCTCATTGTGGAGAATTGCGTCAAAGTATTGTTCCAGAGCCTCAGCCGGTTCCCTCAGAAGGGCGGGGTCCTGAATGAAGTCAATTTTCAGAGAGGCAAAGAGGCGGCGCACCATCTCCGGGGAGGGTTGGGCCAGGCCTTTTTCAATTTTGCTCAGGTGGGCCGCCGTGCAGACCCCGCCCGCAACGCCCTCCAAGGAAAGATTTTGCCGCAGCCGCTCCCGGCGGAGCAGGCAGCCTGTCATTGTGATTCCCATGGATTGCCGCACCTCTCTTGCTGCCCGGCGGGCCGGGCCCCGCTGACTTTGCAGATTATTATACCACGGACGCCCCGGGGAGCAACCGCTTTTGTGAAAAGACCGGAGAGATCCCGGATGCGGCGCAGGGCAAGAAAAAAACCGGCAAGCAAAACGCTTGCCGGTTTCTTGTGTTGGCATTACCTATCTTCCCGTGCAGTCACCCGCAAAGTATTGTCGGCGCATGTGAGCTTAACTTCTGTGTTCGGGATGGGAACAGGTGGACCCTCACAGCAATCAACACCAACTTGTTTGGAAGGGTTTCCCCTT
>JALETK010000175.1 GCA_022781505.1 Clostridiales bacterium | reverse complement strand
CGCCACAACGGTGCAGGTTTCAATGCCGTAGTAGGAAAAGCAGGAGAGGGCGGCGGAATCAATTTCTTCTCCGCAGACCACAATGGGCACCGCCGGAGGGCAGCTTACATTTGCCGCTGCCAGCACCCGCCCGGCGCTGCTGCCTGCGGGAATGACCTGGCTGGGGGAGAGAGTTGCCTCCCGGATGGACAGAACCTGCCGGGGCGCGTGGACTGCCGGGGGCTGCTCCAATATGGGCTCCCGCTTCGGAATGGAGGCAAGGGCCTCCTCCAGCCGTTCCAGGCCGGAGGCGCCGGTCTCCGGGGCCAGCATCATCACAAGAAAATCCGGGTCGGAGAATTCGCAGACGATGCTCCGCTCCAGAAGCAGCCCTGCAAGAGCCCTGCCGGTGTAGCCATAGGACTTGGGGGCGATGGTCAGCTTCAGAGGCTCGTCCCCACAGAGCGAATAGCCCCGGGTGGCCAGCCGTTCCTTCAGCTCCTGCACCCGGGGCAGGAACGAGACAAGACGCTCCGGGTAGGCCTGGGCCAGGTAGGGATTCACCCGATCCAGGGACTGGAGAATCAGGTAGGAGGGGCTGGTGGAGCCGAAGAGGGCCAGGGCGCTTTTGGCCTGCCGGGAGAAGCTGTCCGGAAGCCGGGGGGACAGATGGAGGTAAGCGCCCCCTGTGAGCACCGGCAGGGTCTTGTGGGCCGAGCTGCAGCACAGGTCGGCGCCCAGATCCATGGGGTGCAGGGATTGGGACAGAAACCGCAGATAGGCTCCATGGGCGCAGTCCACCAGAAGAAGGGCCCCGTGCCGGTGGCAGAGGCCTGCCAGACCCCCAAGCTCTGCCATGTTTCCCAGATAGTCCGGGCTGGTGAGGTACACCGCCGCAGGCTGCTCCCGCGTCAGAAGCGCCTCCAGGGCCTCCGGCTCCGGCCTGCAGGAGAGGTAGGAGGCCTCCGGGCCGGGGTACAGCCAGGTCACCTCCAGGTCAAGAAGGGCGGCTGCGCTTAAAAACACCCTGTGGGCGTTTCGCCCGGCGGCAATCCGGGGCTTCTTCCCGGCTTTCCGGGCGTAAAGCGCCGTGAGGTACAGCATGGCCCGGATGCACAGGGAGGAGCCTTCTGCGGAGTAGTAGGTCTCGCAGCCAAAGAGGCGGCTGGCGTTGTCCTCGCTCTCTTTAATGATGCCGGCGGCCTCATAGAGGCTGTCCGCCCCGTCGATTTCCGTGAGGTCGTAGGGCTCAGGGCCCAGCAGGGGAGCGCCCTTGTGCCCGGGCATGTGAAGCCGCAGGGCCTCGCTCCCGGCATAGCGCCGGACAAAATCACAGATGGGGGTGTTCATCCCGGCTGACCGCCCAGGGCCCGGACGATGGCCACCAGAATGGCGCACTCCATCCGCTTGCGGAACAGCTGGCAGCCCGACTCGTAGATGCCGGTGATGGAGCCGGTGGCGTGATAGGCGTTGGCGGCGCAGCCGCCGGAGCAGTAGAGCCTGGCCCAGCAGTCCCGGCACTCCGGGTGGGCATAGACATTGCAGGAGGCGAATTCGTCCTGAATCTCCCGGTTGGTGACCCCGTCCCAGATGTTGCCCAGCTTGAATTTCTCCTCTCCCACGAACTGGTGGCAGGGGTAAAGATCGCCCCAGGGGGTGACCGCCATGTACTCAGTGCCGGAGCCGCAGCCGGAGATCCGCTTGTAGATGCAGGGGCCGCCGGTGAGATCCAGCATGTAGTGATAGAAGGTGAAGGGACGGCCCTCCCGGTCCCGCCGGAGCATCAGCTCCGCCAGCTTCTCATACTGCTCCATGACCACGGACAGATCCTCCTGGGTTAAAGCGGAAGGGTCGTCCGGGGCGCAGACCACAGGCTCCATGCTGAGCTCCGTAAAGCCAAGATCCAGCATCTGCCGGATGTCCTTCAGAAAATCGGGGTTGGCGTGGGTAAAGGTGCCCCGCATGTAATAGTTTTTGCCCCCTCTGGCCTCCACCAGCTTCTGGAACTTGGGCACGATTCTGTCCCAGCTGCCCTTTCCGGCGTAATCCACCCGGTACCGGTCGTGAATCTCCTTGCGCCCGTCCAGGCTGAGCACCACATTGCTCATCTCCCGGTTGGCAAAATCAATCACATCCTCGTCAATGAGCATTCCGTTGGTGGTGAGGGTGAAGCGGAAGTTCTTGTTGTGGGCCTTTTCAATGCTCCGGGCGTAGGCCACCAGACGCTTTACCACGTCAAAGTTCATAAGAGGCTCCCCGCCGAAGAAGTCCACCTCCAGGTTCCGGCGGCTGCCGGAGTTGGCCACCAGGAAATCCAGGGCCTGCTTGCCTACCTCGTAGCTCATAACCGCCCGGTCTCCGTGGTACTTGCCCTGGCTGGCGAAGCAGTAGGAGCAGTTCAGATTGCAGGTGTGGGCCACATGGAGGCAGAGGGCCTTCACCACACCGGCGGACTTCTGCTTCAGCTTGCCGGCCATGGGAGCGAAGGTGTCCGGTGCGAAGAGCTTTCCGGCGTCCCGGAGGGCGCAGACCTGGTCATAGCATTCGGCTAAGTCCTTGAGGGTGACACCGGCCCGGCCGGCGTATTTCTCCGCTATGGCGGCGAGAATGGTCTCCCGGCCGGCTTCCTCAAACATGGCAATGATGTCATAGGCCACGTCGTCCACCACATGCACGGAGCCAGAGCAGACGTCCAGCACGATGTTATAGCCGCCCAGTTTGTATTGATGGATCATGTTTTCTGTCTCCTTAAAAGGGTTGTATAAAAAATGCCGCCCGGTGAGGCGGCATTTTGGTTACCGTGCAATTACTTGCTCTCCTTGGCGCTTTCGCACTGCTGGTTCGCAATACCGCAGCTGGTCTTGCAGGCGGACTGGCAAGAGGTCTGGCACTCGCCGCAGCCGCCGTTCTTTGCGCTTTCGCACAGGTCACGGGTCTCGATGGTCTTAATATGTTCCATAGCAGTAACCTCCACTGAAGATTTCCAACAGATTCTACCATAATTTCAGGCTGAAGTCAATACATCAGCGGGGAATAATTCCGTACTGCGGAAAAAGCCGACTCAGCACTCCAGCTTTTCCAGGGTGCAGGTCTTTGCGATGCTCTGGCGGATGGCGGCGCGCAGGGGGAGCACCGAGGCAGGGGAGACGGAGAGCTCGTCAATGCCGATGGCCAGGAAGGTGGGCAGCATGGTGAGGTCGGCGCCCAGCTCGCCGCAGATGCCAATCCAGATGCCCGCTTTGTGCGCCGCGTCGGCGGCCATTTTCAGAGCGCGGAGAACGGCGGGATGGTGGGGATCGAAGAACTTGCCCAGGTCGTTGGCCTGACGGTCACAGGCCAGGGTGTACTGGGTCAGGTCGTTGGTACCCACGGAGAAGAAGTCCACCAGCTCCGCCAGCTCCGGGGCGACCAGCACGGAGGCAGGGGTTTCGATCATGATGCCAATCTCCGTGTCGGGATCGTAGGGAATGCCCTCCGCATCCAGCTCCTTCATGACGCTCTTGCAGGCGCGGCGGCACTCCTTCACCTCCCAAACGGAGGTAATCATGGGGAACATGATGGCGATTTTTCCGTAGACCGACGCCCGGTACAGAGCCCGGAGCTGGGTGCGGAACACCTCCGGGCGGTTCAGACAAATCCGGATGGCCCGGACGCCCAGGGCGGGGTTTTCTTCCTTCTTCATGTTGAAATAGTCCACCTGCTTGTCCGCGCCGATGTCCAGGGTGCGAATGACCACCCGCTTGCCGTTCATGGCAGCGGCCACCGTGCGGTAGGCCTCAAACTGCTCGTCCTCCGTGGGATAGTCAGAGGCTCTCAGGTACAGGAATTCAGACCGGAAGAGGCCGATGCCCTGACCGTCGTTGTTCAAAACCGCCGTAACATCCTCGGGAGAGCCGATGTTGCAATAGAGCATGATTTTCTTGCCGTCCAGGGTCACATCCTCCTGTCCCTTCATGGTCTCCAGGAGGGTCTTCAGCTCCGCCTGCTTTTCAAACTTCTCCTTCAGCGCGGCCAGGGTGATGGGGTCCGGGTCAATGATCAGCTGGCCCGTCTCTCCATCGATGTAGCTCATGCGGCCCTGATAGCTCTCCAGCAGCGCCTCTCCCGCACTGCAGATGGCGGGAATTCCCATGGTCCGGGCAAGAATGGCGGTGTGGGAGTTCCCGGAGCCGCCCCGGGTCACAAAGCCCAGAATTTTGGACTTGTCCAGCTGCAGGGTCTCCGAGGGAGCCAGGTCATCCGCCGCCAGCAGAACCGGTTCCTCCGAATCGATGCCGCCTGCGGCGGCGCCGGTCAGGTTGTCCAGAATCCGGCGGGCCACGTCCTTGATGTCGGCGGCTCTGGCCTGCATGTAAGCGTCATCCATTGCGGCAAACATGGCGGAAAACTGCTTACCGGCCTCATCCACCGCGTACTCCGCGTTGCAGGACTCCTCCTCCAGAATGTCCATTATGCTCTGGACGAAATCCTCATCCTCCACAAACATGGCGTGGGTTTCAAAGAGCATCGCCATGTCTTCGCCGGCGTCCTTCTGGCACTTCTCTGCCAGGTCGTTCAGCTGGGCAATGGAAGCGGCCTGAGCCGCAGCCAAACGGGCCTTTTCCCCTGCCACATCGGCGACAGTCTTTTTTGTGACGGATGCATCCGGACTGCGGAAGAAGTAAATGGGGCCCTTGGCAATGCCCTTGGAGACGCCTTTTCCTTGAATGGTAATCATGAAATCTTCCTCCTTTGCATAGGTGGGAAGCGCCAGTATGCGCAGGCCGCAATACTGACGCTTCCCCCGGTGGATGTTACAGGTTGGCTTCGAAGAAGGCCTTCAGACCGGCGATGGCGGTATCCTCATCCTCGCCCTCTGCGGTGACGGTGACCGTGTCGCCCTGCTTCACGCCCAGGCTCATGAGCTTCATAAGCTGACCGGCCTTGACGGTGACGCCGTTTTTGGTGATGGTGCAAAGGGAGGCGTACTTCTTTGCCTCCTTGGTCAGAAGACCGGCGGGACGGGCGTGGATGCCCAGGGGATCCTGAATGGTGTATGCAAACTGTTTCATAATGTTACCTCCGTATATTTTTAATGTAGATTGAGAAATGGCGTATGAATTAACCCTGAACCTCCAGCAGATCCGCGCCGGGCTTGACGGCACCGGAAGCCAGAACCTGAACGGCAGAATAATCGTCGGTATTGCACACGATCATGGGGGTGGTCAGGGGATAGCCCTCAGCCTGAATGGCCTTCTTGTCAAAGGAGATCAGAAGATCGCCCTTTTGCACCTTCTGCTCGGCGGCCACATGGGCTTCAAAGTATTTTCCGCCCAGCTTGACGGTGTCGATGCCGATGTGCATCAGCAGCTCCACGCCCTCGTCTGTGGTCATGGCCACCGCGTGCTTGGTTTCAAAGACGGTTTCGATCACACCGTCCGCGGGAGCGTACAGCTTGCCCTCGCCGGGCTCGATGGCAACGCCCTCTCCCATGGCCCCGGAGGCGAAGGCCTCGTCGGCCACCTCAGCCAAGGGCACCACGGTGCCGCTCATGTGCGCGCCCAGAACGGCGCATTTCCCGGTCTTCGCAGGCTCTGCCGCGGCTGCGGGGGCGGGCGCGGCAATGGGAGCGTCGCCCAGGTTGTCGGCTTCGGGCGTCTCCATGAAATCCACCAGATTGGACTTGATCACCGCAACCTGGGGGCCGTAGATCACCTGAATGCCGTTGCCCTTGTGAATGACGCCGGAGGCGCCGGAGGCCTTCAGGATCTGGTCGGAGACCTTATCCGAGTCAATCACTGTAACCCGGAGACGGGTGGCGCAGCAGTCCACATCGGAGAGATTCTTCTTGCCGCCCAGGCCCTGCAGAATCATGGCGGAGACGGGGTCGGAGCTGGTCTTGGCGGGGGAGGAGCCGTCGGGCCCGATGCCGGTTTTGGATTTGAAGTCAGAGCGGGTGTAGAGCTTGGTCTCCTGGTCATCGTCCTCCCGGCCCGGGGTCTTCAGGTTCATCTTCCGGATCATGAGGGAGAAGGTGAAGTAATACAGGAAGAAGTACACAATGCCCACAACCACAATCCAAATCCAATGGGTTTTCTCGTTGCCCTGGAGGATGCCGAAGAGGGTCAGGTCAATGATGCCGCCGGAGAAGGTCATGCCGACGCCCACATTCAGAATGTGCATCAGCATGTAGGACAGACCGGCGTAAACGCAGTGCACCACATACATGACGGGAGCGACAAACAGGAAGGTGAACTCCAGAGGCTCGGTGATGCCGGTGAGCATGGAGGTGAGAGCAGCGGAGAGGAGCAGGCCGCCCACGATCTTCCGCTTCTCGGGACGGGCGCAGCGATACATAGCCAGAGACGCGCCAACAAGGCCGAAAATCATGAAGGGGAACTTGCCGGACATGAACCGGGTGGCGGAGACGGAGAACACCTCTGTGCTCTTGGAGGCCAGCTCAGCAAAGAAGATGTTCTGAGCGCCCTGCACCACGACACCGTCAATCACAGCCGAGCCGCCCAGGGCAGTCTGCCAGAAGGGCATGTAGAACACATGGTGCAGGCCGAAGGGAATCAGGGCCCGCTCAATGATGCCGTAAATCCAGGTACCTGCATAGCCGGAGTTTACCACCAGAGTGCCCAGCTTGGAGATGCCGCTCTGAACCACGGGCCACACATAGAACATGGCGATTCCCACGACCAGATAGACCGCCGTGCTGATGATGGGAACGAACCGGGTGCCGCCGAAGAAGGAGAGCACCTGAGGCAGCCGGATCTTATAGAACCGGTTGTGCAGAGCCGCCACACCAAGGCCTACAATGATGCCGCCAAAGACGCCCATCTGCAGGGTGGTGATGCCCAGGGTGCTGGTGGTGGAGTTGGGAGCCATGGCCTCCACGCCGCCTGCGGCGTTGATCATGGCACTGATAGCAGTGTTCATCACCAGGTATGCGATGGCGCCGGACAGCGCCGCCACTTCCTTCTCCTTCTTTGCCATGCCGATGGCCACGCCCATGGCAAAGAGCAGGGCCAGATTGTTGAACACGGCGCTGCCGCACTGGTTCATAATGTCCAGGACGGTGTACAGGAAGCTGCCGGGGTAGATGATGCCGGTGAGGCCATAGGCCTCCAGCATGGTGGCGTTGGTAAAGGAGCTGCCGATGCCCAGCAGCAGACCGGCCACCGGGAGCAGCGCGATGGACAGCATAAAGGAGCGGCCGACACGCTGCAAAACGCCGAAAATTTTGTCTTTCATGAGTACCTCCCAAAAAGATGAATTGGCGAGCGGGACTGCGCCAGCTGCGCACCTGCCGCAGCCCCTGCTCAAAATATAAAAACCCATAACCAGCGGACAGAACGTTACTTGCCCGTTGGTTATGGGTTTAGCCCACAGAGGTGGTAACTATCCCATGCTCCGCCCATTGACGGAGGATAGATATTCTAATGGTCACTGCCGGGATTGATCCGCTTCAAATGGATGGTCAAATAGGTCAGCTCTTCCTGAGGAAGCTCTTTGTGGTAGGTATTTTTGATATAGTCCGCAATGCACTGGGCACATTTGTAGTGCTGCCCGCAGTTTTTCATAATGAGCTGCCGGAACAGGATGTCCTCCTCACCAGGCTTGTCCTCCATCAGCTTTCCCTGGAACAGACGCTGGGCGAAGTACCGCAGGTGCACCACAAAGCGGCTGAAATCCAGAGAATCCCGGTCAAGCTCCTTTTGGTAGAAGTATTCGACCACGGAGATGGTACCCTCGATGAGCTTCGTGATGTCGTACATCTCGCTCATGTTGGTATTCAGCTCCGCGTTGACAATGTGCAGGGCAATGAAGGCGGCCTCATCCTCATGGAGATCCACATGCAGCTTCTGCCGGATGGCCTGGAGGCAAATCTGGCCCTGGCGGTACTCCGCCGGGTAATAGCACATGATGGCCCCCTTCAGAGGATTGCTGAACTCGATCCCGTCGGTCTTGCGCTTAATGGCAAAGCTGATGTGATCCGCCAGGGTGATGAGCAGGGACTCATTGAGCTTCTGCGGAATGCTCTGCCGGATTCCGGCAATCAGCTCCTCGGTCAGGCGCAGGTGCTCAATGGGGATTTTCTCCACCAGCTCCCGGAGCTTTCGCTGCTCCGTCTTTTCCTCCATACGGTAGGTTTGCTCAACCAGGGCCTCATCGATGATCTCGCCCCGATGACGTTGGAAGCCGATCCCTCTGCCGGTGACAATGGATTCGTTGCCCGTTTCATCAATGACACACAGGATGTTATTATTGATTACTTTCTTAATCCGCACGGCACACTCACTTCTTCCGATAAAAATAACCAGCTCCATCCAATACCCCAACTACAACAAAGAGATACCGAATAGAGTTGGTTAAGCCCGCTTTACCGGTAACATTCCAACATTTCATGCAAAAATAATAACATGATCTTTCCCCGGTGTCAATCGCTTCAGGTAGAAAAAGTAATATTTTGTAACAATGCATAATTCAAAGACTCAGCTTTTGTTGAGATTGCACAACAGTTGCTGAAGAAAAAGCTTCGCCGCCAGCCCGGTTTTCAAAATAAAGCTTTGAAAGATACCAGTGAAATATTTGCCTGACGGAAAATGGGTATTCGGGTGTATACGGAAAATCCCGTCTGATTTCTAACAGGAAGTCAGACGGAATTTTTTGCTCATTATGATTATTATGATATTTGGAGGACAGACCATGAAAACATTATTATATCATGATAATGATACGCATAACTGATGTATGGAGCTAAAATTCTCAGATGGCAGCATGATAACGTACTTAGTACAAACCCCTGTCGACACACAGTCGACGGAGGTATTTTCATTTTCCGGTAACCCGCAAAAAAATTCATAATTTCGTCATCCATATTTTTTGTATAACCGCTTGTATATTCATGTAGCCTGTGTTATAATGATCCGGACGGCGCAGTATCCTAGTCAGAACGGCCAACTCCCAGGAAGGGCCTAAAAATCCTTTGAAGGGCATATCGATGAAGTCCCTGGTGCCTGCTTTTTACGCCCAGTTTAGGGTGGGTGCTGGGGGTTAAGGATCCCGGGCGCATTTCAATGGCATGGAATATCCGACCCGGCTTCCGTGGAGACCTGTTATTGTGCGACGGCTGTTGCGTACCTTTGGTTTCCGAAGATCGCGTACGAAACAGGTATGAACCTGCAATGCGGTGCAGTTTATGCGCTGTGTGCAGTGTAGCCTGCCTTGCGTGGATATGTGGGAAAGGGGAAACAAGCGCTTTGCTCGTGGCCAAGGGCGAAGCCGCTATTGCCCCGGAAACCATACCTGCAAAAGAGGCTAAGAGTTGGATTGGACTGTGGTGGAAAACACCTAGGCTGTATTCGGCAGACGAGGGATTGCAGTGCGGACTAAGTGGCAATCGGGTAGCCAAACCGGCAACGTTTGGAGGCTGGGATTAAAGGGAAACCGCCCCTTCGGCAACGGGGGGTTCCTGGTGGGGAAATCCAACCCGACCTAAGCCGCAAGGTTTATCTCGTCTGCCGCCGTTTCATTTTTATTTAAGAAGGTGTCCTTTCGTGTCTAAACCGGACCGGCCTCCCAGTAAACAGGAAAAAAAGGGGAAAAAATCCAATGCCCGTTGGGCCGTCACCATCTTTTTTGTGACCATTTTCATCTCCGGTACCATTTCCTTTACCTCGTCATCCCTGATGCAGTCCTCCGGCATTTTTGTGGCCTTTGTGATTCTGCTGCTGATTGTCATGCTGGGTATTATCTTTGACGTGGTTGGCGTCGCCGTGACCACTGCGGAAGAAAAGCCCTTTCACTCCATGGCCGCCAAGAAGGTGCCCGGGGCGTCTGAGTGCATCAAGCTGCTTCGGAATGCCGATAAGGTGGCCTCTATCTGCAATGATGTGATCGGAGATATCTGTGGCGTTGTCTCCGGCACGGCGGCCGCTACCATCGCTGCCCAGGTTCTTGTTGTGTTTCAGTGGCTGCCGGAGCAGGTGGCCAGCCTGATGCTGTCCGCCCTGGTTGCCGGGCTTACGGTAGGCGGCAAGGCCGTGGGAAAGGCCGTTGCCATGCGGTCGTGTACATCCATTGTGTTTACAGCGGGAAAGCTGATTCATTGGCTCAAGTGCATTCCCGGAATCCTTCTGCCAAAGAGGCAAAGAAAAAAATAATAGGCAGGTTGTGGATAGATTGAGTATACTGGAAAATATCCGGGGCCACGAGGATCTGGTCCGCCTCAGCAAGGCGGAGCAGCAGCAGCTCTGCCTGGAGCTGCGGCAATTCCTTGTGTCTCACATTGCCCAAACCGGTGGCCATCTGGCGTCTAATCTTGGCCTCGTGGAGCTGTCCGTGGCTTTGGAGACTGTTTTTGATACAAGGACCGACCGGCTGGTTTTTGATGTGGGCCATCAATCCTATGTGCATAAAATCTTGACCGACCGCAGAGATCAATTTTCTTCTCTGCGGTGTTTTGGCGGTATTGCAGGCTTTCCCAAACCCTCTGAGAGCGTCACCGACGCCTTTGTGGCAGGTCATGCCTCCAACTCCGTGTCTGTGGCGCTGGGTATGGCCAGAGCCAGGAGCCTGCAGAGGCAGGACTATTCTGTCATCGCCCTTATTGGAGACGGTGCCACCACCGGTGGCCTTGCCTATGAGGGCCTCAACGACGCAGGCGCCAGCCACGAGCCCCTGATCGTCATTTTAAATGATAACAATATGTCCATTGCCCACAATGTGGGCGGTGTCGCCCATCACCTGTCCAGGATCAGAACCAGGCCGGGCTATTTTGGCATTAAGCGGGCCTTCCGCGCAGCCACGAAAAAGCTGCCCGGGGGGAAATATGTTTACCGGGTGGCCCATGGGCTGAAATCCTGGGTAAAGGACCGGCTGCTGGACACCACCATTTTTGAGGACATGGGCTTTACCTATATCGGTCCCGTGGACGGGCACGATCTGTCCCGGATGATTTACCTTCTGAAGGAGGCAAGGGAACTGAACTGCCCGGTTTTATTCCATGTCATTACGAAAAAGGGCAAGGGCTATGGGCCTGCGGAGGAGAATCCCAGCAAGTTCCACGGCATTGGGCCCTTTAACCCGGAGACGGGGGAAGTGCTCTTCGCCGGATGCGTCACCTTTTCAGATACCTTTGGGGACACCATGCTGAAGCTGGGCCGGGTGGAACCCCGGCTGTGCGCCATCACCGCCGCAATGCCCTCCGGCACCGGCCTGTCCGCCTTCGGAAAGGCCTACCCCAAAAGAACCTTTGACGTGGGAATTGCCGAGGGGCACGCCGTTTCCATGGCCGGCGGACTTGCAAAGGCCGGCATGATTCCCGTTGTAGCCATTTACTCCACTTTCCTGCAGCGATCCTACGACATGATTCTCCAGGATGTGGCCATGCTGCACCTGCATGTGATTTTTGCCGTGGACCGGGCGGGCCTCGTGGGCGAGGACGGCGAGACCCACCACGGGATTTTTGACGTGGGCTATTTGCGCCAGGTTCCGGGACTGACCATTCTGTGCCCCGGCTGCCGGTCAGAGCTCCGGGAGATGTTGATCTGGGCCGTGCAGAAATATGACGGCCCCGTGGCCATTCGCTATCCCAGAGGCGGAGACGGAAAGTTCCTCACCGCCGGGCGGGAGACCCTGTTCCGGGTGGGCAGGGACATTACCATTGTCACCTACGGCACCATGATCAACCAGGTGATCGAGGCTGCGGACATCCTGGCAGGCAGGGGAATTGCGGCAGAGGTTTTGCGGCTGCGCACCATTAAGCCCCTGGATATGGAGGCGATTTCCGCCTCCGTTCGGAAAACCGGACGGCTTCTCGTGGTGGAGGAGGCCGAGGGTGTTGGAAGCGTGGGCTACGAGCTCATTGAAAAGCTCAGTCAGCGGGGAATTCCCGTGGTCTATGGCGGCCAGAACATTGGAGACCGCTTTGTGACCCATGGCAGTGTGAAGGAGCTGTATCACCATTTGAATCTGGACCCGGAGTCCATTGTCCGGCGGGCGGAGGAGGTTGTGCGCCGTGAAAAATAAAAAACGTCTGGATCTGCTTCTGACGGAGCAGGGGCTGGCGGAAAACCGAACCAAGGCCCAGGCTCTCATTATGAGCGGAAATGTTTATGTGGACGGCCAGAAGGCGGACAAGCCTGGCGCTCCCTTTCCCGATACGGCGCAGCTTGAGGTTCGTGGCAGCGCTTGCCCCTATGTGAGCCGGGGCGGTCTGAAGCTGGAGAAGGCCCTGCGGGACTTTGGGGTGAACCCCATGGGGTATGTGTGCAGCGATTCCGGTGCGTCCACCGGCGGATTTACAGATTGTCTGCTGCAGCATGGGGCGAAGAAGGTTTTCGCCATTGACGTGGGCTACGGGCAGTTGGCCTGGTCCATTCGTTCTGACCCCAGGGTGGTCACCATGGAGCGCACCAACATCCGTTATGTGACCCCGGAGGATCTGGGGGAGCCTTTGGATCTCTCCGTGGTGGATGTATCCTTTATTTCTCTGAAAATTGTCCTTCCCGCCATCCGGGAGCTGCTGAAGCCCACAGGTCAGGTGCTGTGCCTGATTAAGCCCCAGTTTGAGGCAGGGAAGGATCTGGTGGGGAAAAAGGGCGTGGTTCGGGACCCGGCTGTGCACCGGCAGGTGCTGGACGCCTTTGTAGAGCTGGCCGGTTCTTTGAACTTTACCATTCTGGGCCTCACCTATTCTCCTGTCAAGGGGCCGGAGGGAAACATTGAATTCCTTGGGCATCTGACCCGGGTTCCCGGCCAGGGTATGGAACCGGACACGGCTGCGATTGTGGCCTCCGCCCACGATGCATTGGGAGGCTGATCTATGAAAAGAGTCATCTTAACCCCAAATCCCTACCGGGATAAGAGCTTTAAATATGCCCAGGCCGCCATTGGCTATCTGCAGGAGTGCGGGATGGAGGTTCGGCTGTGTCTGCCCTTTGATGTGGACAAGAACTTTGAGCTTCCCAAGAATCTGAACTTCTGCAATCTGGAAAAGGAGCTTCCCCAGGCGGACATGCTGATTTGCTTTGGGGGGGACGGCACCATTCTTCACGCCTCCAAGGCGGCCACCCGGGCCGGAATCCCCATTTTGGGTGTGAACATCGGCACCATGGGCTTTATCGCGGAGCTGGAGAGCTCAGAGCTTCCGCTTCTGCGGAAAATCGCCCAGGGCGAGTTTGAAATTGAGCGGAGGAAGATGCTGGACGTCACGGTGAGCCGGGACGGGACGGTGATTCAGAAGGACGTCTGTCTCAACGATGTGGTAATTACCAAGGGCGCCGTGGCCAGAGTGGTTCGCCTTTCGGTGTTCTGTGATGATGTGGAGGCCATGGAGCTGGGAGGCGACGGTGTGATTATCGGCACGCCCACCGGTTCCACCGCCTACAGCCTGTCGGCAGGCGGGCCCATTGTGGAGCCGGAGGCCCGGGTGATCCTGATTACCCCCATCTGCGCCCATGACGTTCAGAGCAGGCCTATTGTGGCCTCCGACCAGAGAACCATCACGGTTCGGCTGGAACGCTCCGGGAAGCGGAACGCGTTTTTATCCGTGGACGGTGGACGTGCCCTGCGGCTGGGCACCGGAGACGTGGTGCGGGTGACCAGATCCAGCTATGAGACAAAGCTGGTTCGTCTCAAGAACCGGAGCTTTTATGACATTGTGGGAAGTAAGTTCAGAAACGTTTAAAGGAGGGCATCCATGAAAACACAGAGACAGGCAAAGATTATGGAGATCATCTCCACAAAAGACATTGAAACCCAGGAACAGCTGCTGAGTGCCCTCCAGGAGGCCGGCTTTTACAGCACCCAGGCCACCATTTCCCGGGACATCAAGGAGCTGCGGGTGGTGAAAGAGCTCACCTCCTTCGGCACCTACCGGTATACCTCCGCGGCAAAGGAAAACGCCGGAACCTTCTCCGCCCGGCTGAATACCATCTTTCGGGAGTGCATCATCAGCTATGACTATGCGCAGAACATTATTGTTCTGAAAACCATGCCCGGCCTTGCCTCTGCCGCCGCCTCCGCCGTGGATGCCATGGCCATGTCCGTGGTGGTCGGCACCCTTGCCGGCGACGATACGGTTTTCATTGTAATGCGGGACAATAACTCCGCGGCGGCTTTCTGCGGAGAAATCAAAAGCTTACTGAGCTGAGGAGCGAGTGACCATGAAAAAAATCCTCTGGACTGCCGGTGCATATCTGGTTACGGTTGTGGCCCAGCTGGTGTGTATCGTTGTATTTTTGCTCTCCCGGGCAGATCCCATAAATAAGGCCATAACCTTCAGTGTCCTGCTTCTCCTGTCCGCCGCTGCACTCCTGGCCTTTGACCAGGTTGTAAAAGGGGAGGAAAAGAGAGGCCGGGTGGATGAGCGGCTGGCTTGTCTCATTTACCTGGGTCAGAAGCAGGTCAGTCTTCTGCTGAGCGCAGGAATCCTGAATCTGGTGGTTGCGATTCTGGATGGATTCTGGAATGTGCCGCTGGTGGTATCCGGCGCTGCAGTCATCTGCTTCGTTCTGGCCTGCGTCATTGCCCTCGTTCAGCTCTTCAGAATGACCCGTTCTCGGGAAGAGGAGGAGCCGGAAGAGGCGTCGGAGGATGTACCGCCGGACGCCGTGGAGTCGCAGCTCTTCCAGTCGGCCGGGGATCTGAACGACGGGCCTGGGGCGGACGCCGGGGAGCAGTAGGGAGGGTTTCTTTGTGCTTTCCGTTTTGCATATTGAGAATATTGCCGTCATTGAGCAGGCGGATATTGTATTTGACCGGGGCTTCAATGTCCTGACCGGTGAAACCGGTGCCGGTAAATCCATTGTCATTGACGCCATCTCCGCAATTCTGGGAGAGCGGGCCTATCGGGACATGATCCGCACCGGCGCCTCCAAGGCCTCCGTTCGCGCTCTGTTCCGGCAGGTGCCGGAGCTGCCCTGGTTTCGGGAAAACGGCGTGGCCTATGAGGAGGAGACACTGATCCAGCGGGAGATTTATCTGGACGGGAAGAATGTCTGCCGGGTAAACGGGCAGTTGGTTTCCGTGTCCATTTTGCGAAAGCTTGGCCTGCAGCTCATCAACATTCACGGCCAGCGGGATTCCCAGCAGCTCTTTGACGAGGGATATCACCTCCTTTATCTGGACGCCTTTGCCGGTGACGAGGCCCTGCAGGCGGCTTATACCGAAAAATACGAGGCTGTGTCCACCCTCCGCCGGGAGATTCAGCGGCTCTCCATGGATGAGGGGGAGAAGCTGCGGCGGATGGAATCCCTGAAGTTTCAGATTGACGAAATCTCCAGAGCAAAGCTCCAGGCCGGGGAGGATGAGACCCTGGAGGCCAGAAGGAAGCTCCTGCAAAACGCCGAGAAGCTTTCTGACGGTCTGGACGCCGCCGTGGCCGGGCTCTACGGCGATGAGGACTCTGATGGGGCAGCCGCCTTGCTGACCCAGGCGGAGCGCGCCCTTGCCAAGCTGGGGCGGTATGACGACAGCCTGGAGGCGCTTCACGCCAGGGTGGCGGATCTCATGTACCAGGTTCAGGATGTGGCCGAGGAGCTGCGGGACAGGCGGGCGGATTTTGCCTACTCCGGCGACGAGCTGGAGGCGATTGAGTCCCGGCTGGACGTCATCCACCGGCTCCGGAGGAAGTACGGTGCAACCTGCCAGGATATTCTGACCTATCTTGCCAAGGCGCAGAAGGAGCTGGATGAGATTGAATTTGCCGACGATGAGATTCTGCGGCTGAAGGGCAAGCTGAAGACGGCGGAGGCAGAGGCTTGGGCTGCTGCCAGAGCTCTGCGCGCTGCCCGGCAGGAGGGCGCCCGGCGTCTGGCCCAGCAGATTCTTGAGGAGCTGCGGCAGCTGGATATGCCGAGAGTTCAGTTCCAGTGTGCCTTTACGGAGACGGAGCTGACGCCCACCGGCGCGGACGCCGTTGCCTTTTATATGTCCGCCAACATAGGCGAGGCCTTGAAGCCCATGAACAAGGTGGCCTCTGGCGGCGAGCTGGCCAGAATTATGCTGGCCCTGAAAAATGTACTGGCCCAGCAGGATCAGGTGGCTACGTTGATTTTCGATGAGGTGGACACCGGCGTATCCGGCCGGGCTGCCCAGAAGGTGGCGGAGAAGCTCCGCTCTGTGGCACGGAACAAGCAGGTTCTGTGTGTCACCCACCTGCCCCAGATTGCGGCCCTGGCGGATACCCATCTCCTGATTGCCAAGGGCGAACGGGATGGGCGTACCTATACCACTGTAACCCCCCTGGACCGGGAGGGCAGGAAGCTGGAACTGGCCCGAATCATCGGCGGCGCATCCATCACGGAGACCACCTTAAAAAGCGCCGGAGAGATGCTGGGCTGCTGAAAAACAAACAGGAGTGGAATGATGAATCAAAAAGAACGGATGTGTGCGGGTCTTCCGTACAAGGCTGGTTTGGATGGACTTCCGGAATCTAGGCTGGCCTGTAAAGAGCTGCTGTACGAGTACAACCATCTTGCCCCCCGGGAAATGGAGAAGGCCCGGGCCCTTTTGAAGAGCCTCTTGGGCAAAACCGGCCAGCGGCTCTGGATTGAGCAGCCCTTTCACTGTGATTACGGCTGGAACATTGAGCTGGGGGAGCATTTTTACGCCAACTACAATCTGACCATCCTGGACGTTGGGAAAGTCACCATTGGCGCAAACGTCATGTGCGCGCCCAATGTGGCCATCTACACCGCAGGTCATCCGGTTCATCCTGAGAGCAGAAACTCCGGCTATGAGTACGGCATTCCCGTAACCATTGGAGACAATGTCTGGATTGGGGGCAATTCGGTGATCCTGCCCGGTGTGACCATCGGAAACAACACCGTCATCGGCGCAGGCAGCGTGGTCACCAGGGATATCCCGGACAATGTGATTGCGGCGGGCAATCCCTGCCGTGTCCTCCGGTCTATCACGGAGGCGGACCGGGATTTCTATTTCAAAGACCGGAAATTCGACGTACAGGACTATTGAGAATAAGAATCACTCCCCTTGCAAAGCCTGAAAAACTGGCTTCGCAAGGGGAGTGCCATCTTTTGCGTTTTTTTACAGAGGGTTCTTCTGATGCTTCCCCTTCCGCCTGAGATAGACCAGAGCAGTCAGGGCAAGAAGGAGGAAAAGGGCGGCGCAGGAGACCGTCAGTCCCTGGTAAAATGCCCTGTTGTGGTAGGTGAAGGAGACGGTGTGAGTTCCCTGGGTGAGATAGACGCCGGACATGGCCCCGAGAATCTCCACCAGCTCCGCCTCCTGGCCGTCAACGGTGACGCTCCAGTTCCCGTCATTGGGGATGGAGGTATACAGCAGTCCGTCCTCCCGGGCGGTGATGGTGCCGGTAATTCCGGTGCCCGTGCGGCGCTCTTGGGACAGGGTGGATCGACCCAGGGTTTCCACGCCCTGGAGATACAGAGCCTCGTCCAAAATTGCGGCGGTCATCTCAATTCGCCCATCCTCGCCGGCCTTGCAGTCAAAGTCCACCTCAATCTGATCGCCAGCCTGGCAGCTGCCAACGGCCAGCATCTGATCCAGGCCCAGAGATTCCGAGAATACCTCCACGTCGTTTTTGTAGACCGTAATGCTGTTCTTCTTGCTGACGGACAGATCCAGGCACACAAACCCGTCGGATTCCACCTGGAAGGAGACGGCCACATCGCCGGCTGCGTCCCCGGAGGTATAGGTGCAGTAGCCGCCGGAGCCCCGCTGGTTTACGGTGATGTCATCGGAGGACATGGTATAGGCAGATACCTCCCTATACACCGGCGCATCGATTCCGGTGGCGGCGGAGAACAGCTTGTTCTGGAACCGGAAAGAGCCCGCGTCCAGGTCGTCCACCCGGAGCTCTCCCAGAGCCGGATTCGTAAGGAAGCCCAGGGGCAGGTACGCGTTGTTTTCCAGGAGATAGACAGGGCCCATGTTGTAAACGGTGGAGAAGAGGTTGTTGTCCAGCACCTTTCCGTCCCGGCAGATCAGGTACTTGAGGTTCAGAAACAGATTGGAAACCGGGGAGGCCTCCTCAAAGGCATACCGGTTGTAGCTGGGCTTGGCGCCGAAGCCCAGGGCGACCATGAAGTTGGTGACCCGGACGTTGACGGAGGAGGAGAAGATGGTAATGCCGCTGACCCCGTTGAGCGCATCGTCGTTGAGGGTCTGGGTGTGGGTGAACTCCGTCCGGTAATAGTCGGAGTTACCGGCCTCCAGCTCTTTCATATAGGAGATTACATCGGCGGTATCCTGGGTTCCCTTGGGGTAGTTGGAGACTCCGGTGCCCCCGAAGTTCACGCCGAAGTTTACAATGCCACACACCAGCTCCAGCCCCATGGCAGCCAGGAGCAGCCAGGAGAGCCGCTTGTTCCAAAGGGTCTGCTCCTGGGTCAGGGGAATCACCACGGTGGTGGGGCCATCCTCCAGCTCGATGGTCTGCTTTCCGGGGCGCTTTCTGGCAAGGAGAATGGTCAGATAGATCAGGAGAAACACCAGGTTATAGATCAGGAAAACAGGGTCCGTCCGGCTGTCTGAGCAGGCAGCCAGGCCGAGAAACACCAGCCCGGAGAGCACGGCCTTCCAGGGCTTGCAGGTCTCCACCAGAAGATAGGCCCGGTAAGCCATCACCAGCACCACGAAGGAGAACAGGAAGCTGAACCGGTAAGGGATCATGTTGGTGAAGTGGAAGCCGTGCCAGATATAGTCCAGCTGGCGGATAATAAAGCTCAGCATGAAAAACAGCAGCAGGAACAAATTGCACAGCTTTTCCCGGAGCTTAAACTTCTTTGTGGCAAAAAACTGAACCATCAGCATCAGGGAGAGAATGCCGCAGTACAGGTTGGGAAGGCCTTCCTTGAAGGAGGGACTGAGGCCGCCGGCGGTGTTGCCCGCCACCTGCCGCATGGCGTCCAGCAAACCCTTCCAGGTATTCTCATGGGCGATATTCAGCTTGAAGCCGGTGGGGAACTGGTTTACGCTGGAGTTGGTGGTTCCCAGGGCCACAAAGGCCGGCCACTCCAAAAACGCGGTCATGGCGATGGCAATGCCGGAGAACAGCGCCATAAGCCCCAGATCAGCCAGAAGCCGCTTCCAGCCGCGGCAGCAGGATATTTCATAGCAGAGAAAGCACAGGGCCACAAAGATGCAGGTGAACAGGCCGATATAATAGTTGCTGGCCACGGATAAAAACAGCGTGACGGTGTAAAGCACGAAGCGGCGGCTCCGAAGCAGGGAGATCATCCCCAGAATGACCAGAGGCAGGAGGGCAAAGGTGTCCAGCCACATGATGTTCCACTGGTACCCCAGGGCCCAGGCGCACAGGGCGTAGCATCCGCCGAACAGAGGGATGGACCAGTCCTCCCGATGGAACATCCGATTCAGAAAAATTCCAAAAAACAGGCCGGCCAGTCCCAGCTTCACCGGAACCAGCATGGAGAAGTAAGCCAGGAGCATGGACTCCGGCACCAGGACAGACAGCAGGTTCAGGGGAGAGGCCAGATAGTAGGCGATAAGGGCCAGATAGTCAATGCCCATGCCCAGATTCCAATTGTACAGCAAAGACGCCCCGCTCCGGAGGCTCCGGCGGAATTCCACGAAGAAGGGATAGTATTGGTGATACATATCCGAGTAAAGGATGGAAGAGCTTCCGAATGGGGTGTAGCCGCTGACCAGCATGACGGCGGTGTAGCCCAGGAAGGGAATTAAAAAGGAGAGAGCCAGGAATTTCTTCCGGGACCCGGTAAATTGCAGCTTCTTCATGATACACTTCCTTTGCATGAATCTCATTGTATTTTATCACCAAAACGCCGGGGGGTAAATAGGTAATGTGCCGATTTTATCGAAGGGACTGGCTGCTGTTCAGGAGCAGTGTGCTGTAAAGAAACAGCACGTCCTGATGGGAGAAGGTCACATAGTCCCCCAGGAGCGAGCTATCCATATAGCGAAGATCCACCAGTGTGATCTTGCTGTAGGAGGCTGCCAGGAGGGGCGCCAGGCTGCTGCCAAAGGAGTCCCGGAAGAGAACCAGCTCCCGCCCGGCAGGGCCGTTGGGATTTTCCAGCACCACAAGGGGGAGGGCCCCGCCCAGGAACAGATCGTAGGGGTCCCGGCTGTCCAGCTTGTCCGGGTCATAAATGGGAACCGGATCGCCGGAGACAGGATCGTAGGCGGTACAGCCCCGCAGGGTTTCATTTTCCAGATAGCACAGGGAATCCGGCTCTAAAGGCAGGGCGGACTGTCCGGCATAAGCGCCGGAAAAGCGACCCAGGGTCACGGTTTCAAAGGCGGAGGAGAAGGGGAGACCCATTCCCCGGGCAAGGCTGCTTGCCACAGGCTCCAGGCACTCCTGGCGCCAGTGGGGGTCCGTGCGGTAGTAATCCTCTGGGGACAGCGTCTCAAAAAGATCCAGATAAGTCATGGAGAGGCTCCTGGACAGCTCGTCCAGGAGGCGGTCATAGTCCATCACCGGGTACCCCAGGGAATTCCCCAGGAAATAGTTCTTGTCCGGAATCACGCTGTAATAGCAGCGCACCTGGGTGCCGGAGAGGTAGTTGTCTACGATGTTCTGTATCCGGTCAATGGCGTGCCGGAGGGAGGACTGAGACAGGGGATAATCCAGCTTGGCGGCGCTGTCGTCCGTTACATAAATACCATTGTTGTCCGGCTGGCCAAGGACATAGGTGACATAGAGGGCCTTTCCCCTTCGGAAGAACTCCCGGAAGGGAAATTGATCCGCCGCCGCCTTATCCGCGCTGCTTGTAAAGCTGCCGGAGAGGAGGGCGGCTCCAGTGAGTTTTGGCCACTGGGCCAGCTTCCGCCGCTCCCCCAGGGAGAGCTCCCGGTGGCCGGTGAGCATCCCGAGGCCCCCTGACAGAAGAAGGAGGCCCAAAAGAACCAGGGTAACGAGCTTCTTTTTCACAGGCAGACCTCCTTAAAAGCGGAAATAGAGGAAGGGATTGAAGGACCCATCCACCAGGTAGGCGGTGCACACAAGCAGAAGCAGCACAAGCCCCACAGGCTGCACCCAGGACAAAACCGGCTCCAGCCGCCGGTACACTCTGGAGGGGAGGGGCGTTGCGCCCATTATCCCCAGGAGCAAAAGCACCAGGCTTCCCCGGAGATAATAGAGGCTCTCCCGGTTCCAGAGGGGAAGCTCCCCCAGGAAAAACATGGCTTTCAAATTGGAAAGGGCCTGCTCCACCGTTGGCCCCTGAAACATAACAAAGCTCAGAACCAGGGCCAGCAGGACGTACCCGTGGGCAAACACCCGGTGCCGCTCCAGGAAGCTGCCATACCACAGCTTTTCACCCAGAAGAAGCAGGGCAAAGAAGAGGCCCCACAGAAGGAAGTTCCATCCCGCGCCGTGCCACAGGCCGGTGAGGCACCAGACCACCAGAATGTTCCGAATCCATCGGGCCTTGCTCACCCGGTTTCCGCCCATGGGAATATACACATAGTCCCGGAACCAGGCCCCCAGGGTGATGTGCCACCGCCGCCAGAAGGCCGTGACGGAGGAGGACATATAGGGATGGCGGAAATTCTCCGGCAGCTGAAATCCGAAAATCCGCCCCAGGCCCACAGCCATATCACTGTAGCCGGAGAAGTCAAAATAAATCTGCAGGGTAAAGGCCAGGGCGGACAGCCAGGAAAACAAAACCGTGGGAGCCGTGCTCTCCCCATAGGCGCTGCAAATGGCACCCAGGGGGTTGGCCAGAAGCACCTTTTTTCCAAGTCCGGTGAGGAAGCGCACCGCGCCCTCATATGCCCCATCCAGGGTGGAGCGGCGGCTTTTTAACTGGGGAGCCAGCTCCTGATACCGGACGATGGGCCCTGCAATGAGCTGGGGAAAGAACACCACATATACCCCAAAGTCAATGGGATTTTTCTGTGGCTCCACCGTGTCCCGGTACACATCCACTGCGTAGCTCAGAATCTGAAAGGTGTAAAAGCTGATGCCAAGAGGGAGGGCCAGGCGCCACAGGGGAAGCTCCAGGCGGAAAACGCCGCCCAGGGCCTCCAGGAGAAGATTCGCGTATTTGAACAGCCCCAGAGAGCCAAGGCACAGCACTGCTTCCAGCACCAAAATGACTTTCCCATGCCGACGGAACCGCCCAATGGCAAGGCCGGCACCGTAGCCTGTGGCGATGGTACAGAGAATCAGGGGCAGATAGCGAAGCTCGCTCCAGGCATAGAAAACCAGACTGGACAGCAGAAGCACCGTATTTTTAACCCGGCCGGGAGCCAGAAAATAGACCAACAGCACAGCCGGGAGAAAGGCATATAGGAAAATCAGACTGGAAAAAACCATGGAAAGCTCCTGCGCCGCCGCAGGCTCCGGAAAAGAGCCAGCGGCGGCAGTGTTGTGTTATTATTTTGTCAGAGTCGCCTCGGGCTCCCCGCCCACGGTCTCAGAGAAAGCGGACACCAGGCCATCCCCCAGTGTGTCAGACAGGCTGGAGCCGACCATCAAAAGGAGCACCACGTCTCCATACACCACGGCCCGCACGTCATCCGCCGTCACGCAAATCCACTTGGAGGCGTCCACGCCGTCAACAACCTGCTGGGCAACGGCCTTTGCGTCGCCTCCCTCGGCGACCCGCATGGCCACCAGGGAGTAGGCCTGAGAAGACATCATGGGCTCACTGAAGGCGGCCTCGGTCAGGAGTGTACCGTCTGTGAGGCCTGTGTAGTAGGAGAGGGCGTTGGAATCTGCCAAATCCACTTCCGTGGGCTCCATCACGGCAAACTCCGGGGAGACCTTTTCGTAAATGGCCTGAAGCAGGCCGGTCATGGTTCCCTCATACCGGGCGGTTTCCTGTTTTGTGCCGCAGGCCGCAAGGCCCAGGAGCATGGTCACAACCAGAATGCATACAATTGTTTTTTTCATAATATCCTCCTTTTATTCAGCACAGCCGCGTAATAATACTTGCAGAGCAGCTGCGGCAGGCTCAAAAACTATGACGGAAAAAACGAAACGAGGTTGCGCCGGTTTCATAAAAAAATTGAATTTTTTCCCGCGGGACAGCGAGAGGCTGTCCCGCGGCAGCGGACGCCGGAGAGACAGCCTCATGAAGTTTTGCTTAAGCCTGGGCCTTGGCCGCCTTCAGCGCCGTGGCCAGCTGATCCGGGCAGGAAGTGGCCTTCATACCGCAGCGAATGCCCTCAACCCGGTCGATCACCTCGTCCACGTCCATGCCCTCCACCAGCTTTCCGATGCCCTTCAGATTGCCGTTGCAGCCTCCCAGGAACTGGACGTTTTTCAGCTTTCCGCCTTCGATATCAAAGCTGATCTCCTGGGAGCAGGTTCCTCTGGTTTTATAGGTATAATGCATGTTTGTTCCTCCTTAGGTTTCTGTCAGGTCCAGCAGCTCTGCCTGGACGAACCGGGCCAAGGGCTCCGGCGGGAGAATCATCTGATGCCCCCGGGCGCCGGCAGATACTGCGATTTCCTCAAATAAAATGGCAGTTTCGTCCATATAAGTGGGATATTTCTTCTTCATGCCCACAGGACTGCAACCGCCGCGAATGTAGCCGGTGAGGCCCAGAAGCTCTTTGACATGAACCAGCTCCACCTTTTTCTCCCCGGCCGCCTTTGCCGCTTTCTTTAAATCCAGCTCACAGCACACGGGAATGCAGAAGACCAGAATTCCGCCCCGCTCTCCCCGAGCCACCAGGGTTTTAAAAACCTGCTCCGGAGGAAGCCCAATGGCCCGGGCGGCGTGGAGACCGCTGAGATCCGACTCGTCAAATTCGTAAAACGCCTCCCGGCAGGGAATACCAGCCTGCTCAATCAGGCGCAGGGCGTTTGTTTTTGCCATAATCCTCACCTACCGCTGTTTATTATACGCGATATTTCGGAATTTGCAAGAGCAACCCTGTAAATTGCCTGGATATGGCGGCGGGTCCCTGCCCATACTAAAGGGAAGACTGGAAAAGAGCTTTCTGAAAGGGAGGAACTTATTATGCAAGGGGAGTCAAAAAATCCGGATCTGATGGAGCAAAACCGGGAGCAGCTGGTAGAGCTGGGGTCGGATCTCACCAAGGGAAAAAACGGAAATATCTATACGCTGACCATCATCGGTCAGATTGAAGGCCACCAGATCCTGCCGGAGACCTCGAAAACCACAAAATACGAGCATGTTCTCCCGCTTCTGGCGGGGATTGAGGAGAGCGATGAAATCGACGGGCTCCTGCTCCTGTTAAATACAGTGGGCGGCGACATTGAGGCGGGGCTTGCCATTGCGGAGCTGATCGCGGGTATGAAGAAGCCCACGGTTTCCCTGGTGTTGGGCGGCGGACACTCCATTGGGGTGCCTCTGGCGGTTTGCACCAAGCAATCCTTTATTGTACCCACAGCCAGCATGACCATCCATCCGGTGCGCATGACGGGGCTGGTAGTGGGTTCCCCCCAAACCTTCCGGTACTTTAACCGGATTCAGGAGCAGATTGTGGATTTTGTGACCGCCAATTCCAAAATCAGCCGGGAGGCCTTCGAGGGCTATATGATGGCCACCGGGGAGATGGCCACCGATGTGGGCACCATTGTCTACGGAAAAGAAGCCGTGGCCTCCGGTCTCATCGACCGGTTGGGCGGACTGCAGGACGCCCTGGAATGCCTGCACAGGATGATTGAACAAGACGCATCCCAAAAGGAGGCCCGGGAGGGGGACGTGGCGCCCTCCTAAGGAATGGTTGAAAATAAGACCGGGGTATGATATTATGGGGCTGTATTCCACCGGCGCCGGACAAATAAATCAGTTTTGGGAGCAGAAAACACTGGAAATGCCGCCCGGTTTGTGATATCATACCCCGGTGAGACCGATTCAGAAAGGAAAGGGCCTGCCATGGCACTCAATTGGCTGCAAATTATTGTTCTCGGTATTCTTCAGGGCGCGGCAGGTGTCCTGCCTCTGTCGGATTCCGGTTTTCTCACCGTTGCCCGGAAGCTCATGGGCCTCCCGCTGGACGGGAGTGCGGATGCCTTTTACGAGGCGCTTTTGCAGCTGTCTGTGCTGCTGTCTGTGTGCCTGGTGTTCCGGCGGGAGATTTCGGGCTGCGCCCGGGCGCTGTCGGCCTCCAGGGATCTCCAGCGGGAGACCCGCCGCCTGAATCAGCGGCTCCTGCTGCTGATTTTTACCGGCGCCATCCCGAGCCTTTTGTCCCTGCTTTTGAAGGGCCGGGTTTCCTTTATTCAGGAGCATCTTGTATACATAGCGGCGCTGATGGTTCTCAGCGGCTTTGTGGTATTTCTGGGGGATCGGATCGGAAAGGGCAGCCGCAATCTCCCGGAGACCACACTGGCAGACGGGCTTTGGATGGGTCTTGCCCACGGGCTCGCGGGAATTCCGGGGCTGGGCCGCACGGGACTTGTGATGACGGTGGGCTTCCTCCGGGGGCTTGAGCCGGAGCACTGCTTCCGGTTTTCCTTTCTCCTGTGGATTCCCTATCTGGCGGTTCAGGCCATATCCGGCCTTGTGGGGTCCGCGGGCTCCAATGCCTTCCACTGGCCCTATCTTGGGGGCATGGCAATCGCCTTCGGGTGCAGCTGCTTCTGCCTGAGCGCATTGCGCCGGGCGGTTCGCCGGGGAAATACCGGCAGCTTCGCCTTTGCCCTGTGGGGCGCAGGCGTCATTGCCTTTGTCCTCTATTTGATTACATAATCCGCTCTGTTCAGCGTATCGATTTTTGACGCAAGAAGGTGATTTCATGGCCCAAAAGAAAAGCACCGCTCGTTCCAAGGCAAAGGGGAAACCGGCGGCCAAATCCGCCGCGCAGAAGGCGGCTCAGAAAAAAGAGCACGAATCCTCCGTCTCCGGGCGCACGGTGCTCGCCGTAATCAGCCTCATGGCCGCCGTTCTCACCTGGTTTGCCTGCTTCAGCACGGAGGGCTTCCTGCTGGCCTGGACGCATAAGCTCTTGTGCGGCCTTTTGGGGACCACCGGCTTTTATCTGTCCGCCATAGCCTTTCCTGCATGGTTCTTCATTTTGATGCTCCATCGGGAGCGGCCGGTTTTTCTGCGCAGTCTGTCTGTGTGGATGCTGGTCATCAGCGTCAGCGCCATCTCCCACCTGAGCCAACCGGCTCCGGAGCTGTCCGGCGGACTGGCCATGGTCGGAGATTTGTTCCTCACCGGCGCGGCGGGGAAAAGCGGCGGCGTTCTGGGCGGCCTTGTGGGAATTGGGGTTCAGCTGGCTCTGGATAAGGTGCTGAGCATTCTGGTTCTTGTGGTTCTGTCCCTGTTCTGGTTTCTCATGTCCTGCAACATTACCGTTCCCAGTATCATCCGGGCCATCCGCAACCGTCCGAGACCGGAGAAGCTCCAGCCGGAGCCCAAGGAGGACCCTGCCGCCCGGGTGGTCAATCACATTGCGGAAAAGCACATTGCCCATGTTGAGAAGAAGCGGAACGCTGCAGATTTTGACATTCCCGTTGACGGAAAGCCCATTGGCGGGGGCCGGAAGAAGAAGCCCTCCAAACAGGAGAAGACCGTGCGGAGCAGGGAAGACCTGTTTGACGAGGAGCCCATCACCGGCAGCACCGTCATTCCCGCAGCGCAGCCCGAGACAGATCCGGAGCCCTTGCCGGTGCTTCCCCAGGAGGAGCCGATTCCGGAAATACCCATTCCGGAGGTGCAGCCTGCCTCTGTGGATCAGGTGATGGAGAAGGTCAGCGCCAAGGACGCCCGGGATTCGGCCAAGGAAGTGGCCCAGGAAATTGCGCAGCAGGCCATGGAGCCCAAGCCGGAGTATCATTTCCCCCCGGTAAACCTTCTGAAAAGCGCTGCCAACGGCGCCGCCGACGGAACGGCGGAGATGCGGGAGAACTCCCGCCGCCTGAACGAAGCGCTTCAGAGCTTCCATATTGAGGCCAAAATCTGTAATGTGACCCGGGGCCCCTCGGTCACCCGATATGAGGTGGAGCTGGCCCAGGGTGTGCGTCTGGCCAAGGTCACGGCACTGCAGGACGACATCGCCCTGGCCCTGGGCGCTACCGGCGTCCGGATTTCCGCCATTCCGGATAAGATTGCCGTGGTGGGCATAGAGGTTCCCAATAAGCTGGTGACCACCGTTGCTCTGCGGGAGGTCATCGACTCGCCGCAGTTTACCAAGGCCAAATCCAGATCCTCCTTTGCCGTGGGTAAGGACATCGGCGGCGCCTGCGTTGTGGGCGATATCGCAAAGCTTCCCCATATGCTGATTGCCGGTACCACCGGCTCCGGCAAATCAGTCTGTATGAACAGCATCATTATTTCTCTGCTGTACAAGGCGAAGCCGGAGGATGTCAAGCTCATTATGGTGGACCCCAAGATGGTGGAGCTGGGAATTTACAACGGGATTCCCCATCTGCTGATCCCCGTGGTCACCGACCCCAAAAAAGCCGCCGGTTCCCTCCAGTGGGCCGTCACGGAAATGATGCGCCGGTACAAGGCCATGTCCGACATGGGGGTTCGGGACTTGGAGTCCTTTAACAAAATTGTAGACAGCAGCGGAGAAGGGGAGAGGCTTCCCCAGATTGTGGTGATCATCGATGAGCTGGCCGACCTGATGCTTGTGGCGGCCAAGGAGGTGGAGGAGTCCATCTGCCGGATTGCCCAGATGGGCCGCGCCGCCGGTATGCACCTGATCATTGCAACCCAGCGTCCCTCCTCCGATGTGATTACCGGCCTTATGAAGGCCAACATCCCCAGCCGCATTGCCTTTGCTGTGGCCTCCGCCATGGAGTCCCGCATCATTCTGGATACCCAGGGTGCCGAGAAGCTGGTGGGCCGGGGCGACATGCTGTACGCCCCCCTTGGAAGCGGAAAGCCCAGGCGCATCCAGGGCTGCTTCGTCAGCGACGGCGAGGTGGAGGCAGTCGCGGAATTTGTCAAATCCAACTATGTGCCGGATTATGACGAGGAAGTGCTGGAGGAAATCGAGAAAAAGGCGGAGCAAAGCGGGAAGGGCAGCAAGGCCTCGGATTCCGTCCTGGATTTTGAGGATGACAGTGAGGCCGGTGACGAGCTTCTCCCCGCCGCCGTGGACGTGATTCTCGAAACGGGGCAGGCCTCCGTATCCATGCTCCAGCGGCGCCTGAAGCTGGGCTATGCCCGTGCCGCCAGAATTGTGGACGAGATGGAGGAGAAGGGAATCGTAGGCCCCTTCATGGGCTCCAAGCCCAGAACCATCCTGGTTACAAAGGAGCAGTGGCAGCAGATGCAGGGCGGCCAAATGTCCATTCCGGAGCCGGAGGTTCCGGTTGCAGAGGAGGACTCTTAATTTGTCTTTGTCACCGGAGACCCGGTGTACATAGAGCCCGCCGGAGCTTCCGGCAAAATAATATTTGCGTTGCATCCGAGTTGGTCGGAGCGACAGCAGGAGGTATTTTTATGTCACATAAGCAGATCCAAAAAATGGTGGGCCTTGCCATCTTCACCGCTGTGGTCATTGTGCTGCAGCTGCTTGGCAGCTTCATCAAAGTCGGCTCCTTCTCCATCTCCCTGGTGCTGATTCCAATCGTGGTCGGCGCAGCCGTCTACGGTGCCGGCGCAGGTGCGTTCCTGGGCGGCGTGTTCGGTGTGGTGGTCACCATTGCCTGTATCAACGGCTCTGATTGGGGCGGCAACCTTTTGTTTACCCAGAGCCCTGCCCTGACCATCCTCATCTGTATGGTCAAAGGCATCGCCGCCGGTGCGGCAGCCGGTTGGGTCTACCGGCTGCTTGCGGGGAAGAATGCTTACCTGGCGGTGGCCGTGTCTGCCCTTGCGGCGCCTGTGGTGAACACCGGCCTTTTCTGCCTGGGAATGCGGTTTTTCTTCTACGATACCCTGGTCGCTTGGGCGGCAGGACAGAGCCTCGTCTATTATGTTTTCATCGGCCTCATTGGTGTGAACTTCCTTCTGGAGACGCTCATCAATCTGGTGTGCAGCCCCATCATTCTGAGAATTTTGAATGCTGTGAAGCGTGTTGAGAAATAAGAAACGCGGGAGCGCCTCTTTTGAGGCGCTCCGTTATTTTCCGACATGATATGGGAGATACAGGAAATCTTCCTATTGCTATTTTGCCGGAGGTATGGTATAGTGTACCTGGAAGGTTGCGACCGCAACGAATTTCCATGAAATGAAGAAATGTTTGGAGGGGACACCGTGCAAGCCGACCGGAACAATTTGACCGAGGGCGTCATATGGAAAAAGCTGCTTTTGTTTGCCATGCCGATCCTGCTGGGGAATGTATTCCAGCAGCTGTACAATACCGTTGACGCCTACGTCGTCGGAAAATATCTGGACAACTCCGCTCTGGCCGCCGTTACCTCATCCGGCAGCCTGATTTTTATGATGGTGGGTTTTTTCAACGGTATTGCCATGGGCGCCGGTGTTGTCATTGCCAAGCACTTCGGGGCAAAGGATTATCAGTCCCTGAACCTGGCGGTTCATACGGATGTTGCCTTCGGCCTCGCGGCCGGAGCGGTCCTGACCGTTCTGGGCGTTTGCTTTACCCCGACGGTTTTGCAGTGGATGGATACCCCCCCGGAGGTGCTTCCCAATTCCATTTCCTATTTTCGTCTCTACTTCTCCGGCATTCTTTTTATCGTCATGTACAACATCTGCATGGGTATCCTCCATGCAGTGGGGGACAGCACCCATCCGCTGTACTATCTGATTATCTCCTCCGTGATCAACGTAGGGCTGGATTTCCTGTTTGTAGGCGCATTTCACTGGGGCGTTTGGTCCGCGGCACTTGCCACAACCATTTCCCAGGGAATCAGTATGCTCCTGAGCCTGCGCCGGCTGATGAAATATGACACGCCCTATAAGCTCTCCTTCCTGAAAATCCGCTTCCACATTCCAACGCTGAAAAATGTGATCCGCTTCGGACTTCCCTCCGGCATTCAGAACTCCATCATCGCCTTTGCCAACCTGGTGGTGCAGTCCAACATCAATCAGTTTGGAGAGATTGCCATGGCCGGCTGTGGCTCCTATGCCAAGGTGGAGGGCTTTGCGTTTCTGCCCATTACCTGTTTTGCTATGGCTCTGTCTACCTTTGTGGGTCAGAACCTGGGGGCCAAGCAGTATGATCGTGTAAAAAAAGGCGTGCGATTTGGTATTATATGTTCCGTTGCTCTGTCGGAGCTGGTGGGCGTGTGTATTTTCTTCTTCGGCCACTATCTGGTCGCTCTGTTTAAAAATGACCCGGAAGTGGTGGCCTTCGGAACCAGGCAGGCCCATGTGGAGGCGCTGGCCTATTTTCTGCTGGCTTTCTCTCATTGCATCGCAGGCATTATGCGGGGAGCAGGGAAGGCAACGGTTCCGATGTTCACCATGCTGTTCTCCTGGTGCCTGATTCGGGTGACTTATATTACCGTCATGGTTCGCTACATACCGGAGATTGAGGTAATTTTTTCCGCCTATCCCCTGACCTGGTTTATCAGCTCCGTGATTTTCCTGGTCTATTTCCTGAAGGCGGACTGGATTCACAGCTTTGACCGGTTGGAAGCCAGACAGCACTGAATATCATCAGCGGGGATATCCAAAAGATACCCCCGCTGATGATATATTTTTTACGTTCAGATACCGGTCATGGCCTGGAGCACATCCACTTCTTCCTGCTGGATGCTCTTTTTCATAGCCAGGCCTTCATCAATATCCACGTCCGTAATGGCGCCGTCATGGGTGCAGATGATGCGGCCGCTGGCGCCGGACAGAAGCAGCTCCACCGCTTTGTAGCCCATCTTTGTGGCATTGACCCGATCCCGGGCAGAGGGAGCGCCGCCCCGCTGGATGTGACCCAGAACCGTAACCCGGGGATCCAGATCAATCTCCGCCTTGATCTTGGCGGCAATGTCCGCCGCACTGCCGGCGCCCTCAGCCACCACGATCATATAGTGGGTGAAGCCGTTGAGCCGCGCCTGGCGGATCTTTTCGATGACATCCCGCTCAAAATCGATGGGTTCCTCCGGAACCAAAACGGCCGTTGCACCCACAGCAAGGCCCACATACATGGCCAGGTATCCGGCATTGCGTCCCATGACCTCTACCACGGAGCAGCGCTCGTGGGACTGCATGGTGTCACGCAGCTTATCGATGCACTCAATGGCGGTATTGGCAGCGGTGTCGAAGCCGATGCAGTAGTTGGAGCAGCTGATGTCATTGTCAATGGTGCCGGGAATGCCAACCACGGCAATCCCATATTTGGAAAGCGCCTGTGCGCCCCGGAATGTACCGTCGCCGCCAATGGCCACAATGCCGTCCAGACCCAGGAATTTGCAGGTACTGACAGCCTTCCGCTGGCCCTCCTCGGTCATAAAAGCCTTGCTTCTGGCGGTATAGAGAATGGTGCCGCCCCGATTGATGATGTGGCCAACGCTCTTTTCATCCAAGCGAACGATGTCTCCGTTGATGAGGCCATTCCAGCCTCTGCGAATTCCATAGCATTCGATGCCACGGTAAAGGGCCGTGCGGACAACGGAACGGACACATGCGTTCATACCGGGTGCGTCGCCGCCGCTGGTTAATACGCCAATGCGCTTGATTGCCATATAGATGACCTCCTGTTGTTTGGATTGCCGAAAGGGCAGTCTTTCTCTGACTATATTTTAATGGATATCTTCCAAATTGTAAAGAGTAATTTCTGTTAATTGCTTGCAATCCTCCGGAAAACCGGAAGTGGCATTTTCGGTTCAGAAAAAATTAAGATATTAAAAATTCCCCCTTACATTGAAAACTCAGGGCGTGTGTGTTATGATTACAGTGTGTCGATCATCAAGAAAAAGTCTAATGGTGTGATGTCAAGAGAGAAATAAAAAATTTTTTTGAATCGATGTATGTGCTAAAATGATGTGACCCTCATAAAAAAAGAAACAGGAACCCCCAAAGTGTGATATAGTAAGTTTACCACAACAAACAAAACACACAGGGGGTTCCCTATGAACATTCTAACACAAGAGGCACGGAAACGTCAA
>JALETK010000171.1 GCA_022781505.1 Clostridiales bacterium | reverse complement strand
CCGGTGCATGAGATCCTTCGGCTTCGCCTCGCCGATGACAAGGGAGGCCTTTCGTTTATGGTGGTGTGAAAACACATGATGATTGCGGGGAGCGCAGCGACGTGGCAATCCGTTTCTAAGCAATGCGAATGCATTGCGCACCGGCCACCAGACCGGTTCCGTCCTCGGGCCCGCCTTGCGCCCCTGGCGGGGCGCGCAAGATAAGCGGCTTGCAGGGAAACGGATTGCCACACCAGCGTGCGCGCTGGTTCGCAATGACAGACTTGGAGGTGCGGTGCGTTTGGATCGGGTGCATGGCTTCCGGAAAGCGGGTGCCTGGGGGCAGACAGCCGCCCTACGGTGCCGTAAATGCGGGATTATCTCTTAAGCTCGTGACATTGGGCAAAACCCCGGCCATTCAGATATGCGTCCGGGTCTTCCCTTACGCGGGAATGCTCTCTTTCACAATGACGAAGCCATCCACCAGGTTGGCCTCCTGGAGCTGGCCCTCGATGGCGACCTGACGCTCCATGAGATCCGTCAGAATCACCATACCCTCCCGGCACTCCACCTTCATGACGTTCTTCATGACGATGGTCTCCGGGCTCAGCTTGTTCTTATACACCGTGGAAAGACACATATGAATTCTCCTTTAACCGTTCAGAGACTGCAGCACCGCGGACAGCCGCAGGTTGCCCTTCTCAAAGTCGGACACCGCCAGCATCACCTGCTCGTAGGCCACATGCTGCCCGGCCTCCTCCAGCTGCTTGGCAAGGCCCGCCAGTTCCTGGGCATGGGCGGCGTTGTGGCCCACCATATACTTCATGAGGGCGGTCAGCTCCTCCATGGGGGTGTGCTCACAGCCGCCGCAGGCGGCACAGTCGGCCCCGGCGCAGTGCTCCTGATTGGCATGGGTGTGAGGCTCGCCGCCGTGGTCGTGGGTGTGGGTATAGGTGTGGGTGTGCTCGTGGGTGTCCCCATGGTCATGGGTGTGATGATCGTGGTCATGCTCGTGGGGGTGGGTATGGGTATAGGAATGGCTATGCTCCATTTCCTGCTCGTGATGCTCCATAGGAAAGCTCCTTTCAATGAATGTTTTCCTTATTATAACCCATGTGGGCCACTATGTCAAAGAAATCCCGCAAAAATATCCCCCCTCCTCCCTTGCGGCGGGGGGTGGAAGCTGGTATAATGGGGGTATACGGAAAGGAGGGCCGACTATGTCTGAGGAACACACCCATGAGGAGCAGGGGCTTCACGATCATGCCTATCTCCATGCCCACGGCATTGCCCATCAGCACGGCCATGTCCATGCCAATCAGAAGGCGGTGATCAACCGGCTGGCCCGGGCCATCGGCCATCTGGAGAAGGTCAAGCGCATGGTGGAGGCCGGGGAGGATTGCTCCGACGTGCTGGTGCAGCTGGCCGCCGTCCAGTCCGCCCTTAACAATACGGGAAAGGTGATTCTCCAGGATCATTTGCGCCACTGTATGGTGGACGCCGTGGCCGCCGGAGATCAGAGCGCCATTGACGGCCTGTGTCAGGCCATCGATAAATTCATTAAGTGAGGAACCGCCATGAGCCTGAAAGCCTGCCGCCGGGTCTGCGGCATTTTGATTGCCGTTGCCGTCATTCTGGTTGCCGCCTCCCTGCTTCTGGAGGACAATGTGCTGAAAATGGGTCTTTTGGGGGCCGCGCTGGCCCTGATTCTGGTGAGCGCCGTCCTGCGGAACCGCTTCTGGCGCTGCCCCAAATGCGGCCGCGTCCTGTCCAAAAGCGGGCCCATCCACTGCAGCTTCTGCAACTGGGAGGAAAAAGAGTAAAAAATACCCCGGAAAGGCCGGTTTTCCGCCTTTCCGGGAAATTTTTATTCCGCGTCCATGGCGGACTCCAGGTGCATGGGCGCTCCCGTCATGGGGTGGGGAAAGTCCAGGGCCCTGGCGCACAGGCGCTGGTAGGAATAGCCCAGGGTCTGGGAGAGGGCCTGGCTCTCTGGGGTGCCGTACTGGGGGTCTCCCAGAATGGGGCAGCCCATGTAGGCGCAGTGAACCCGGAGCTGGTGGGTTCTGCCTGTGAGGGGCATTAGAGCCAACAGGCTCCGGTCTTCCTCCCGGCGGAGCACCCGGTAGCGGGTTTGGGAGGGCTGGCCCTGGGGGTCAACCTGCCGCAGGAGGCTGGGCAGGGGCAGGCGGGCGATGGGGGCGTCAATGAGCCCCTCCTCCCGGGGCGGTGCCCCGTACACCAGGGCGTGGTAGGTCTTCTGGAGCCGTCCTTCGGCGTGAAGCCCGCAGAGGAGCCGGTGGATGTGGGAATTCTTTCCCAGGAGCACCAGGCCGTAGGTGTCCCGGTCCAGCCGGGTGGCGGGGTGAAAGGCGCAGCTCTGGCCCGTCCGCCTGTAATAGCCCAGAACCCCGTTGGCCAGGGTGCCGGTGTTCCGGTGGCGGGAGGGGTGAATCAGCATCCCCGCGGGCTTGTCCACCACCAGAAGGTGGCTGTCCTCATAGCAAATGGACAGAGGGATGTCCTCCGCCGGGTACTCCGGCTCCGGGTCGTCCAGGAGCACGGTGATGGTGTCCCCCGGGGATACGGGGTAGTTGGTTCTGGCGGGGCTGCCGTTCACCAGAATGGACGAGGTCCACTTGAGCCGGTTCATAAGCCCTGTGGACATGCCCAGCTCCCCCTTGAGAAATCCCGACAGCCGCCCCTCCCGGGCGGCCACATGCTTCAGCTCCATGGCCCAATCCCCCCTTTTTTTTATGGCACCATTATACATGCGGGAAAAGCCAAATGCAACGGGACTTTTTCAAAGGGACTCTGGGGAGGCGGATAAATGAAATGTCCGGTCAAATCCAGGTCAAATGTCAGCTTTTGACCGGATTCACCCAGAAAAGCGCCAGAAAAAATTAAAAAGGCGCTTAAAAAGGCACATTGTAAAATGAACCTGCAATAGTGACAACAAAAAAATGTCCATAGTGACGATCCTGTGGTAAAATTAAGCTACCACACAAAACCTACCGAAAGGATCGAAGACTATCCACTTTGGAAGCATGGCCGCTGATGTCTTTAAAAGTGTGACCAGTGATAATGGAGCTTAGTTTGCAAGATTGACAGAAATCGCTACACAAGGCGCCAACGTTTACTTTACGCATCCATATTCTTCATGGGAAAAAGGTACGAACGAGTACCACAATAAGCTGCTGCGAAGATTCATTCCCAAAGGGATCAGTATGACCAGATACTCAGCAGAGGACATTGCCTATATGGCGGACTGGGCCAATACACTGCAGAGAAAGATATTGGGCTACCGGACACCAGATGAACTGTTTGATGTGGAGCTGGATCGCATCTATGCTCTCTGAGCCGCCGACTGCGGTTTGTTCTTCCCCCAGTCGGGGCTTCGCCCCTCCCTCCAGAAGAACAAACCGCCCCTGCTAGAACCGTCACTTGCCAAAACTATTGCAACTTGCTATTGCAATTCGCCACAGAAATAATGAACAATATTTCGCTTTTACATATATTTTTTTGGGAATTCAACACTTTCCTGTTATTTTTTGTGTGGTTTCTGCCATTTCCTGCGCTTTTTAGTTCGTGACATTGGGCAAGACCCCAGCCCTGCGGTACGGGCTCCGGAAATGCACCTGTAGGGCGGCTGCCTGTCCACCGCCGGGTACTAGCAAATCTGATGGGCAGCTTCGTCCCAACACACTGCACTCCCGACATGTCATCCTGAGCAAAAGCGAAGGATCTCACGCAGGAGGGCTCCAATGCGGGGGCCGGTGCGTGAGATCCTTCAGCTTTGGCGCAGGATGACAATGAGGGGGGGCCGGTGCGTGAGATCCTTCGGCTGGGCCTCAGGATGACAGTGAGGGGGAGCGGTGTGGGAGAGGCTTGCGGTTATCTGGCGTTGACCCGGGCCATGTCCCGTTCGTCTGGCTTGGGCTGAATGTCGCCGGCCTTGGTCAGGGCGTACTTGGTGAGGATGGGGCCTACCAGCTCATAGATGAGGACGGAGAAGAGGATGATGTCCCGGATGATGGCGCCCTCCTCCCCCATCTCGGCGGCCACGGTGACGGACATGCCCAGGGCCACGCCGGCCTGGGGCAGCAGGGTGATGCCCAGGTATTTGCAGATGTTCTTGTCACACTTCATGAGCTTGGAGCCGAAGGCGGCGCCGGCGATCTTGCCGGCGGAGCGGGAGATGATGTAGACCAGACCGATGCCCACCACAGCCAGCTCCCCGAAGACCCGGAGATCCAGCTCCGCGCCGGACAGAACGAAGAACAGCACATAGAGGGGGGCAGTCCAGCGGTCGGTCTTGAACATGATCTCCTCGGAGAAATCGCAGACATTGCAGAAGACGCTGCCCACCATCATGCACACAAGCAGCGGGGAGAAGCCGATGGCAATCTCGCTTCCCAGGGGGATCTCCACCTTGGACAGGGCGGCGGCCATAATCACAAAGGTGACGGCCACGCTGAGGCGCTTGGAGTTGGAGTGGAACAGCTTCTCCACCAGGGAGAACAGGACGCCCAGCACCGCGCCCAGGGTCAGGGAGCCGATAATCTCCAGAATGGGGTTCAGAATGACGGACAGAAGGCTGAAGGTGCCGGAGATCATGGTCTTGGCCACGCCGAAGGAGACGGCGAAGACCACCAGGCCCACGGCGTCATCCAGGGCCACCACGGGAAGGAGCATGTTGGTGAGGGGCCCCTTTGCCTTGTACTGGTTTACCACCATCATGGTGGCGGCGGGAGCGGTGGCGGTGGCTACGGCGCCCAGGACGATGCAGGTGGACACGGGCAGCTTCTCCCCCAGCACCAGGTGCATAAGGAGCAGAGCCACGTCCACAAACAGGGTGGCGGCCAGGGCCTGGATGATGGCCACCACCGTGGCCTGCTTGCCGGTCTGCTTCAGGGAGGACAGGCGGAACTCGTTGCCGATGGAGAAGGCGATGAAGCCCAGGGCCACATCACAGATGAGGCTGAACTGGGACACGTCCCCGAAGGTGGGGAAGCCGATGCCCTTCATGCCCAGAAGACCCAGGCAGTTGGGGCCAATCAAAACGCCTGCCACCAGGTAGGCGGTTACGGCGGGCAGATGCCAGCGCTTGATGAGACGGGTCAGCAGAAGTCCCGCCAGAAGCGCAAAGGAGAGAGACAGAAGAATTTCCATAGTGTCATCCTCTTTTCACGGAAGTTTCATTTGCACAACACATTATAGCACCGGGCGCGAATCTTTCAAGGCAAAATAATCCACAAGATTGGGTCAGCTTCCGGGGAGAAAATCCAACAACTGGGCGAAATGGGGAAAAAGCCCCGGCGAATTCCCTGCCCGGCGCAAATATGCCCAGGGCAGGTTGACGAATGGGGCTGTGTTCGCTATAATGGTGAAAACGAACCCTGGAGGGATGGCTATGCCGATTCGGGCGGTGAAAATGGAGGATGTTCCCCAGATGCTGGAGATTTACCGGCCCTTTGTGGAGAATACCCCGGTGAGCTTTGAGTATGTTACACCCACGGTGGAGGAATTTTCCCTCCGGGTGGAGGAGCACACCCGGCGCTTTCCCTGGCTTGTGTGGGAGGAGTCCGGGCAGATTCTGGGCTATGCCTACGCAGGGCAGGTCTGGGAGCGGGCGGCCTACCGCTGGGACGCCGAGTGCTCCGTCTACCTGGCGCCCCAGGCCCGGGGGCGGGGACTGGGCCGGGCCCTCTATGAGGCCCTGGAGAAGATCCTGGGGGAGCTGGGTTATCTGGTGCTCTACGCCGTCATCACCCTGGAAAACCGGGACTCCATTGCCTTTCACCGGGCCATGGGCTTTGTCCCCAGGGCGGAATTCCCCCGCTGCGGATACAAATTCGGCCGGTGGTACGGGGTTTGCTGGATGGAAAAGCGGCTGAACGGCCGGCCGGAGGAGGCGCCCCGGCCCTGGCAGGAAAGGAAGGTACGGCAATGAACATTTGCGTTTACGGCGCTGCCAGTCAGCAGATTCACACGGAGTATCTGCAGGCAGCCAGAGCCCTGGGGGACTGCCTGGGGCGCATGGGCTTCGGCCTGGTATTCGGAGGCGGCGACACGGGGGTGATGGGCGCCTGCGCCCGGGGCATGGCCCAGGCAGGCGGCCCCATTTACGGAGTGGCTCCCCGGTTTTTTGACCGGGAGGGGGTTCTGTACCAGGGCTGCACGGAGCTGATTTTCACCGACACCATGCGCCAGCGGAAGGAGAAGATGGAGGAGCTGTCCCAGGGCTTTGTGATGGCCCCCGGGGGCATCGGAACCCTGGAGGAGTTTTTCGAGATGCTCACCCTGAAGCAGCTGGGGCGGCACAACAAGCCCATTGGGGTGCTGAACACCCGGGGCTATTTCGACTCCCTGGCCTCCCTTCTGGAGGGGGCCGTCCGGGAGGGCTTTCTGGACAAGACGGCCCTGGGCCTGTACCGGATGTACCGGGAGCCGGAGGAGCTGGCAGAGGGCATGAGGGAGGCCATGGCGCCATGAAAATTCTGGTGAGCGCTTGTCTTCTGGGCCTGGACTGCAAGTACACGGGGGAAAACAACCTGTGCCCCCGGGTGGCGGCGCTTCGGGAGGAGCACACCCTGATTCCCGTCTGCCCGGAGCAGCTGGGAGGCCTGCCCACCCCCCGCCCCCCGGCGGAGCGGCTGGGAGACCGGGTGGTGACCCGGGAGGGGGCGGACGTGACGGAGGCCTACGAAAAAGGGGCCCGGCAGACCGCCCGCCTGGCAGAGCTCCTGGGGGCGGAGCTGGCCATTTTAAAGGCCAGAAGCCCCGCCTGCGGCGCGGGAGCCATTTACGACGGCAGCTTTACCCACACCCTGCTCCAATCCGACGGCCTTGCCGCCGGGGCGCTGAAGAAGCTGGGGATTCCGGTGTATACGGAGGAGAATGTTCCGGAGGGGCTGTAAAGTTCAAACAGGGTAAGGGCTTCGTAGCTCCCAGCCTGGTGATAAAAAACAGGCACCTGCTTTTTATACCGTAGGGAACGGTCTTGACCAAGCGTGTTGATTACAAAAGATTACAAAGGTTGCACTGGCGCGGGAGCGCCCAAGCCTTCTCCCCGGGAGAAGCCTTTGGGCGCTGCCGCGCCGGTGTGGCCATTGTAGCCTTGTCATGGACGGATTTCCCCAAATTATGGGGTTGGTGGATAAATTGTCGAAGCAATCCGTGAAAAAAGTGTTGACCGGAAGCCATTTATCGGCTATAATAGGCTCTGCATGACCGAATTGGCTTGTTTTCTTACGACTCGCTGCGGCCGGAAACGGCTGTTGAGCATCATTCTTGACAGGAGGTGTTATCCCAATGCTGCGTACCTATCAGCCCAGAAAGCGCCACAGATCCAAAGTGCATGGCTTCCGCCAGAGAATGGCTACCGCCAATGGCCGCAAGGTTCTTTCTCGCCGCCGTGCCAAAGGCCGCAAGGTTCTGTCTGCCTGATCCTTGCGCCCCAGAAAATGCGGAATAACGCTGTCCAAGAGAGACTTGCTGCGGGGGTGAATGGAAGATGCTTCTGTTCGCCCCCTTGCGTGTCTCCCGGTCTTCAGGACGGTCCCCCGATTCCCGGTCAGCTGTTGCCCGGGATTTTTCGGCAGCCGCCTTCTTTTCAAACGGAAGGATTGTCTCCATGGAATTTTCCAAGCCTTTGAAACTGAATCATGTCTTCCACCGCCTGTATCGCAGCGGAAACCAGGCCGGAAACCGGCTTTTGGTGCTGTATTGCAGGAAAAACCGCCTGCCGGAAAACCGGGTGGGCATCACGGTGAGCAAGAAGCTGGGAAAGGCCGTCACCCGGAACCGGGTGCGCCGCCGCCTGCGGGAGATCTACCGCCTGAACGAAAGCCGGTTCCTGCCTGGCTATGACATTGTGGTTGTGGCCCGGGGCCGGGCCGTGGAGGCCTCCTTTCAGCAGCTCACCGGGGCCTATCTCGCCCTGGCGGACAAGCTGCGGCTCCTCAGGGAGGACAAGCCGTGAAGAGAATCATTCTGGCGCTGCTCCGCTTTTACCAGCACTGCATTTCCCCCGCCCTTCCCCCCCGCTGCCGGTTTAAGCCCACCTGCTCTCAGTACGCGGTGGAGGCCGTCAGCAAATACGGCGCCGCCAAGGGCTCCTGGCTGGCCCTGCGGCGTCTGCTCCGGTGCAATCCCTTTTACAAAGGGGATTATTATGACCCCGTTCCGTAATTTTGGAGGAATGATATGTTTCTAGCATTCAGCATCAGCGATATCATCCGCGTGCCCTTTGGCTATGTGCTGGACTGGCTGTACCAGTTCATCAACAACTACGGCCTGGCTCTGATTCTCTTCTCCCTCATCGTCAAGCTGATCCTTCTGCCCATCAGCGCCAAGAGCAAAAAGAGCATGATGCAAATGAGCCGTATGGCTCCCCTCACCCAGGCCATTCAGAACAAGTATCCCGACGACCCTCAGAAGGCCAATCTGGAAATCAGCAAAATTTATAAAGAGGAAGGAGTCAGCATGTTCGGCGGCTGCCTCTGGAGCCTCATTCCCCTGCTGCTGATTTTCCCGCTGTTCTATGTCATCCGTCAGCCTTTGGAGTATATGCTCCACTTCACCAGTGAGCAGGCCGCTCAGATTGTGGAGATCATTAAAGCGGAGCTCCCGGACGCGTTCCGCGCCAATTCCTATTACGATCAGGTGTACGCCGCCCCCTATCTGGGCCAGTTTGCGGAGCAGATCAAGGAGGCCATGCCTGAGCTTGCAAACAAGACCATTCCCAGCCTGAATTTTAACTTCCTGGGTGTGAACCTGGGTCAGATTCCCAGCTTTACCTTCTGGAAGTGGGACAGCTTCAGCTGGAACAACATCGGCGCCTTCCTCCTGCCGGTGCTCTCCGCCGGAAGCCAGGTTCTGTCCATGTTCATCAGCCAGAAGCTGAATTCCTCCGTCTCCACCGACGATCAGGGCAACGTGGATCAGGATGCGGCCAAGGCCAGCGCCAAGACCAATAAGTATATGATGTGGATCATGCCCCTGTTCTCCCTGTGGATCGGCTTCTCCTATCCCTGCTCTCTGTCCATCTACTGGCTGTCCCAGGGTATCTTCGGCATGGTGCAGGACGTGCTCCTCACCAAGCACTACCGGAAGCTCTATGACGCCGAGGACAACATCAAGCGCCGCATTGCCGCCGAGCAGGCCGCCATCGAGGCGGAGAAGGAGCGCATCCGCGCCCAGCGCCGGGCCGAGAACCCCGACGGCATCGTGGAGAACACCAGCAAGAAGAAGCTGCAGAGACAGCAGCAGCTGCAAAAGGAGCAGGCCTCCGCTGCGGGCAAAAAGGCCGCTGCCCAGCAGTCTGCGGAGGAGAACGAAGACTGCCCCTCCGGCGACCCGGAGCGCCCCTTCTGCAAGGGCCGCGCCTATCGTGCGGACCATTACCGTGAGGTAAAGGGCAAGAATACCGAGGAGTAAGTAGCTATGGAAAAGAAATTTATTGCAACCGGAAAGGATTTCGACTCCGCCGTTCAGGCGGCCCTGAAGGAGCTGGATCTGGAGCTGGAGAATGTTTCCGTTCAGCTTCTGGAGCGGGCCAAAAGCGGCGTGTTCGGCTTCGGCGCACGGCCCTGCAAGGTAGAGATCACCTATGAGGTCCCCGATCCCGCCCCCGCCACCGCCCTGTCCTCCGCCTCCCGCTCCAAGCCCAGAAAGGCTCCGGAGCCTCCCAAGGCGGCGGAGGCTCCCAAGCCCCAGCCTCCCGCGCCCAGGCAGGAGGCCCCCAAGCCCCAGCCTGTGCCGGAGACCCCGAAGCGGGAGACCCCCAAGGCCGAAGCCCCCAAGGCCGAGGCCCCCAAGCCCAGAGCGGCGGCCCCCAAGGCACCCAGAGGGGAGAAGCCCCGCCGGGAGGAGCGCAAGCCCGCGGAGAAGCCCGCGCCCAAGACCTACGCCCCCGCGGAGGCCGGCAGCGTGGAGGAGAAAATTGAAGTGTTCCTGAAGGGCCTCATGGAGAACATGGGCTCTGCCGCCGTGCCCCACGCCGTGAAGAACGAGGACGGCAGCTACCATGTGGAGCTGGTGGGCCAGGATCTGGGGATGCTCATCGGCCGCCGGGGCGAGACCCTGGACGCCATCCAGCACCTCACCAACTACGCCGTGAACCGGAACGCCGAGGGCCGGGTCCGCATCAATGTGGACGCCGAGGACTACCGGGTGAAGCGGGAGGAGTCCCTCCGCCGCTATGCCCGGAAGAAGGCCCAGCAGGTTCTGAAGCAGCGCCGCCGCACCACCCTGGAGCCCATGAACGCCTACGAGCGCCATGTGATCCACGCCGCCCTCCAGGACATGGATAACATCACTACCTACTCCACTGGCACCGAGCCCAACCGCCGGGTGATCATTGAGTACGTTCGGTGACACGCCCAACATAAAAATCCAGGCGCTGCCCGGGAGCAACCCACTCCCGGACAGCGCCTGCTTTTTATAGGCGCAGGCTCCCTTGCAGAGGCGCTCCGCCCCTAACGGCCGCACCCCCACTTGTCATTCTGAGCCTACGGCGAAGGATCTCGCGCAGGAGGGTTTCGATACGGGGGCTGGTGCGTGAGATCCTTCGGCTTGCGCCTCAGGATGACAGTGAGGGGGGCTGGTGCATGAGATCCTTCGGCTTGCGCCTCAGGATGACAAGTGGGGGGTGCGGCAGGGGAACTCCGGCTTGGCAGCGGGGGGAAAATATGATATAATCACGGACAGAAACCCAAATGCACGACTTTGAACAGCTTGGAGGCTGCCATGGCAAAGAAAAAGAAAGAATGGAATGCCAAGGCTCTGATTCTGGGCCTTGTTGGTCTGATTGCCGCAGCCGCCCTTCTGGTGATTTTGCTCCAAAGCGGCGGCGAAGAGGCGGAGCCCCCGGCCACGGAGGCCACCCTGCCGGCCCCGGCGGCCAATCCCTATACCGAGGGGGACTTTTATGAAGCGGGGGGCTTCATCCACTGCTCCGCCGCCGACGCCAAAACCGGCATCGACGTGTCCTCCCACCAGGAGGAGATTGACTGGGCGGCGGTGAAGAACGCCGGTGTGGAATACGCCATGATCCGGGTGGGCTGGCGGGGCTACAGCGAGGGGGGCCTGAACATCGACATCTATGCCGAGGATAACCTCCGGGGCGCCCTGGAGGCCGGGCTTCCTGTGGGGGTCTACTTCTACTCCCAGGCCATTTCCGTGGAGGAGGCCCGGGAGGAGGCGGAGCTGGTTCTGAATTTCATCAAGGACTGGGAGATCACCTACCCCGTGGTCTTTGACTGGGAGTGGATCGGCGGCGACGCCCGCACCGCCCAGACCGACAGCCGCACGGTGACGGACTGCACCCTGGCCTTCTGCCAGGCGGTGGAGGCGGCGGGCTACACCCCGGCCTTCTACTTCAACCAGAGCATGGCCCGGGACACCTTCCGCCTCCGGGAGCTGCAGCAGTTCGACTTCTGGCTGGCCCAGTACAATGAGGCCATGACCTTTGACTATGACGTGGACATGTGGCAGTACACCTGCACCGGCCGGGTGGACGGCATTTCCACGGATGTGGACATCAATCTCTGCTTTAAGGACTATGAGACAAATGAAGGGAAATAAGCTCACCTCCATGGCCCTGCTCACGGCCATTGCCCTGACCATGTTCCTGGTGGAGGCCCAGATTCCGCCCCCCATCCCCGTGGCGGGGGTGAAGCTGGGCCTTGCCAACATTGTGACGGTGTACGCCGCCTTCACCCTGGGGGGCAGGGAGGCGGCGGCCATTCTGGCGGTGCGGGTGGTGCTGGGCTCGGTGTTCTCCGGCCAGGTCATGAGCCTCATGTACGCCGCCGCAGGGGGAACCCTGGCACTGCTGGTCACCCTGGGCCTGAAGAGGATTCTCACCGGGAAGCAAATCTGGGTGGCAGGCTGCCTGGGGGCCGTGGCCCACAACCTTGGGCAGATCGCCGTGGCCATCGCCGTCACCCGCACCCCGGCTCTGATCTCCTACCTGCCGGTGCTCCTGGTCTCTGGTCTGGCCGCAGGTCTTTTCACCGGCCTGACCGCCCAGGCCCTGATCAACCATATGCCAAAGCAAATGAAATAGGGAGGCATGGATGCTCAAATGCCTCCCTATTTTAATGTGATAAAGCAACCGCCGCACCCCTCAGCTTGTCATCCTGAGCGGGTGGCGAAGGATCTCGCGCAGAGGGGTTCCGATACGGGAGCTGGTGCATGAGATCCTTCGGCTACGCCTCAGGATGACAAATGGGGGGTGGCGGGAACATGAGATCCTTCAGCTGCGCCTCAGGATGACAACCGAGGCTTGTTCGCTTATCGTGGTGCTGCACTTTACGCGGGGGTGTAAAAAAACAGACGGTACCCGGCTTCGGTACCGTCTGTTAGGGGGCTGCGCATTGCATTCTTTCGATGAATCCGATGATCAGCCGGAGATCCTCCTCCGACATGGAGCGGATGCAGTTGATGGCCTTTTGCTGCAGCAGGGTGGTTGGCTGCTCCTCATGGAAGAACTCTGCGGGAGTGATGCCGAGATACTCACAGATGTAGAGAAATTCACTCATAGAGGGAAGCGCCTTGCCGGATGTAATGCTGCGAATGTAGCTGGTGCTGTGTCCTAAGTCCAGGCTCATCTTCCGTTCGGAAATCTGCTTTTCCTCCCGAAGCCTGGAAAGACGATCCCGAATAAATTGCTCGTCCATTGTCAACCCCCCTTTTGTTAATAATCATACTCCATACAGAAGCAAAAACAGGGCGAATAAAGCGCCTGTTCATATTGAAATAAGCGATTAAATCGCTTATAATAATTATGCTCAGGCGATTTATATGCAATAGAGGAGGGGTTATGCTGTGGATGTGAGAAAAATATACAAAAAAATAGCGGAACAGCACGGGGTCACTCCGGAGGAAGTCAGAAGGGAGATACAGGCGGCGATTACAATGGCCTACACCGCCCCAGAGAATGACAACGAAATCACGAAGGCAAAGCAGCGGCAGGTTTCATGCAAGGGGGAGATACCCACGCCGGAGGAAATGATTGAATACCTGTCAAGAAAGGTAAGGTAAGGCCGCAAAGCCAGGAACCCCCCAACCGGTGCCGGTTGGGGGGTTCACTTATAGAATTCTCTTGCTTACAGCCCCAGGCCCTTGCTCAGGTTCACCACAAAGTCCTGTACGTTGGTGACGATGCCCCGGGCGGAGAGACTGCCCCGGTCGGCCAGCTTGTTCACCACGAACTCGGCGATGTCCACACAATAGAAATAGATCTGCCGCACGGTGCCGTCGGGCATGACCCGGAAGGAGGGGGTCATATTGCCGGTGGCGATGGTGTGGAGCATGGTGGCCATGCAGATCACCGTGGTGGCGTCCCGAACCTGGTTGCGCATGGCGTCCTGGGCGTCATACACGTTGGCAAACACGGGAGGCAGGGGGCCGTCGTCCCGAATGGAGCCGCCCAGCACATAGGGGATGTGGTGCTTCTCCAGGCTGTAGATGATGCCGTTGTCGATGTGCTCTTCCTCAATGAACTTGGCCACGGAGCCGTGGTAGCGCACCCGGTTCAGGAGGTCCAGGTGGTTGTAGTGGCCGTTGGGCTGGTTCACGGTGGTGTAGATGTTCTGGCCCAGGGCGGTGTTTAAGTAGGCGCCCTCCAGGTCGTGGGTGGCCAGGGCGTTGCCCGCCAGGACGGCGTGGACATAGCCGTTCTCCACCAGCTTGGCAAAGGCGTTCCGGGCGTCATAGTCGAAGGCAAAGGCCGGGCCCATGACCCAGACGATCTTGCCGTGATCCCGGTCGTGCCGGAGGAGGTCGTAGATTTCATCATAGTCCTTGGAGAAGGCAGTCTCCCGGGACCGGTTCTGCCGGAAGGCGAACACATCCCGCTGGGCAGCGGACTCCCGGAAGCCGTCGGGGTAGACGTAAATGCCGTCCTCGCAGTTCTCCGTCCGGCCGGTGAATACCAGCTCCCCGGCCTTCAAGAGGCGGAACTCCTTGACGTAAATGACGCCGTCCTCGTAGACAGGGACGCAGTCCATCCGGCTCTCCTTGGCCATAATCCACTGGCCGTCCACCTTGAAATACTCGGGGAAAATGCTCATGGCATGGTAGTTCATGGGGGCCACACCGTCCTTGGGGCAGGGCTCCAGAACCGCGTTGGGGGCGTTGCGGAATTGCTCCTGATCAAAATCCGGGGCCGTGAAGGGTCGCAGGGAAAAGCTCATAAGAACCGCTCCTTTATAAATATAGTATATGCACCTGCATATTTTTCCTGTATTTTATCATAGGAAGAGCCGGTTGTAAACAGGAAAACAGGCGGGAGAGGGGAGAATAAAAAAACCTGAAATTTTTTGAAAAAATCTGCGTTGTCAAATGATATGACCCCATGGAGGAAGCCCCCCTTGTGTGGGGAGAAAGATATTTCCCGAGGTCAGAGCGATAAATCCTTATCTGAGGAGCCACCGCCTTCGGCGGCTTGGCCTTGACAGGACGCCTGTTGG
>JALETK010000125.1 GCA_022781505.1 Clostridiales bacterium | reverse complement strand
CAAACCAGCTCCGCAAAATCCGGGCTGTGGTGGGCAGGGGTCATTTTTTGAGGCTTCATTTCCACAAGGCGCACGGGAATCCCCCGCTTGGCCAGCTGCCAGGCAGCCTCGCTGCCCGCAAGGCCCGCGCCGATTACCTGTACTTCCGTCATTGGGGCTCCTCCTTTTTTCCGGAGGTCTTTGCCTTGGTGGTCTTTTTGGCGGTTGTATTCTTCTCCGCCGTCTTCTTCTCCGCCGTTTTTTTGGCGGTCTTCTTTGTTCCGGCGGCCTTCTCCGGTTCGGCCTTCTCCGGCTCCGGAGCCGTTCCCCCGGTTTCAGCCGGGGCGGCCTCCTCTTCCTTGGCCTTCTTCCGGTAGCCTCTCTGGTCCTCCGGCAGGAAGTTGGGGCAGGCCTCGTTGACGCAGAAGGGCTTCATCCGGCCTCTGCCGGACTTTTTGAACATGGTCTGGCCGCAGGAGGGGCAGTCAAACTCCGTGGGAACGTCCCAGCTCATGAAGCCGCACTCGGCTCCCCGCTCGCAGGCGTAATAGGCATAGCCCTTCTTGGACTTCCGCTTCAGCATACCGCTGCCGCACTTGGGGCAGCGGCCGGGCATGTGCTCCACAATGGGCTTGGTGTTCTTGCACTCAGGGAAGCCCGGGCAGGCCAGGAACCGGCCGAACCGGCCCATCTTAATGACCATCTTCCGGCCGCACAGCTCGCAGACCTCGTCGGTCTCCTCGTCGGGCACCTTCAGGTGGGTGTCCTTCAGGGCCTCCTCCGCGTTTTCCATCTCCTGATGGAAGTCCGTGTAGAAGTCCCGGAGCACATCCCGCCAGTTGCGCTTGCCCGCCTCCACCTCGTCCAGGCGGTCTTCCATGTTGGCGGTGAACTCCACATCGATGATGTCGTTGAACCGCTCCATCATAAGGCCCGTCACCACCTCCCCCAGGGGGGTGGGCGCCAGGCGCTTGTCCTTTTTAATCACATAGTCCCGGTCCTGAATGGTGGAGACGATGGAGGCATAGGTGGAGGGACGGCCCACACCCTTTTCCTCCATGGCCTTGACCAATGTGGCCTCCGTGTACCTGGCTGGGGGCTGGGTGAAGTGCTGCTCCTTGTCAATCTTTCCGATTGCCGCCTGATCTCCCACCTGGAGATCCGGCAAAGGGGTGCCCACAGCCTCGGTCTCCTCGTCCTTGCCCTCCTCGTACACGGCGATAAAGCCGGGGAAGCGCAGGCTCTGATGGGAGGACTTGAAGGTGTGCCCGGCGCACTGGGTGTCGATGGACACCGTGTCATAGAGGGCGTTTGCCATCTGGCTTGCCAAAAAGCGGCTCCAGATCAGCTTATAGAGCCGGTACTGATCCCGGGTCAAAGAGCCCTGAATCCGCTCCGGGTCCAGCTCCACATGGGTGGGCCGGATGGCCTCGTGGGCATCCTGAGCCCCGGCCTTGGTCTTGAACTGGTGGGGCTTTCCGTAATAATACTTCTCCCCGTACCGGCTGCACACAAAATCCTTCGCCGCGCTGAGGGCCTCGTCGGACAGGCGCAGAGAGTCGGTACGCATATAGGTGATGAGACCCAGGGTGCCCTCCCCTTCCACGTCCACGCCCTCATAGAGCTGCTGGGCAATGGCCATGGTGCGCTTGGGGGTCATATTGAGCTTCCGGGAGGCCTCCTGCTGCAAAGTCGAAGTGGTAAAGGGCGGGGCTGCGGAGCGCTTTTTCTCCGCCTTCTTCACATTGGTCACCGTGAAGGTCTGACCGGTGATATCGGCAATCACGGCGTCGGTCTCCGCCTCGCTGGCAAGCTCCCGCTTCTTCTCCTCCCCGTAATACCGGGCCAGGAAGGAGCCAGGCTTGCCCACCCGGTTCAGTGTCACGTCCAGAGACCAGTACTCCCGGGGCTGAAAGGCCCGGATTTCATTCTCCCGGTCCACCACCAGCCGGGTGGCCACAGACTGAACGCGCCCGGCGGACAGGCCCCGGCGAACCTTCTTCCACAGAAGGGGGCTCAGCTGATAGCCCACAATCCGGTCCAGAATCCGGCGGGCCTGCTGGGCGTCCACCAGGTTGTAGTCAATGTCCCTGGGGCTTTCAATGGCGGTGGTCACCACATTTTTGGTGATCTCATTGAAGGTGACCCGCCGGGTCTTGGGGTCCGGCAGACCCAGAAGCTCCTTCAGGTGCCAGGAGATGGCCTCGCCCTCCCGGTCCGGGTCGGTTGCCAGATAGACGATATCCGAATGGTCGGCGCTTTTCTTCAGGTCGCTGATGATCTCTTCTTTTCCGGGCACCGGCCGGTAATCCGGCTGAAAGTCATGCTCCAGATCCACGCCCATTTTGCTCTTGGGCAGATCCCGCAGGTGCCCCATACAGGCCTTCACCGTATACTGGGGGCCCAAATATTTTCCAATCGTCTTGGCCTTGGACGGCGACTCGACGATTACCAAATTCGTTGTCGGTTCTTTTGCCATGAAGTCCTCCATGCTAAATCCTCCCGGTCTGTTCCCGGACCAGGGAGTAATATTTCCCGGGGTGCCGCAGGACAAGTCCCTTGACCTCCAGCATGGTCAGGGCGGCAAGAACCTTGCCCGCAGGGAGGCCCGTGTCTGCAATCACCTGGTCTGTGTGCTTCAGCTGCTGTGTCAGCTGGGAGAATACCTGCCGCTCGTCGGATGTGAGATCGGCCAGCTGCTTCTGCAGGTCATGATACGGTGTTTCGTCCCGGTTGTCAACGATTTTTTCTGGGGCGTGCTTCGGCTCTGACACCAGCGGGTCCTGGCGCAGCTCCACAATCTCCTGGGGATAGGTGCCCAGGGGCATACCGCCCACCCACCGGTGAAGCTTGTCCGGAAACCGGGCTTCGTATTCCTCCATCACGTCCCAGCCGTGCTGCACCATCAGCGCCCCCTGCCGCAAAAGGGCGTTGCAGCCGGCGCTGGCGTCGGAGTCGATGTTGCCGGGCACGGCGAAGACGTCCCGCCCCTGATCCAGGGCGCACTGGGCGGTGATGAGCGCGCCGCTTTTGATGGGCGCCTCCACCACAACCACGCCGCAGCACAGGCCGCTTAAAATACGGTTCCTCTGGGGAAAATTCCGGCCCAGGGGCGGCGTCCCCGGGGGATACTCGGACAGGAGGCAGCCGTTGCGCTCCGTGTCCCGATAGAGCCCGGCGTTGGACCGGGGATACACCACATCCACCCCGCAGCCCAGAACGCCCACGGTTCGGCTGTCCCCCATGAGCGCCCCGTACATGGCCATGGTGTCAACGCCTCCCGCCAGACCCGAGACCACCAGACCGCCGCATTTGGCGATCTGAAAGCCCATGCGCTTGGCCACGGTGCAGCCGTAGGCCGAGGCCTTTCTGGTGCCCACCACCGCCACGGCGGCCTCCCCGTCAAACTCCGGCAGGGTACCTTTATAATACAGCACCACCGGCGGGTCGGGGATGTTCCGCAGGCGAACCGGGTAGGCGGCGTCCACATAGGTGAGAACGCCGATTCCCTTGTTGTAGCAGCGCACCAGAATTTCGTTTGCTTCCTCCAGGGATTTGTCCCCCAGAGCCTCCAGGCCCTTGGCCTCGATGCCCGCCGGGCGGCCGTAGTCCCGGGCATAATACAAAGACTCTATATCCGGGAACGCCTGCAAAAGCCGGACGGCGGCCCGGGGGCTGACGCCCCGGCGGGTGGCAAGCCAGATCCAATGTGCCAGCATATTCTCTCACCTGTTCTTTTCCACAGCCGCCCAGGCGGCCTTCTGTCTATCTCAAAGGGGTCATCTGCCACAGAACAATGGTGGCTGCCGAGGCGGCGTTCAGGGACTCGCACCGGGGGTTCATGGGAATGATCAGCTCCCGGTCACAGCTCTCCAGGAAGAGCCTGGATACCCCCTGCCCCTCGCTGCCGATGACCACGGCCCACCGGGGCAGCTCCTCCTGCCGGATGTCCCGTGCCCGGGGGGAGAGGGCCGTAGCCCCCAGGGGAATGCCCCGCTCCCGGCACTGCCGGAGGAGCTCCGCCCCCGGGGCCTGCACCGGCGGGGTGCGGAACACCGCGCCCATGGAGGCCCGGACCGCCTTCCAGCCATAGGGGTCGGCACAGCCCTCCGCCAGCACCACCGGCACCTCCAGGGCATCCGCCGTCCGCAGAATGGTGCCCAGGTTGCCCGGGTCCTGGATGCCGTCCAGAATCAGGGTGCCGGGGCTCAGAGCCGGAGGCTGCTCCTCCGGTTTTCTGCACAGGAACACCGCCCCCTGGGGACTCTTCATGGGGGAGACGGTCTCCATCACGTCCGGGGGCACCCAATAAACCTTCACACCCCGGGGAAGCTCCGGCGCCTCCAGCTTCTCCGAGAGAATCACCGTATCCAGCCCGGGGCACCACTTCACCGCTTCGTCAAGGAGCTTGGTGCCGTCTCCCACATAGAGGCCGGTCTCCTCCCGCTCCTTCCTGGAGGTGAGGAGCCGCCGCACCTGCTGGAGGAGGGGATTTTTGCGGCTGGTAATCCGCTCCCCGTTCATCGCTTCTGCACTGCGGAGAGGGCTTTATAGTCCCCCAGGGCAACGATCACGTCCTTCAGGCGAATTGTGTAATCCGCGCCGGGGGAGACCTGGATTCCCTCCTCCCGGCGAATGGCGATGATGTTGACCCCCGCCTTGGCCCGGACATTCAGCTGCCGCAGGGTCTTTCCCACCCAGGGCAGCGGGGCTTCAAACTCAGAGATGCCATAGTCCTGGGAGAGCTCGATATACTCCAGCACGTTGGCGGAGGATAGGCCCTGGGCCAGCTTGTTGGCGTACTCCCGCTCCGGCACCACCACCCGGTCCGCGCCGATTTTCTCCAGCACCTTTCCGTGGCTCTCATCCTGGGCCTTGCAGACCACCATGGGAACCCCCAGCTCCTTGAAGTTCAGGGTGGCCAGGATGCTGGCGGACAGATCCGTTCCGATGGCCACAATGGCGCAGTCATAATTCCGGACGCCCAGTGCCCGGAGGACGTCCCCATCCTGGGCGTCCGCCACCACGGCCTGGGTCACATAGTTTGCAATCTGCTGGACGCTGTCGGGATTTTTGTCAACGGCCAGCACCTCGTTGCCCAGCTCGCACAGACGCCGGGCCATGCTCCGGCCAAATCTCCCCAGGCCCGCAACCACATATGTTTTCATAGCGTATGCTCCTATCCAATCAACAGTTTCGTCTCGGCATAGCGGAAGCGCTCCTCCGCCCGGTCTCCCATCAGGAAGCCCAGGCTGATGGTGAGGATGCCCACCCGCCCGAAGTACATAAAGGCAATGATAATCAGCCTGGAGACCAGGCCCAGAAGGGGGGTCACATTGGCGGTGAGGCCAACGGTGCCCAGGGCCGAGGAGGTCTCAAACAGGGCGTTCAGGAAGGGGATGCCGCTGTCCGCCGTGAGAACAATGGCCCCGGTGAAGCAGAGAACCAGAATCAAAAACGTAAGGGACATGGCGTCCCGAACCTGCCGGTCCGACACGGAGCGCTTGAACACCCGCACGTTGCTCTGGCCCCGGGCGCTGGCCACGCAGGCCAGGAGCAAAACCGCCACCGTCACCGTCTTGAGGCCGCCGGCAGTGGAGCCGCTGGAGCCGCCGATGAGCATGAACACCACGGACATGGCCCGGGTGGACTCCCGCATGGCCCCCTGATCGATGGCGGCAAAGCCCGCCGTGCGCAGTGTGACGGACTGGAAGGCCCCGGCCAGGAGCTTCTGAGGCCCGGTCATGGAGCCCAGGGTATCCGGATTGTTCCACTCCAGCAGGCAGACCAGCAGGGTTCCACCGGCAAGCAGCAGGGCCGAGCAGGCCAGAACCAGCTTGGTGTACACCGACAGCCGGTGCTTTCGCCTGTTTTTCAGCTTCTGCCACAGATCCTCCCACACGAAAAAGCCCAGGCCGCCTAGGATAATGAGCACCATAAGCGTCAGGCACACCACCGGGTCCGTGCGGAAGGGAGCCAGACTGCCCCCGGGCTGCAGTACACCGAAAATGTCAAAGCCGGCGTTGCAGAAGCCGGAGACCGCGTGGAACACCCCCCATTTGAGAGCGTTCCAGGGCCCGTACTCCGGCAGGAACCGGAAAAACAGCACCAGAGCCCCCAGCCCCTCCAGGGAGAAGGTGCCCACAAGAACGTGCTTTTGAATCCGCACCACGCCCTCCATGTCGTTGAGGTTCATGGCCTGGGCCAGAAGCATCCGCTGCTTAAGCCCCAGTCTTTTGTGCAGCAGGAAAGCGAAGATGGCGGCGACGGACATAAAGCCCAGACCGCCGGTTTGAATCAGGGCCAGAATCACCGCCTGGCCGAAGCCGCTCCACTGGACGAAGGTATCCGCCAGAATCAGCCCCGTGACGCAGGTGGAGGAGGTGGCGGTAAACAGGGCCGTGAGAAAGCCGCAGGATTTCCCGTCCCGGGAGGCCAGGGGCAGCATGAGAAGCCCGGTACCGGCGAGAATGATCAGCAAAAAGGCCAGGGCAATGATGCGGGTGGGAGAGAGACGGCTGGCTCTTTCCCGGAAGCGAAGCAAATGGCGAGAGTAGGACATAACACTCCTCCAACACCCATGACAGGGCGAGAAAATCAAGGGAAAAACAGACAGAGGGTGCGGCAAGCCGAGGCCGCACCCCAAAGGGTTTATTCCAAAACACAGGATGCCGCGCAAGGCGCTCCTGCAACGAATCAGCATACTGCACCGTCTCACAGGAGCTACTTTGAGTTACTATAACAGATTTTTTCCGAATTCACAAGCCCTATTTTGAAATTTCCCCGGCTGCTCCTGTATGTGCTAAAATGATGTGACCCTCATAAAAAAAGAAACAGGAACCCCCAAAGTGTGATATAGTAAGTTTACCACAACAAACAAAACACACAGGGGGTTCCCTATGAACATTCTA
>JALETK010000121.1 GCA_022781505.1 Clostridiales bacterium | reverse complement strand
CTGCCCAGTTTAGCTAAAACATTGAAGCTAATTCCCGCTGCATCCTTCAACTCGGTACGGTTCATTTTCTTATCTATAAGCAGTTTCCAAAGTTTATCATAACTGACGGACATGGCCATTCTCCATTCACTGTCGGATTCTTAAATATTATAGCATATGGCACACTGCTTTTCAAGATATTCTCATGAGATAGTGAGTATAACGTCCGATAGAATGAGAAATACCGCCCGCTGGATTTCTCCCACGGGCGGCGTGTTGGTCAGCTATCCAAAGGTTTGTACTCTGTCACGGTTTTCAGATAAGTTTCGGGATCGCCATTTAGCACCAGTTCTGCGTATGCTACTGGGTCATTGTAGATCAGATAGTCCAACTCTGACCGCTGGTACATATTATCGGCAACCTCATTCTCCACGGCGGTACAGTCGATGGAGATCAACGTATCGTCTGCCATTTTCAACTCCACACAGGCGGTATCCATATTGAACGCGCAGGACAGGATTTTCATTGTTTTTGCCATTTCGTTGCCACGAAAGGCTCTAATCCTCGAAAAGTCCGGTGATTACTGGGCTTTTTCGACCTCTGAGATTATTCCCATTCAATGGTCGCCGGGGGTTTGCTGGTGATGTCGTAGACGATGCGGTTGATGTGGGGTACCTCGTTGACGATGCGGACGGAGACTCTGTCCAGGACGTCGTAGGGGATTCGGGTCCAGTCGGCGGTCATGAAGTCGGAGGTGGTGACGCTGCGGAGGGCCAGGGTGTTGTCGTAGGTTCGGCCGTCGCCCATGACGCCCACGGAGCGGGCGTTGGTCAGCACGGCGAAGTACTGGCTGCAATCCTTGACGCAGGGGGATTTCTCCAGCTCCTCCCGGAAGATATAGTCCGCGTCCTGGAGAATCTTCACCTTCTCCGCCGTGACCTCGCCCAGAATCCGGACGGCGAGGCCGGGGCCGGGGAAGGGCTGGCGGTGCACCAGGTAGTCGGGCAGGCCCAGTTCCTTGCCCAGCTGGCGGATTTCATCCTTGAACAGGTGATCCAGGGGCTCCAGAACCGCCTTGAACTGCTCAATCACTTCCCTGGGCAGGAGCTTGTTGTGATGGCTCTTGATGACGGCGGCGTCGCCCTTGCCAGACTCGATCACGTCGGGGTAGATGGTGCCCTGGGCGAAGAAGTCCTCCTTGGTGATGCCGAATTTCAGGGCTTCATCCAGGAACACATAGCCAAACTCGGCGCCGATGATGCGCCGCTTCTCCTGGGGGTCGGTGACGCCCTTCAGCTTGCCCAGGAACCGCTCCTGGGCATTGACCCGGACAAAGTGGATGTTCCACTTGGCAAAGGCGGCCTCCACCTCGTCGCCTTCGTTTTTCCGCATACAGCCGTGGTCCACAAATACGCAGGTGAGGCGGCTCCCCACGGCCTCAGCCAGGAGGGCGGCCAGCACGGAGGAGTCCACGCCACCGGACAGGGCCAGCAGCACCCGGCCCTTGGGGCCGATGGTGTCGGAGAGCCAGGCCACGGTCTTTTTGCAGAAGCCCTCCATGGTCCAGTCGCCCACGGCGCCGCAGACCAGGTTCATGAAGTTCCGCAGCATGTCCGCACCGTGCTGGGTGTGGTTCACCTCGGGGTGGAACTGGACGCCGTAGAAGCCTCTTTCCTCGTCGGCGATGGCCACGTTGGGGCAGGCCTCGGTGTGGCCCACCAGGGAGAAGCCCTGGGGCACCCTGGCCATATAGTCGCCGTGGCTCATCCAGCTGATGCCCTGGGCGGGCAGCCCCCGGAAGAGCTTGCAATTGGTGTCATAAAACGTCTCGGTCTTGCCGTACTCCCGGGCGGTGTCCTCCTGAGCGGCGGTGACCTGGCCGCCCAGATGGTGGGCCATCAGCTGGCAGCCGTAGCAGATGCCCAGCACGGGAACCCCCAGCTCAAACACGCCGGGGTCAACCTGGGGGGCGTCGGCCAGATAGACGCTATTGGGGCCGCCGGTGAAAATAATGCCGATGGGGTCGTATTCCCGGATCTCCGCCAGGGTCATGGTGAAGGGCCGGACCTCGCAATACACGTTGCACTCCCGGACCCGGCGGGCAATCAGCTGGTTGTACTGACCGCCAAAGTCCAAAATCAATACCTTCTGCATGTCGTTACTCCTCCCGGAAAACAAATCCGTTTTCGTCTGCACGTTCAATGATTGCCAGAGATTTGAGGGGATATCCCTCCTGCCGGAGCCGGTCGCCCCCGTGCTGGAAGCCCTTCTCCACGGCCACGCCGATGCCTTCCAGCTGGGCGCCCGATTGCTTTATAATGTCCAAAAGGCCGCGCATGGCCTCTCCCCGGGCCAGAAAATCATCCACAATGAGCACCCGGTCCTCCGGGGTAATCCAGTCCCGGGACACCAGCAGGGTGACCTTTTTCTGATAGGTATAGGAGAAGACCTCGCTCCGGTACAGGCCGCCCTCAATGTTGTCGCTCTTGGCCTTTTTGGCAAAGACCATGGGGACGCCGTATTTATAGGAACAAACCGCTGCCAGGGGAATGCCGCTGGCCTCCGCCGTGAGAATTTTGGTGACGCGGCTGACGTCAAAGACCTCCCCAAAGGCATCCGCCAGCTCTCCCAGAAACCGGGCGTCCACCTGGTGGTTCAGAAAGCCGTCCACCTTGACGATGTTTCCGGGAAGCACCCTGGCCTCCCGGCGAATCCGGTTTTTCAAAGATTCCATCCCAATCCTCCTTCCAAAGTTTCCTCTATTATCCCCAAAATCGGGCAAAAAGGCAAGTTGGAATTTGGGGAAATTTTCATGAATTTTGGGAATCCGGCTTATCTATCCTGCACAAAGGGCCAGACTGCGGCCACGGGGCGCGGCTTTTGGAGAAATATGGCGGGGACAACCGAATGTAAAATTTCCATACAAGAACTTTCGGAGATTTAACACAGCCTTTACCACGATACGCTTGGTTTTTTTACGGTGGTTTTTTATAATGAGGGCGTACCCGGAAATCGGATAACACGCAGCAAATCGATACATAAGGATTTGCAGGAAAGGAAATGAAAAAATGAACATCTACAAGAAATTTGCGGCGCTGGCTCTGGCCGGCGTTATGGCGGTGGGCCTGTTTGTCGGCTGCTCCGGAAACTACGGCTCCGAGACCACCAAGGACACCACTGCCTCCACCACGGCTCCCGCTGCCGGCACCACCGCACCCGAAGCCAGCACCTCCGCCCCCTCCGAAGTCGCACAGCCCGCCGGCACCCTGGATGCTCCCATTACCGTTGTCTCCCGGGAAGAGGGCTCTGGTACTCGGGGCGCTTTCGTGGAGCTCATGGGCGTCAAGACCGATGACGGCGACATGACCACCGATGACGCCGAAATCGCCAACTCCACTTCCCTGGTGCAGTCCACCGTGGCCGGTAACGTGAACGCCATTGGCTACATCTCCCTGGGCTCCTATGATCCCAGCGCCGTGAAGGCCCTGACCGTGGACGGCGTGGAGCCCACCGTGGAGAACATCAAGGCCGGCAGCTACGCCGTGTCCCGTCCCTTCGTCATCTGCTACAAGGAAGAGAACCTGACCGACCTGGGCAAGGACTTCGTGACCTTCATCATGAGCGCCGATGGTCAGCAGATTCTCACGGACAACGGCTACATCGCCGTGAATGACGCCGCCGAGAGCTACACCGTCTCCGGCCTCTCCGGCAGCCTGAGCCTGAACGGCTCCACCTCCGTGGGCCCTGTGATGGAGAAGCTGGCTGAGGCTTACATGGGCCTGAACAGCGGTGTGGTCATCGACATCCAGCAGACTGGCTCCGGCACCGGCATCACCTCCACCATCGACGGCTCCTGCGAAATCGGCATGAGCTCCCGGGAGCTGAAGGATGAGGAGGTGGCCGAGGGCCTGACCCCTGTGGTCATTGCCATGGATGGCATCGCTGTGATTGTCAACCTGGAGAACCCTGCCAACGGTCTGACCTCCGACCAGATTCGGGCCGTCTACACCGGCGAGATCACCAACTGGGTGGAGCTGGGCTAATCCAAACCCAAACGGCAAGGGCGGCGCAATGCACCGCCCTTGCTTTGCAGGTTCCAGCAGCGGGCAGTACCGTGAATTTCCGGGAAATGCGTCCGCATTGTTCTCCCCATCCGGCAGGGCTTTGAGGGTGCCGGTCAAGTTGGTGTATTTTATATTACAGGAGGAAGCCTATGGCTAAATTTAAGGAAACCGCCATGCGGATTGTGTTTTTGCTGGCGGCCTGCGTGTCCATCGCCTGCGTTGTCCTGATTTGCGTGTACCTTCTGGGCAACGGCATTCCCACCATCGGGGAAATCGGCCTGGACAACTTTTTCGGGAAAACCTGGAAACCCAGCAAGGATCTGTACGGTATCTTTCCCTTCATCATCGGCTCTATTTATGTGACGGCGGGAGCCATTGTTGTGGGCGTCCCCATCGGCCTTTTGTGCGCCATTTACATGGCCTATTTCTGCCCCAAGGGGCTCTACCGGGTGCTGAGCCCTGCGGTTCGGCTCATGGCGGGCATTCCCTCCATCATTTACGGCTTCTTCGGCCTCATGGTGATTGTCCCCGTGATTCAGAAGCTCACCGGCACCTCCGGCAAGGGGCTGCTCACCGCCTCGTTGCTTCTGGGAATCATGATTCTTCCCACCATCATCGGCACGGCGGAGCCTGCCATCCGGGCGGTGCCCCGGAGCTACTATGAGGGCTCCCTGGCCCTGGGAGCCACCCACGAGAGAAGCACCTTCTCCGCCGTGGTTCCCGCCGCCAAGTCCGGCGTCATGTCCGGGGTGATCCTGGGGGTGGGCCGGGCCATCGGCGAGACCATGGCCGTGATCATGATCGCCGGTAACCAGACCAGAATGCCCGGCGGCCTCCTGGACGGCCTGCGAACCATGACCTCCAACATCGTTCTGGAGATGGGCTACTCCACCGGCCTCCACCGCCGGGCGCTGATTGCCACCGGTGTGGTGCTCTTTGTGTTCATCCTGATCATCAACACCTGCTTTTCTCTTATGAAACGGAGGGATTCGTAATATGCGAAAAGACGCCATCAATGTGGTCACCCTCCGGGAGCGGATGCAGTCCTTCCGGCATCATCCTGTGGCCCTTTTGCAGTTCCTGCTGGTGCACCTGGGGGCCATCCTCACCGGCGGCGTGGTGCTCCTGCTGGTGGGCTACATTCTCATCACGGGCATTCCCAACCTGAAGCCGGAGCTGTTCGCCTGGAAGTTTACCACGGAGAATCAGTCCATGATGCCGGCTCTCATCAATACCCTGTGCATGACGGTTCTGACCCTCCTCATGGCCGTTCCCGTGGGTGTCTGTGCCGCCATCTATCTGGCGGAGTACGCCAAGCGGGGCAACAAGCTGGTGAAGCTGGTGCGGCTCACGGCGGAGACCCTGTCGGGCATTCCCTCCATTGTCTATGGCCTCTTCGGCCTCATGTTCTTTAACGTGGCCATGGGCTGGGGCTATTCCATGCTGGCCGGCTGCGTGACCCTGGCCATTATGATTCTCCCCCTGATTCTCCGCACCACGGAGGAGGCCCTGCTCAGCGTGCCGGACAGCTACCGGGAGGGTTCCTTCGGCCTGGGCGCGGGCAAGCTGCGGACGGTGTTCCGCATCATTCTGCCCTCGGCCATGCCCGGCATTCTCTCCGGCATCATTCTGGCCATCGGCCGCATCGTGGGTGAGTCCGCCGCTCTGATCTTCACCTCCGGCTCCGGCAAGGAGAACCTGACCTTTGTGGGCAAAAACGGCTTCAGCCTGTTTGCCCCCCTGTTCCAGTCCACGCGGACCCTGTCCGTCCACATGTACAACCTCATGAGCGAGGGCCTCTACACCAAGCAGGCCCAGGCCACTGCCGTGGTGCTGCTGGTTCTGGTGGTGGGCATCAACGCCCTGTCCAGCTTCCTGGCGAAAAAACTGACGAAGGGGAATGAAAATGGATAAAATTACCATTTCCAACCTGGATCTCTTCTACGGGGACTTCCAGGCTCTGAAAAAGATCAATATGCGCGTGCCCGCCAATGAGATCACCGCCCTCATCGGCCCCTCCGGCTGCGGCAAGAGCACGCTTCTCAAGAGCCTGAACCGGATGAACGATCTGGTGGAGGGCTGCCGCATCACCGGCTCGGTGAAGCTGGACGATGTGGAGATTTACGGCGGCCTGGATGTGAACGTTCTGCGCAAGCGGGTGGGCATGGTGTTCCAGAAGCCCAACCCCTTCCCCATGAGCATCTATGACAACATCGCCTACGGCCCCCGGACCCACGGCGTCCGCAGCAAGGCCAAGCTGGACGAGATTGTGGAGCGGAGCCTCCGTCAGGCGGCCATCTGGGACGAGGTGAAGGACCGGCTGAAAAAGAGTGCCCTGGGAATGTCCGGCGGCCAGCAGCAGCGGCTGTGCATCGCCCGGGCTCTGGCCGTGGAGCCGGAGGTTTTGCTGATGGACGAGAGCACCTCTGCCCTGGACCCCATCTCCACCAGCAAAATTGAGGATCTGGCCATGGAGCTGAAGAAGCAGTATACCATTGTGATTGTCACCCACAACATGCAGCAAGCGGCCCGTATTTCGGACAACACGGCCTTCTTCCTTTTGGGAGAGATGGTGGAGATGGGAAAGACCGAGAGCCTCTTCTCCATGCCCAGAGACAAGCGGACCGAAGATTATATCACCGGGAGGTTTGGATAATGCGGAATCACTTTGACCAGCAGCTGGAGAAGCTGCATGAGGACCTCATCACCATGGGCGGCCTGTGCGAGACCGCCATCGGGGCGGCGGTGGAGGCCGTCACCAAGGGCGACGCGGAGATGGCCAGGCAGGCCATGGCGGACGACAGCAAGATTGACGAGATGGAGCGCACCATCGAGCACCTGTGCCTGAAGCTCCTGCT
>JALETK010000108.1 GCA_022781505.1 Clostridiales bacterium | reverse complement strand
GAATATTTCACCATCCGAAGGATGATTTCACATTGCGGAGCAATATTTCACTTTGCCTTTTCATTCCGGATGCTCCAAAAGGAGCAGTGGGAGGCCGTCTATAGTGCTTTGAATCGCCAACGGCCAAACCGATAGGTTTCGATGTGGAACCTGCCGATTTTCCAGTTGCAAATGAATCGTGTGGGTATTGTAATGTTAGCCAAGGGGGGTGGATTGTGTTTTATACATTGAACGAAATCCGGGAACGTATTGCCCCTCGTCATGGGGAGCATATCAATCGTTTTGAGACTGCCCCTTTTGTCAACAAATTCCGTTCCCGCAGACGGGCGGAATGCTTCGCGGTTACATTTGGCTCCACGAAATGGACGGTTTTCTTTTGCAACGTGCAATACAATTTGCGAAAGGCCTTGTCAATGATTGGAATTGGGGGTATAGTGTAAGTCCTGCCAATTTCAATACAGAAATGGAGAATGCTATGGTATTTGTAACCTCCGATCTCCACGGGTGTCCTCTGGAAGAATTTCAGCAGCTGCTTGACCGGGCTGAATTCACAGAGGACGATTTTTTGTTTGTTCTGGGCGATGTGATTGACCGGGGCAAGTATGGCGCGGAGCTGCTGCTCTGGCTGACGGAGCAGTCCAATATGCAATTGCTCCTGGGAAACCACGAAGCCCTCCTTCTTGCCTGTGATTTCTTATTCGAGGAAGTCACGGAAGAAAGCCTCTCCAGGCTGAGCAAAGAGCAGATTCATCTTCTTGAAGTCTGGATTCGCAACGGCGGCGCGCCCACGCTGGCCGGGCTGCGGAAATTGCTGAGGCGTGACGCGGAGCTGGTATATGGAATTCTGGATTATCTTCGGGATGCCCCCCTGTATGAGTGCATTGCGGTAAACGGCAGAGATTTCGTCCTGGTTCATGCCGGCCTGGAGAACTTCAGCCCCCACAGGCCCTTGCCGGACTATGAGCCTGACGAGCTGCTCTGTGCGCGTCCGGCCCTTGATACGGAGTATTTCGACGACGCAACGGTGATCTTTGGCCATACCCCCACCGGGTGCTTCGGGGAGCAATACCGGGGAAGCGCACTGAAAACGCCCGGCTGGATCTGTATCGATACCGGCGCCGCCAGTGGAAACCTGCCGATGCTTTTGCGCCTGGATGACCTGAGGGAGTTTTATTGAACGGGGGCCGCCTTATAACCGGCTGCGTGCGATCATGAGCGCTTCCGTCCGGCAGGGCCTCTTTGGGGCTGGGTATTTTCCAAAAATGTTGACAATACAACATCCTGGGTGTATAATCCGGGATGTTGTTCCATCAACTTTATCTCCCGGCGTGCCGGGGAGCTTTGGAAAGTGCACAGCTTGCAAGGAGGACGTTTCCGACCATGAATCCCATATTCAAGGCATTTTGCCGTGTGTATCAATTTGCGTTTTACGCAGCGATTCCGCTGCTGCCCTATCGAAATCCGGAGGTGCTGCACAGCACCGAGGAGCTGATTCCGGTGCTGAAGGAGCGGGGCATCCAGTCCCTGCTGCTGGTGACCGACGGCCAGCTGCGAAGAAGCGGCGTTACGAAGCAGCTGGAGACGCTTTTGGAGCAGAATCAAATCCGGTGTGCCGTGTATGACGGCACCAACCCCAACCCTACGGTGAAGAACGTGGAGGCGGCCAGGGAGCTGTACCTGGAAAGGGGCTGTCAGTGCCTCATCGCCTTTGGTGGCGGCTCCTCCATCGACTGCGCCAAGGCCCTGGGGGCCAGGATCGCCTACCCACGGAAGTCCCTGGGGCAGCTGAAGGGGCTTTTACATGTGCTCCGGAAAATTCCGCCCCTGATTGCCATTCCCACCACCGCCGGAACGGGCAGCGAGGTGACCGTGGCCGCCGTCATCACCGACAGCGAGCAGAAGCACAAGTACACCATGAATGACTTCACCCTGATTCCCGCCTTTGCCGTGCTGGACCCCAGGGTGACCTACACCCTGCCCCCCTCCCTCACGGCCACCACAGGCATGGACGCCATGACCCACGCCGTGGAGGCGTACATCGGCCGCTCCACCACCAGGGAGACACGGCGCCTTGCCCTGGAGGCGGTGAAGCTGATTTTTGACAACATTGAGACCGCCTACCGGGATGGGACAAACCACCGGGCCCGGGAGAATATGCTCCTGGCGGCCCACAAGGCAGGGCTGGCCTTTACCAAGTCCTATGTGGGCTATGTCCATGCGGTGGCCCACTCCCTGGGAGGGCAGTACAACATTCCCCACGGCCTGGCAAACTCCGTGCTGCTGCCCATTGTGCTGGAGGAGTACGGCCCCTGCGCCCACAGAAAGCTCCATGAGCTGGGGGTGGCCGCCGGTGTGGCGGGGCCCGGAGATACCCATGAGGCGGGGGCGGAGAAGTTTATCGCCGCCATCCGCCGCCTGAACCGCAGCATGAACATTCCCGAGACCCTCTCCGGCATCCGGAAGGAGGACATTCCCGGGATGGCCAGGCACGCCGCCAAAGAGGCCAACCCCCTGTATCCCGTTCCCAGGCTGATGGGCCCGGAGGAGCTGGAGCGGTTCTACGAAAAAGTTGCAGATTGGAGCGCAGAGCATGAACACAGATCAGCTGCTGGCGTGTCAGCGTAAGTTCTTCCGGAGCGGGGCGACCCTGCCGGTGGCATTTCGGATTGAGATGCTGAAAAACCTGTACGACGCCGTCAAAAGGTATGAAAAGGAGATCGGGGAGGCCCTCGCCCGGGACCTGGGCAAGAGCGATTTTGAGGGCTTCATGTGCGAGACAGGGCTGGTGCTCACGGAGCTCCACTATATGATTCGCCACACCCGGCGCTTTGCCGCCGGGCACAGGGTGCACACGCCCCTGGCCCAGTTTGCCTCCAGAAGCTATACAAAGCCTGCGCCCTACGGCAACGTGCTGATCATGAGCCCCTGGAATTACCCCTTCCTCCTCACCATGGATCCCCTGGCCGACGCCATTGCCGCGGGAAACACGGCCATCCTCAAGCCCAGTGCCTATTCTCCCGCCACCAGCGCCATCATTGAAAAAATCATCGGGGCGTGCTTTCCCCCGGAATATGTGGCGGTGGTCACCGGGGGCAGACGGGAAAACGCCGACCTGCTCCAGAAAAAGTATGACTTCATTTTCTTCACCGGCAGCCAGAACGTGGGCCGGGAGGTGCTGCGCCAGGCTGCCGGGAACCTCACCCCGGCGGTGCTGGAGCTGGGGGGCAAGAGCCCCTGCATTATTGACAGCACCGCGAAGCTGCCCCTGGCCGCCAAGCGGGTTGTGTTCGGCAAATTCCTCAACTGCGGCCAGACCTGCGTGGCTCCGGATTATGTCCTCTGCCACAGCAGCGTGAAGGATCAGTTTGTCAAAGAGGTCTGCGCCCAGATCAAAAAGCAGTACGGGGAACGGCCTCTGGAGAATCCCGATTACGGCAGAATCATCAACGAAAAGCACTTCAACCGGCTCTGCGGCCTCATGGACGGAGAGAAAATCCTGCTGGGCGGGGAGCGCAGCCCCGAGACCCTGCAGATTGCCCCCACGGTGATGGATCGTGTGACCTGGGAGGACCCGGTGATGCAGGAGGAGATTTTTGGCCCCATTCTGCCGGTGCTCTCCTTTGACAGCTACGAGGAGCTGTACGGCATTCTGGCGGACAGCCCCAAGCCCCTGGCTCTGTACCTGTTCGCCCAGGACAGGGAGCGAATCCGGGAGGTCACCCGGCGCTGCTCCTTCGGGGGTGGCTGCGTCAACGACACCATCATTCACCTGGCCACCAGCGAGATGCCCTTCGGCGGCGTGGGAGAGAGCGGCATGGGCGGCTACCACGGAAAGCGGGGCTTCGAGGCCTTCTCCCATGAAAAGAGCATTGTGGACAAAAAGACCTGGATGGATCTCCCCATGCGCTATCAGCCCTACCGGAAGGGTCTGTACGGGAAGCTGCTGCACCTGTTTTTGCGGTGACATCCGGAAAAGGGGCGCATCCTGAAAACCGCTCCGCAAAATGTAAATGCACCCCCGGGGGATTCCGGACGCCGGAATTCCTGCGGGGGTGCATTTTTCAGGGGAGCGGTGGATTGCCCGGAATTGGTAAAATTCAATAATTTTCCATTTAGAGATTGACAGGAGCTTGTCAAAGTTATATAATTAGCTCATTGTAAAGAAACTGTAAAGTTTCTGTAAAATTTAAGCTATGGAGGAAAGTAACATGAAAAAGACTTTGGCAATTCTCTTGTCTTTGCTGATGGTCGTTGGCCTGCTGGCCGGCTGCGGCGGCGGTGGCACCACCAAGGACACCCAGGGGAACGGGGATGCCCAGGGCGCCGATGATCTGGTTGCCGCCGCGAAAGCGGAGGGCAAGCTGGTGGTCTACGGCTCCTGCGAGGAGGAGTATCTGGCCGCCGCCTGTGAGAAGTTCCAGGAGCTGTACGGCATTGAGGTGCAGTATCAGCGCCTGTCCACCGGCGAGGTTCAGAGCAAGATCGAGGAGGAGAACGGCAAGCCCTCCGCCGACGTCTGGTTCGGCGGCACCACCGATCCCTACAACGTCTGCGCCGCCGAGGGCCTGCTGGAGGCCTATGAGGCGGAGAACGCCAGCCACCTGCTGGGCGACGCCTACCGGGACGCCGACGGCTATTGGTACGGCATTTACAAGGGCATTCTGGGCTTCATGGTCAATGTGGATGAGCTGAACCGCCTGAACCTGGAGATTCCCCAGGACTGGGCCGATCTCACCAACCCCGACTACCAGGGCCTCATCTGGCTGTCCAACTATAACACCGCCGGCACCGCCAAGCTGGTCATCAACACCATGATTCAGAAGTACGGCCATGACGAGGGCATCCAGTACCTGGTGGATCTGGACAAGAACGTGCAGGTTTACACCAAGTCCGGCTCCGGCCCCTCCAAGAATGTGGGCACCGGCGAGTGCGTCATCGGCATCGGCTTCCTCCACGATGGCATCACCCAGATCGTGGACAACGGCTATGGCAACATCCAGCTGGTGATCCCCTCCAGCGGCACCTCCTTTGAGATCGGCGCCACCGCCATCTTCAAGGGCTGCGAGCATCCCAACGCCGCCAAGCTGTGGATTGAGTTCGCCCTGAGCCCCGACTGCGTGAAC
>JALETK010000084.1 GCA_022781505.1 Clostridiales bacterium | reverse complement strand
GGGGCTCGCCCCCGCCGTCAGTTTCCCGGAACCTCTGCACCACATCCAAACCCACCGCACTCCCAAGCCTGACATTGCGAGACCCCGCAGGGGTCGTGGCAATCCGTTCCCCTGCAAGCCGCAAGGCTGCAGCGCCCCGGCAGGGGCGCAATATCGGCCCGGGGTATGACCGGCCTCGCGGCCGGTGCAATGCTGCCGCATTGCGGGGGATACGGATTGCCACGTCGCTGCGCTCCTCGCAATGACAGGTTCGGGGGCCGGATGCCTTTGGACGGGACTGCCGGTCAAATCGCAGCTGCCCGGCGGGGGCGAGCCCCCGCCCTACGGGTGCATGGTCGGGGCCGGGTGCGTTGGGGCGGGACTGCCGGTCAAATCGCAGCTGCCCGGCGGGGGCGAGCCCCCGCCCTACGGGTGCATGGTCGGGGCCGGGTGGGTTGGTACGGGTGCATGGTTGAAACCTGTACCCCAGGGCCCAAAAAGGCGGCCTGCCGGGGAGGGCAGGCCGCCTTTTTCAGGGGAATCGTATGTCTGCGAGAACAGGCCGCTTTTTAAAGCAGGTCAGTCCGCCAGCGTGGACAGGTCTCTTTGAAAGCGGGTCAGTCCGTCAGCGTGGACAGGTCTCTTTGAAAGCGGGTCAGCCCGTCAGCGGGGACAGGTCTCTTTCAAAGCGGGTCAGTCCGTCAGCGAGGACAGGTCTCTTTGAAAGCGGAGCCAGTCGTTTTCGCTCATGTCCAGGATGTTTACATAATTCTTGGACAGAGCCTCGGGCTTTTCCTCCAGGGGCTCCAGGCCCAGGGTGACGGTGTCGCCGCCGGCACTCACGGAGAACAGAATGCCATCCTCCGAATCCCGCAGGGTTCCGGTGCAGATTGTATCTCCCTTCACTACCAGTCGGTAGCCTCCGTCGAAATCGGTGTAGGACAGCTTCATGAGGGAGCCTGCGTCCCGGTTGTAGGCCTCCAGCTGCAGGCCCGTGTCGTCCACGTCCAGCCAGAGGGTGCACAGGTTCTCCGTGGTGCCGTTGGAATACCGGAAGGAAAGGTTCACGGTGTCCCACAGGTTCTCGCTGCCCTCCAGGCGGATCTGGAGGGTGTCCCCGTCCACGGTGATGTCCAGGCCCACCATGGTGCCGTCATAGGCATAGAACACCAGGGAAAGGCTGTCCAGATCCTCCACCAGCTCCTGCTTCATTCTGTCGAAGTACTGATTCATGTACTCCTCCATGTCCTGGCCGGGGGAGCCGTAGTAGTAGTAAGGGCGGAAGTTGTTCTGAAGCTCATACACGCTCCGGGTCAGGGCCACGCACAGGTCTGCCAGGGCGTTGTTGCTCCAGGACACGTCATAGGCGGTGCACTCCCGGCTCTTGCTGCCCAGGGTGATGCTGGTCTTGCCCGTGTCCGTCGCCTCCAGGCTGTTCAGGAAGGCGTCCAGCTCCTCCTGGCAGGCGGCGAAGGGGCTTGCGGTGCTGCCCTCGGAGAACAGGTTCAGCTGGAAGTCCTCCGGCAGGGTGATACCCGTCATCTGGCCGAAGTAGGAATTCTCCAGATTCTCCTTCAGATTCTTTAGAGGCAGTCCGTAGACCTCCGTGATCTTCGGAGCGGCGGAGAGCTGTACCAGCTCGTCGGTGGCGTAGAACTGGGCGGTGATGTCCACATCCTCATAGTAATTGGAATAGGTGAGCGCTCCGTCCAGGGCCTTGCTCTTCTGAGAATAGTTCATATCCAGGCTCAGGGTGTCGCGGCCCGCATCCACAGACAGGTGTGCGGTGTACTCCCGCCGCTCCAGCAGGGCGTCCAGGTTTTCACCGAAGCCCTCCAGGTTGCCGACGCTCCCGGCGTACTCCTCCAGGGCCTCGGCGGACTTCTGAATGGACATGAGCAGCTGGTTGGTGGGGTCGGACATGGTAAACCACAAAACCACACCCAGGGCAATCACCGCCACCAGGGCGGTGCACAGCACCGCAACCAGCGGGCCCTTCCGGACCTTCCTCTTGGGCCGGGGGGCAGGAGCCCCGGGCCGGGGTGCGGAAAAGGCGGGGCCGCCCTCTCCGGCTGCGGGGCCGGGGACGGGCAGGGAAGCGCCACAGGTGGCGCAGAAGCGGGAGCCCGCCGGATTGGCGGCGCCGCATTTGGGACAATTCATAAGTTATCCTCCTCTCACGCCGGGCCCGGTCAGAACCGGTCCCCGGGCTTTTTTCCAAAGGTGCTCTTGAAAGCGGGGGCCTCTCCGCCGCCTGCCCCGGGGCTGGGCTCCGGGGGCTGGGGCTCCGGGGGCTGGGGCTCCGTGGGCTGGGGCACCGTGGGCTGGGGCTCCGGCTGCATGGGAGCACCGCAGGCCTGGCAGAAGCGCTGATTCGGCTCCGGAGCCGTGGCGCCGCACCTGGGGCACCGGGGGCCTGCGGGAGCCGCCGGGGTTCTGGCGGAGCCGCAGTGGCAGCAATAGAAGCTCTCCTGGGCGTTCCCTGCGCCGCAGACCCCGCACTGCCAGCCGGGCAGCGGGGCGGCATAGCCACCATAGGCGGGCTTCTGCTTTTTCTTCATGGTGGCTCCCAGAATCACCAGGATCAGGCCCAGCACCAGAAGGCCGAGGCCCACATAGAGGCTGGCGTCCATGAGGCGGTACAGCGTATCCGCAGCCTCCCAGGTGCCGGCCAGGTCGATGGCCACGGAGACCATCCAGAGCTCCCCCTGCATGGCGGCGTAGGCCCCGAAGCCCGTGAGAATGCCGCCAAACACCAGGAGAATCACACCAAATACAATCATATTCCCGCCTCCTTACAGATCGCCGGGGGCGTTAAAGGCGCTGCTCCCCTCCTGCCGGGAGGGCTGGGGCGCGGGTGCAGGCTGCGGCGCGGGCGCGTGCTGGGGCGCGGGCGCGGGCTGGGGCGCGGGCTGGGGAACAGGCCGTGGGGCCGGCTGGGGGGTGGGGCGGGTTCTGGGGGTTCCGCAGCTGCTGCAGAACCGGAAGCCGCCGTCATTGGTGGCGCCGCAGCTGGCACACCGCCAGGCAGGGCTCCGCTCCGGCGCCCCGCCGTAGACCGGGGCCACAGGGCGAACGGGCTGCACGGGCTTCTGCTCTTCATAGGCCGGGGTTACGGGGCGAACAGGCTGCACAGGCTTCTGCTCTTCATAGGCCGGAGCCACAGGGCGAACGGGCTGCACAGGCTTCTGCTCTTCATAGGCCGGAGCCACAGGGCGAACGGGCTGCACGGGCTTCTGGGCCTCATAGGCCGGAGCCACAGGGCGCACCGGCTGCACGGGTCTCTGCGCCTCATAGGCCGGGGTTACGGGGCGAACGGGCTGCACGGGCCTCTGGGCCTCATAGGGGGTCACGGGGCGAACAGGCTGCGCGGGTCTCTGGGCCTCATAGGGAGCCACGGGACGCACAGGCTGCACGGGCCTCTGGGCCTCATAGGCCGGGGTTCCGGGGGCGCCGGGATAGGCCGGGGGAACCGGGGGGGCCGCAGCGGCGGCCTTCTTCTCAGCAGTGGTCCGCTTTTTCCCTCCGGATTTCTTTCCGGAGAGTCCGGCAACCAGGCCGGCCACGGCCAGAATCAGGCCCAGGACGGCCACGCCCACACCGGCCCAGAAGACAATGTCTCCCACCCCGAAGGGGGTCTTCAGGCCCAGCGGCCCATAGATCAGCCGCTGCAGATTGCTCTTGGGGGACAGGCGGAGAATCATCCCCAGCAGCAGGGTGAACACACCCACGCCGCAAATGCCCGCTCCCGGTTTCCAGGAAATTCGTTTCATATACTACCTCCCTTTCTGCCGCCTCTCCGGGCGGCATGGTTACATGGTTATAGCAGGTCTCCCGCCTGAGACCAGGGGTTGGCAGGGACCTCCGGCGGCGCCGTCTCCCGGCGGTGGCTCTCCCCGGGGTATGAGGCCGTCTCATAGGCGGTCACAGGCTGACCCAGGAAGCGCCGCAGGCCCAGGAACACCTCCCAGGCCGTGGGGCGGTCCTCCGCCTCGGCCTCCAGCATACTCCGAAGGATATCCGCCACCTCCTCCGGGATCTGCCCGGCCACCTCCAGCTGCCGCCCGTCCAGCACGGCGTCGGCCGGGTAGGCGTAGACCTCCATATCATAGATGGGCAGGTCTCCCGCCAGATACTGGTGGAACAGCACCCCCAGGGCGAACACGTCCATCCTGCAGGTGAGGGGCACCGGCTCCCCCTCGATGCTGAGCCGGGCCTCGGGGGAAAAGTAGAGCTGGTCGCCGATGATGTCCTCCCCGGTCTGGGGGGGATCGGACTCCAGGAAGCTGCTGTCAAAGTCAATCACCTTGGCGGTGATCCGGCGGCCCTGGGTATAGGTAAAGAGAATGTTGTCGTGCTTCAAATCCGCGTGAACCAGGCCGCCCCGGTGGAGCCCCGCCACGGCATGGGCGATGGAGGCGCACAGGCGCAGCCGCTCCACGGTGGGCAGACCGTGAATCTGCTCCACGGTCATGTGCAGGTCGTAAACCTTCTCCATGCACATATAATACCGGGACTCGCACCGGAAAAAGTCCAGAACCCGGACGTCGTTTCCGTCGGAATACTGGTTCAGCACCGAGTAAATGGCCCGCTTCTGTTCCTCAAACCGGCGGCACTCCTGCCGCTTGCGCTGCAGGCGCTCCGGGGAGGCCTCCTTGTCGTCATAGGGAAACTTGGGGCTGAGGAACTGCTTGATGAAGTACTCCCGGCCGCCCCGGGTTCCGAAGCCCCACATGCAGTAGCCCGCGTTCTCGTTGCTCAGCCGGTCTACGGTATAGGGGCCCAATTGTTTTCCGCTCATTGCTGCCGGTCACCTCCCAGAAAGCGCAGATAATTCACCCGGTACTCCTGCCACAGGGCCCGGCGGCTGGCCACGTCGTTGGGGTCCAGCCGGGACACAGGCTCCAGATACCGGTGGTATATGGTCTTGTAGCGGGGGCGGAAGGCCTCCCGCAGGGCCTCGAAGCTGCCGAAGCCAAACGCGGCCATGGCGATGGAGTAGTCGTCCCCCGCCACGGAGGCGATGAGCGCCCGGAGGCCCTCCTCCCAGGCCTGGCCGCTGTCCGCCTGGTCCAGAGAGCCCAGGAGCATTCCCTCGAACTCCATGGGGGTGGACACATAGCCGAAGCAGCCGTCCGTGGCGGCCAGCACCACACAGGGGGTGTGCAGGCGAATGCGGCGGCTGTTCAGGGTGTAGTTGCCGTCGGCGGAGATCACGTTGGTGAGGATGCCGTCGTCATAGAGGTTCTCCATGGGGTCCGGCTGGGAGCAGTCGTCGGTGGTGAGCTGGGAGAGGCCCGCGTTGGGGGTCAGGCAATAGACCCGGGAATCCCCGGCCCACAGGGCATGAATCCGGACGGCGTCCTCCTCCCCGGTGAGGAGGGCCATGGCGGCGGTGGTGGGGAGGGGCCGGGACATGGAGCCCTTCATCCGGAGGCCGCTCTCCTGCCCCGCCTGAAAGGCGGTGATCACAGGCCGGATGTACTCCTGATCCAGCTCCGGAACCCGGCCCGGCCAGGTCTCCCGGGGGAAGGTCTGGGTAAACCAGTCAAACACCGCCCCGCTGACCATCCGGGAGGCCATGTAGGCCTCCGTGTGACCGGTGTAAAAGTTCCGGCTCTGACCGCCCAGGCCGCCGCAGCCGTCGAAGACCCCCAAAAGGCCCCCCTGCCGGCAGAAGCTGTGGCAGAGACTGTCCTCTCCGAAGCCCTCCCTGGCCTCCTGACAGAAGGCCAGAACCATATCCAGCTGCTTCCGAAAATCCTGGGTTTCTTTTTGCATATGTGCTCTCCCTCCTTGGGCCTCGGTAATGCTGTTTGTTATCTATGATGGATTCTCTCTGATCCGTCCCCCTGCACGCCCCATTGTCATCCTGCGGCACCCTCATTGTCATCCCGGAGCACCCTCATTATCATCCTGAGGCGCAGCCGAAGGATCTCATGCACCGGGGTTCCGTGTCGGAGCCCTCCTGCATTAGATCCTTCGCCTTCGGCTCAGGATGACAAGGGAGGGAGCTCAGGATGACAACGGAGGGGGGGCAGGATGACAGCGGAGGGGGCTCAGGGGGACAGCGGGGAAACATTACACGGAGTTTGCCAGGACGTTCAGAATGTCCTGGTAGTTCTGCTCCGCCAGGCCGTTGCCGGTGACGGAGGGGTAGTGGATCACATTGTCCCAGTTGTCGGAGATGTAGCTCCAGCCGGGCTCGTTGGGGGTGAACAGGAGCAGCCGCTTGGTGGAGCGCTTCATGTAGGTCTCCCACCAGTCGGACAGCTCGGACATATTGGCGGGCATCCCCCGGGGATAGTTGGGGGCCGCCTTGCCGAAGCCCAGCTCGTGGGTGCAGGCGTCGGACCAGACCACGATCACATGGCGCTGCTTCTGGCCCTCGGTGGTCCAGGGGGACTTGATGGCGTAGGCCAGGGCCTCCAGGCCGTCCTCAGGGATGTCGCCGCCCCCGTCGGCGTGGATGCTGTTGATGCAGGCCTCAAAATCCCGGGACTGCTGGGGCAGCAGGAAGAAATTCGTCACCAGCATGGCCCGCTCCCGGTCCTCCAGATAGTCCCGGAAGGCCACCACCCGAACCCGGAGCTGCTGAACCTGCTTCCCTTTGCTGTTCATTTTGTTGGTGAAGTCGTCGTAGAAATTCAGGGCGTTCTTCTTCACCATATTGATGATCTTGTCCTGGAGGCCGGTGTCGTCCTCCATACTGCCCGTGGCGTCAATGCAGAAGACCATGTCCACGGTGTAGGACTGATTTCTGTAGTTGCTTCCTGCCATTGGTTGTACCTCCTGATCTGTTTCTTTGTATTCCTTTTTCTGCGTCTGTTCAGCGATATACATTGTAGGGAGCGGTCTTGACTAAGGGGGTAATTACGGTTACAAACGGTTACAATCGGGATAAGGTAATGAACTTCAAGGAAAGCCTTCCGGTTTGCAATACCGCAGGGCGGCTGTCTGTCCCCCGGCGTCCGCTTTCCGGAAGCTACGCACCCAATCCGAACGCACCGCACCTCCAAGTCTGTCATTGCGAACCAGCGCGCACGCTGGTGTGGCAATCCGTTTCCCTGCAAGCCGCTTATCTTGCGCGCCCCGCCAGGGGCGCAAGGGGGCCTGAGGGCGGGAACGGCCTGGCGGCCGGTGCAATGTCGCTGCGCTCCTCGCAATGACAGGCTCGGGGGCGCGTGCGAGGGGGCGAGAGTACCTATCAGATTTGCAGGTGCCCGGCGGGGGTGAGCCCCCGCCCTACATTGCGCTTTCCGCAAGGTATGACAATCTGTAACCCCAATCAACGCCCCTGGTCTTGCCCCTTCCCTGCGGCGTACCGGCGGGTTTCATCACCCCACCGCATCTCCAAAGGTCACGGGGATGTTCTCCACCACAAAGGTGCTGGTGCCTCCGTCCGTATTGGTGCGGGTGATGGTGCAGCGGAGGCTGACGGCGGACGCCGCCGCGCCCAGCTCGGTTCTCAGCTTCGGCAGATTGAGTGTGGTGGTCTGCAGCCCCTGCCTGTCCCAGGTTTCCTCCGGGCAGCTCCTCCATTGGCCGAAGGCTGCGTCATCCTGGCTGTCTTCGGTCACATAGTCCCACTTGGCATTTATCTCCTTGCTCTGACCGAACAGGGAGACATAGTCCCCGTCGCCATTTTCAAAGCCATAGCTCACCGCAACAGTCTCTTCACTCTGTGTGACGGTCAGATTGATGTACGCGTCCGTCCCCAGGGAATAGGTACAGGTCCACCCCGCTTCTTCAGGGGTGAACGCCGCACCGAATCCTTCCGCGGGCTGTCCGTTCAGCGTCACCTTTGGCTCCGGCTGCTCACCGGAGAAGTCGTTTTGACAGAGCAGCACAAACTCCAGCGCCCCTTCCCCGAGGGAGGGCTCCGGGGTCAGATCTCCGCCGGAGGCGGGGGGTTCCGTGGCGGTGGAATTGTTCTGGTTGGTGTTGCCCTGGTTCGTGGTGGGCGCAGGGGCGGTCTCGTCTGTGGGCTCTCCGGTAGACTCCACCGGCTCCTGGGGCAAGGTGGAATCCGGGGTCTCATTCCGGACAGCCAGCTGCGCCTCCAGGCTTTCCACGGTCTTCTCCAGGCTGGCAATCTCCCGCCCCCTGTGCACCAGGAGAATCAAGGAGGCCAGGAGCAGGACAGAAACCACACCCAGGGCAATGACCGGAACCGGAGAGCGTTTTGTAGGGCGGGGAGCAGGCTGCGGCGCGGGGGCCGGCTGGGGTATGGGGCCGCATTCGCCCATCCGGGCCCTGGCCTCGGGCACCAGATCAAAAAACCCGTCGCACCGGGACAGGGGAGGGGACTCCCGCTTGCAGCCGGGACAGCGGGTGTCCGTGGGCTTCAGCGTGGCGCCGCACCATTTGCAAAACATACGCATCCTCTTTTCTCTGTGTTTTTATGGCTGCCTAGAAGGAGCCGGGGTATACGGGCCGGGTCTGGCCGCAGACCTGGCACTGGGGCGCCTCCGCCCCGTTCTCTCCGTCGCACACCGGGCACCGCCAGCCCACGGGCCGGGGGGTGAACTGATAGAGCGTCACATACTCCGGGGGCGCGGCGGGGGGCGCAGCGGGGGGAACGGCAGGGGGCGGCCCAACCGGGGGGAATTCACGCCCTTCCTTCCGCTTCTTCGCCCCGCCGGAGGGCCTCAGCACCGCCCACAGAAACACCCCCAGCCCGGCCAGGACGGCCGCCAGCAGGATAACATCCAATCCCATTCCACATACGCCTCTCTTTCTTCCGGCGGCAGGGCAATGCCCCGCCCCTTTGACTCCATATTGATTCCGGGAAATTCCCCGGCAATCGCCCCCTGTATGCCGCAGGAAAGGGTCTTGACCCTTCCCTGCGGTATAAACGGCGGGCGTTCGCTTTTTTATCACAAGGCAGGGAGCTACCGAACAGCTGCCAGTATTGCTATTATATTTCATTCTCTGCTTCTCCGCAAGTACCGTTTAGAATCTTTTCGGCTCTTTTCAGGAAAAAAACAGGGAATATTTACCACCCCCCATCCGGCCCCGGGAAACCCGGTGGGCAGAGCAAGGGCGTCCCCCGGGAGACGGAAGCTCCGTCTCCCGGGGGACGCCTGATTACAACCTGTTTCCGAAGCCCCGGCCGGTCACTCCTGCAGGGCCTGCTCCATGAAGGCACGGAGGGTGGCGGCGGATTTCTCCAGGGCCTTGGTCTCCTCCTCGTTCATGGCGGGGCGGACAATCCGGGCGATGCCGTTCCGGTTCACCACGCAGGGCAGGCTGATGGCCACGCCGCCCAGGGGGCCGTAGAGATCGCTGAGCACATGGGCCACGGGCAGGACGGAGTTCTCATCCTCGGTGATGGCCTCCACAATCCGGCTGGTGGACATGGCCACGCCGTAGAAGGTGGCCCCCTTCAGCTTGATCACGGTGCCGCCGGCGTTCTTGGTGCGGGTGGCGATGTCCTCATGGTCCAGGTTCTTCCCCCGCTGGGCCCGGTAGAACTGATCCACCGGCTCTCCGGCCACGGTGGCGCTGGACCACACGGGCACCTGGGTGTCCCCGTGCTCGCCCAGGATATAGGCCGACACGTTGGACACATCCACGCCGCAGGCCTCGCCGATCATCTGGCGGAACCGGGCGGTGTCCAGGGAGGTGCCGGAGCCGATGACCCGGCTGGCAGGGAGGCCCGTCTCCTGCTGCACCACATAGGTGAGCACATCCACGGGGTTGGAGACCACCACGATAATGGGGTCCGTGGCATAGCGCATGATGTTCCGGGCAATGGACCGGGTGATGGACACGTTGGTCTTGGCCAGGTCCAGCCGGGTCTGGCCGGGCTTCCGGGCCACACCGGCGGTGAGAATGATGATCTCCGCGTTGGCACACTCGGAGTAATCTCCGTTGTGAACCTTCACCTGGTGGAAAAACGCCGTGCCGTGGACAATGTCCAGAGCGCTGCCCTCGGCCTTCTCCTCGTTGATGTCCACCAGAACGATCTCGCTGGCCTGCCGCCGCACCATCAGGGTGTAGCACACGGCCTCGCCCACGTTGCCCGCGCCGATGATCACAATTTTATTTCTGCCCACAATGCCCATATGAAATCCATCCTTTCTGTGCTCCAAAAGCGAAACATGGTGAAATCGGTACAAATATATCTATTTAATCGGTACTTTTGTACCGTTTTCCGGAAAATACCGAATAAAATTTATATTTTTACCATTTTTCAAGGAAAATCCCAGGAAAAACCTGTCCAATGATTTGATTTCCTGAAAGCATAGTAACACAGTTCCCGGGAAATTGCAACCCCCTTTTCACAAGATTCCGGGACAAATCCCCAATTGCGTCCGGTTCATTCTATGTGCCCGCTTGACACAGGTGCCCGGCGATGGTAAAATAAGCAAACACATTTGCGGGAGGAACGGACTATGGGATTTGTGGAGCTGTTTGTGCTGGCGGTGGGACTGTCCATGGACGCCTTTGCCGTGTCCGTGTGCAAGGGACTGGCGGTGAAGCGGGTCACCGGGCGGCAGGCCGCCTGGGTGGGCCTGTGGTTCGGCGGCTTCCAGGCCCTGATGCCCCTGGTGGGCTTTCTCCTGGCCAACTCCTTCGCCCAGGCCATTGAGACCTTTGATCACTGGATCGCCTTTGTCCTGCTGCTGATCATCGGCGGCAACATGGTGCGGGAGGCCCTGTCCTCCGAGGGGGAGGAGGTCTCCGGGGATCTGTCCCCCAAGGCCATGCTCCTTCTGGCAATCGCCACCAGCATCGACGCCCTGGCCGCCGGCATCTCCCTGGTGGCGGTGGTGCGGCTGCCCCTGTTTGAAAACGGGGCCCTGAACCTGTCCAGCATCTGGGTGGCCATCACCCTCATCGGCCTGGTGACCTTCACCCTGTCCGCAGTCGGGGTGTGGGTGGGCAACCGCTTCGGCTCTAAGTACGAGAAAAAGTCCGAGCTTCTGGGGGGCGTGATTCTCATCTTGCTGGGCGTCAAAATCCTCCTGGAGCACCTGGGGGTTTTGTAAAGCCGGGGGATCTTTGGACATGTTTCACAACTTAATACATTTTTAAAATTTGTGCACTTACATTTTTCACATTTTGGAGGTAAGATAAAAGCACAAAGTTGCTAACGTGGTTGTTTCACAACTTGTCTTTTTCATTTCCAACCTCCTTTTCTTGCTCCCACAGCCCAGCCGGAAGGCTGGGCTGTGGGGTTTTTTATGCGTCCCAACCCACCCCGCAGGGGAGGGACATGATCTAATGTCACAAACTAAAGCGAAAAGCCAACCTGTGCGTTTGTAGGGGCCTAAGCCATGTGTCCGCCCCCGCAAATAGGGAACGACCACTTCCGCATTTTCGGGGAACAGAAAGCCAACCTGTGCGTCCGTAGGGGCCTAAGCCATGTGCCCGCCCCCGCGAACAGGGTACGACCACTTCCGCATTTCCGGGGAACGGAAAGCCAACCTGCGCGTCCGTAGGGGCTTAAGCCATGTGTCCGCCCGCGGCAGGGGGGATAAATTTGTGAAAATCTTGGGCGAATTCGTATTTTCCCAGAATCTTGTACGAATTCGCATTGGATTTTTGCGGAACGGCATCTTTCCCTGCGGGCGGACACATGGGTCCGCCCCTACGAACAGGGAATGACCACTTCCGCATTTCCTGGGAACGGAAAGCCAACCTGTGCGCCCGTAGGGGCTAACCCGGTCTTCATGTCTTTTGCCCAGGCAAAAAGGCGCCCCCTTGAACAGGGCGCCTTTTGGGTGCGCTATTTCTGGTCCCGGTCGGAGAAGAACTCCCGGGTTTCGGCGGCGTTGCGGCGGATTTCGTTTTGGAGGGCCTCCAGGGAGGGGAACTTCTGCTCCGGGCGGAGGTAGCGCCACAGCTCCAGGGTCACCTCCTGGCCGTACAGGTCCCCCTGGAAGTCCAGGAGCCAGGGCTCCACCGTGAGGCCCGTGCCACCCACCGTGGGGCGGGTGCCGATGTTGGCCACGGCCAGGCAGGCCCCGCCGGGGATTCTGGCCCGGCAGGCGTAGACCCCCCTGGGGGGCAGCAGCAGGGCGGGGTCGGGAATCAGGTTGGCCGTGGGGATGCCCAGGGTTCTTCCCAGCTGGTTTCCCCGGGTGACCTTGCCCGAGAGAAGATGGGGGTGGCCCAGGAACAGCCGGGCCCGGTCCATGTCCCCCTGGGCCAGGAGCTGGCGGATGTAGGTGGAGGAGACGGGGACGTTCTCCACCCGGTACTCCGGCACCACGGCGCAGGAGATGCCGTGCTTGGCGGCAGCCTCCTGGAGGAGGCTGGCCGTGCCCCGGCCCCCGGCGCCGAACCGGAAGTCGTGGCCGCAGATGAGGCCCACGGCGTGGTACTCCTCCAGGAGCACCCTCTCCAGGAATTCCTCCCAGGGCATGTCCCGCATGGCCCGGTCAAAATGGACGGTGAGAACCTGATCCATGCCGTACAGCTCCCGCATCAGCCGCTCCCGGTCCCGGGGGGAGCTGAGCAGCGGCACCTCCCGGCCAAAAACCAGGGTGTCCGGATGGAGGTCGAAGGTCAGGGCCGCCGCCTGGCACCCCAGCTGATCCGCCGCCAGGCGGCAGCGGCGCAGAAGCTGGCCGTGGCCCAGGTGGACGCCGTCAAAAAATCCCAGTGCGATCACTCGTTCCAAGTCAATTCACCTCATAGAAGCTCTTTATGGTTGTCATAACCCCGCCGCTGCACCGGCCCAGGGCCAGGAACTCCCGGCCTCCGTAGAGCCGGTACTCCCCCGGAGGGGCGATGCAGGAGAAGGCGGCCCCATTCCGGCAGGCCTTTTCCTGCCGGGGGGTGAGGCCCAGGGGGGGATATTCCGGGAACATGGAGTCGATGGGCCTGAGGAGGGACTCGGTCTCCTCCCCCCGCTCCGAGCGGGCCAGGAGCGCCTCCAGGGAGATGGCGTCCTCCAGACCGTAGGCCCCCGCCCGGCTCCGGCGCAGGGCTGCCATGGTGCCTCCGCAGCCCAGGGCCAGGCCAATGTCCCGGCAGAGGGTGCGGACGTAGGTGCCCTTGGAGCAGTCGATGCGAAGGACGTAGTCCTCCCCCCGGCACTCTAAAAGCTCCAGGCCGTAGATCTCAATGGGCCGGGGCTGCCGCTCCACGGTCTTTCCCGCCCGGGCCAGCTCATAGAGCTTCTTCCCCTCCACCTTCACGGCAGAGTACATGGGCGGGGTCTGGAGCTGGGGGCCCAGGAACCGGGGGAGCATGGCCTCCACCTCCGCCCGGCCAACGGTGACGGGGCGGGTCTCCACCACAGCGCCGGTGATGTCCTCCGTGTCCGTGAGGAGGCCCAGGCGCAGGGTTGCGATGTACTCCTTCCGGGCGCTTTCAAAAAACTCCACCGCCCGGGTGGCCCGGCCCACAAACACGGGGAGAACCCCTGTGGCCATAGGGTCCAGGGTGCCCCCGTGGCCGATCCGCCGGGTGCCGAACACCCGGCGCAGCCGGGCGGTCACGTCCTGGCTGGTCCAGCCCTGGGGCTTGTCAATGATAATAATACCGGTGGCCATGGAGGTCGCCTCCTTCTTTCTGTGTAACGGGGGGACATGCGGCGCGAAGCGCACAAGACCTTCCCCCTACAGGACAAGCGCGGAGCGCCTAAGACCTTCCCCCCTACGGGGCAAGCGCGGAGCGCCTAAGACCTTCCCCCTACGGGGCAAGCGCGAAGCGCCATTGGATATGATCCCTTGCCGGTGGCAAGGGATACCACAATTCCAGGTGGCCGCCAAAGGCGGCCGGATGAGGGGCGAGGCAGTGGCAGATTTGATTGGCAGGGCCATATAAGCGCAGCGTGCCCCGCGCAGGTGCGGCTTTTGAGGGTTCCTGGAAAATAGGAAAGTGCTCCCAGACCCTCATCCGCCCCAGTGTGCGCACTGGGGCACCTTCCCCCTGTGGGGGAAGGTCCGGCGCTGCGCGCCGGGGGCGCATGAACGGTGGTTCTCGCGCAGTCGGCTTCCCTCACAATATCCCTTGTTGTTCCATCACAGCCAGGAGCCGCCGTTTGGCCTCCTGCTGTCCGGCGTGGACGGTGGCGCCGGCGGCGGCTTTGTGGCCGCCGCCGCCCAGGGACATGGCCAGCTTTGCCACGTCGTAGGCGGGGGAGGCGCGGAGGGAGAGCTTGGTGTCTCCGTTCTCCACGGTGCGGAAGGTGACGGCCAGCTCCACCCCCCGGATGTTCCGGGGGAAGTTGGACACGTCCTCCATGTCGTCCTCGGTGACCCCGGTCTCCCGCTCCGTCTCCAGGGGGATGGGGCACAGGGCGATTTTGCCCCCGGCCAGAAACTCCAGGTGCTGGGCCATGTAGGCATTCAGCCGGAGCCGGGGAAGGGTCACGGTTTCAAACAAAGCGTGGTTGATGGGGTAGATCTCCGCCCCGGCCTCCAGGCAGGCGGCGGCGGCCCGGAGGGTCCGGGCGGTGGTGTTGGAGTACCGGAAGCAGCCGGTGTCCGTGGACAGGGCCACATACAGGGCCTCGGCCATGGGCTTGTCCAGGGTCACCCCCAGGCACAGAAGGAGCCGGAGAACCAGCTCCCCGCAGGCGGCGGCCCCGGGGTCGATGATGCCCCGGGGGGCAAAGCCCGGGTTGGAGCCGTGGTGATCCAGGAGCAGGGCCACCGGAAGCTCCTCGGCCCCCCGGCAGAGCATGTCCCGGCTGGCCACGTCCACACTGACGCACGAAACCCCCGGGAGGGGGGCCGGGACGGTGAGGCCCTCGTGGTAGGGCCGGTAGCGCTCCGTGAGCTGGGGATTTTCCAGAATCCAGGCGGCCTTGCCCAGGCTCCGGAGCCCCAGGCACAGGGCAGCGGCGCAGCCCGCCGTGTCCCCGTCGGGGCGGCGGTGGGTGAGAATCAGGAACCGGTCCCCTCCGGACAGGAAGCGGGCGGCCTCCTCAAGCTTCAGTGTCTGCATCTTCATCATCCTTCGGAATGTTCAAAGAGCCCAGGAGCTCCAGCATGTGGGCGCCCCGGGTGATGGAATCGTCCTCCTGCCACTGGAGCTCCGGGGTGTACCGCAGCTGCAGGGCGGCGCCCAGCTCCCGGCGGAGATAGCCGGAGGCGGACTTCAGACCCTTCATGGCCTCCGGCGCTCTGGCAGCGTCCAGGAAGCTGACAAATACCTTGGCGTATCGGAGATCCGGGGTGGCCTCCACCCGGGTGACGGAGATCATGGTGGCCTGAACTCTGGGATCCTTCAGATTCCGAAGCAGCCCCGCCAGCTCCCGCTGGAGCTCCTCGTTGATACGTCCGATTCGATTGGATGCCATATACATCCTCCTTCGCGTGATTGTAAAATACCGGCCCGGCCGGTTTCCCGCCTGTAGGGGAGGGTCATGACCCTCCCGGGCAGCGGCATATTGGATTGGCAGCTCCTTCCCGACGTAACCGCACCCCCTCACTGTCATCCCGAGGCGCAGCCGGAGGATCTCATGCACCAGCCGCCCGTGTCGGAACGCTTCTGCGCCAGCTCCTTCGGCTGCGCCTCAGGATGGCACGCCGGGGGGCTGGGCGGCTTGAATCGGGGGCCCGGGTTGCGGCAGTGCCCGGGAGGGTCATGACCCTCCCCTACGGGCCCGCTGTCGGGGGAACTGTGGGAATATGGGAACCCGCCGCGCCGCGGTGGCGGGGCGGCGGGGGGTGGGGTTACTGTTTGATTTCCTCCATGACGAAGCACTCGAAGATATCGCCTTCCTTGATATCGTTGTACTTCTCGATGGCGATGCCGCACTCGTAGCCGGCGGCGACCTCCCGGACGGAGTCCTTGAACCGCTGCAGGGAGCCGATGGCGCCCTGGAAGAGCACCACATTGTCCCGGAGAACCCGAACCTGGGCGTCCCGGGTGATTTTGCCGTCCTTTACATAGCAGCCGGCGATGGTGCCGATGGCGGAGGCCTTGAAGGTCTGGCGCACCTCGGCGTGGCCAATGACCACCTCCTGGTACTTGGGGGCCAGCATACCCTTGAGGGCCGCCTCGATCTCGTCGATGGCGTCGTAAATCACACGGTACATCCGCACGTCCACCTTGGCTCTGGCGGCGCTGGCCTGGGCGGCGGCGTCGGGGCGGACGTTGAAGCCGATGACGATGGCGTTTGCCGTGGAGGCCAGGAGGATGTCGGACTCGTTGATGGCGCCCACGCCGGCGTGGATCACCTTCACCCGAACCTCCTCGTTGGACAGCTTCATGAGGCTGGCCTTCACCGCCTCGGCGGAGCCCTGGACGTCGGCCTTGACGATGAGGTTCAGCTCCTTCATCTCCCCCTCCTGCATCTTGGCAAAGAGGTTGTCCAGGGTGACCTTGGTGTTGAGCTTGGCGGCGGCGTCCTTCTCCGCCTGGCGGCGCTGCTCCACCAGCTCTCTGGCCATGCGCTCATCGGTGACGGCGTTGAACTCGTCGCCGGGGGCGGGCACGTCCGCCAGGCCCGTGATCTCCACGGGGACGGAGGGTCCTGCGGTCTTCACCGTGCGGCCCTTGTCGTCGGTCATGACCCGGACACGGCCCACGGCGGTGCCGGCGATGATCACGTCGCCCTGGTTGAGGGTGCCGTTCTGCACCAGCAGGGTGGCGATGGGGCCACGGGTCCGGTCCAGCCGGGCCTCGATGACGGTGCCCTTGGCGGCCCGGTTGGGGTTGGCCTTCAGCTCCTGAACCTCGGCGGTGAGAATCACCATTTCCAAAAGCTCGTCGATGCCCGTGCCCTTTTTGGCGGAGATGGGACACACGATGGTCTCGCCGCCCCACTCCTCGGGGATGAGGTCGTACTCCGTCAGCTGCTGCTTGATTCGGTCGGGGTTGGCCCCGGGCTTATCCATTTTATTGATGGCCACGATGATGGGAATCTTGGCGGCCTTGGCATGGTTGATGGCCTCCACGGTCTGGGGCATGATGCCGTCGTCGGCGGCCACCACCAGAATGGCGATGTCGGTACACATGGCGCCTCTGGCCCGCATGGAGGTGAAGGCGGCGTGGCCCGGGGTGTCCAGGAAGGTGATGGGGTTCCCGTTGATCTGCACCGTGTAGGCGCCGATGTGCTGGGTGATGCCGCCGGCCTCCCCGGAAACCACGTTGGTCTTCCGCACGGCGTCCAGGAGGCTGGTCTTGCCGTGGTCAACGTGGCCCATAACCACCACAACGGGAGAGCGGGGCTGAAGCTCCTGGGCGGTGTCCACATGGTCGTCGATGATCCGCTCCTCGATGGTGACGGTGACCTCCCGCTCCACCTTGCAGCCCAGCTCTGTGGCCACAAACTCGGCGGTGTCAAAGTCGATGGTCTGGTTGATGGAGGCGATGACGCCGTTTTTCAGCAGGGTCTTGATGACCTCGGCGGCGGTCTTCTTCATGCGGCTGGCCAGCTCGCCCACGGTGATCTCCTCGGGAATCTTCACGGTGAGGGGGGTCTTCTTGATGACCTCCAGGCGCAGGCGGCGCATCTTCTCCTGCTCCTCGTTCTTGGCCTTGCTGCTCTGGAACTTGCCGGACTTCTTGTTGTTCTTGGCCTTATTGCCGATTTTCTGCTTGCCGCCGGAGAAATTCTGCTCCCGCTCGGAAACCAGGGTGTCCACCCGGTCGTCAAAGCGGGCGGAATTCACCTGGACGGCGGAGGTATCCACCACCCGGCGCTCCCGGCGGCGCTCCGGCTGCTTGTTCTCCTTGGGCTGCTCCTTGGGCTGCTCCCTGGCCTCGGGGGCCTTGGGGGCCTTGGGGGCCTGGGGCCGGGGCTCCTGCTTGTTCCCGGGCTTTCTGGCCTCGGGGGCCTTTGTCTCAGGCTTCCGGGCCTCGGACTTCTTCTCCGCCTCCGGCTTCTTCTCGGCCTCGGGCTTCTTCTCCGGCTCGGGCTTCCGGGCCGGGGCGAACACCTGCTCAATCGAGGCAATCTGATTTTTCTGGGTGATATAGTCAAAAACCACGTTCAGCTCCTCGTCCGTCAGAACCTGGCTGTTGCTCTTGGGCTTCTCGAAGAACTTGCCCACCGCCTCGGACACATCCTTGGGGGCCATGCCAAAATCCGCTGCGACTTCCCGGACGCGATACTTGATAAGACTCATACTTTCGCACCTCCATGTTTCTTGCCGGGCTTGCGTCCGGCGGGCCTGTTGACCGTTGCTCGTTCAGGGGCGGCGGGCTTGGCCTGCCGCCGGGGGCCGGGCTTGGGGCCGGCCCTTCCATCAGCAGCCGGGGTCAGGGCCGGAGGCTGATGCTTTTTCTTTCCCTGGCGAAGGTTCCTCTGGTGAGCCTTCTCCTCCTCCTGCCGGCGGCGGACCCGCTGGGTTCTGCCGGAGAGGTTCTCTATGGCCCCGGCGTAGCGCTCCCCGTCCTCCAGGGCCTTGAGGAAGGCCAGGGCCAGGGCCGGGTCCGTGAGGGCGGCCATGGAGACCACGGTCTTTCCCACGGCGGCGCCCAGCTCCTCCTTGGTGAAGGGCACCGTCACCAGCTGCTGATCCGTGCCCGCCACAAAGTTCCGGGCACGGCGGCAGGTGTTCTCCGGGGCGTCCCCGGCCAGAATCACCAGCCGGGCGGTGAGGGCCCGGGCGGCGGCGCCGGTGGACTCCTCGCCGATTTCAATGCGCCCGGCCTTCTTGGCCAGGGACAGATAATTGATGGCGTTAGGCTTCATGGCTCTCCTCCATTTCCTCTGCCAGCCGGGCGAGCAGCTCCTGGGGAATGGGCACCTCCAGATTCCGCTCCAGGGCTTTGGAGCGGACGGCCTTCTTCAGGCACTCCGGATTGGGGCACACATAGGCCCCCCGGCCGGGGGCCTTGCCCTTGAAATCCAGGCTCACAACGCCCTCCGGCGAGCGAACCACCCGGATGAGCTCCCGCTTGGGCTTCCGCTCCCGGCAGCCCATACACTGGCGCATGGGTATTTTCTTCTGCATTTCGGCACCCCCCAGGATGTAATATCGTAAATTGTATCCACATTTTCCGGCGCATCCGGCTGCGTCCCGCGGACGCCCGGCGGGAGACAGACCGCCGCCCGGCTTCCGGAACCTCCGCACTCCATCAAAAGGAGCCGCACCCCCAAGCCTGTCATTGCGAACCAGCGCGCACGCTGGTGTGGCAATCCGTTCTCCTGCAAGCCGCGAGGCTGCAGCGCCCCGCCAGGGGCGCAACGCGGGCCCGGACACACAACCGGCCTGGCGGCCGGTGCAATGCTGCGCATTGCTCAGGGAACGGATTGCCACGCCGCTGCGCTCCTCCCAATCATCATGTGTTTTCACACCGCCATAAACGAAAGGCTCCGATTGTCATGGGCGAGGCGAAGCCGAAGGATCTCATGCGCCGGGGCTTCCGTATCGGAACCCTCCTGCGCAAGATCCTTCGCCTATGGCTCAGGATGACAGGTCGGGAGTGCGGCGGTTGTTTCATAACAATGACAGTTTTGGGAGCCAGGTACATTCAGACAGGACTGCTAAGCAGATTTGCAGCTGCCCGGCGGGGTCATGACCCCGCCCTACAGGGGCAGTGCTCAGAGATCAGGCTTCCTCCGGCTCCCCGGCAGGGGCCTCGGGGGCCTCGGGGGCCGGGACGTGGGAGGCGGATTTAATGTCGATTTTGTAGCTGGTGAGCCGGGCGGCCAGGCGGGCGTTCTGGCCCTCCTTGCCGATGGCCAGGCTCAGCTGGTCGTCGGGTACCACCACCCGGCAGGCCTTCTGGCCGGGAATCTGCTCCACGGAAATCACGTCCGCGGGGCTGAGGGCCGCGGCCACATACTGGCAGGGGTCCTCGGACCAGGTGATGATATCCATCTTCTCCCCATGGAGCTCCGTGACCACGGCGCCCACACGGCCGCCTCTGGGGCCAACGCAGGCGCCCACGGGGTCCACGCCCTCCTGGGTGCCCCGGACGGCGATCTTGGTACGGGAGCCGGGCTCTCTGGCGATGTTGCGAATTTCCACCAGGCCCTCGGCAATCTCCGGCACCTCCAGCTCAAAGAGCCGGCGCACCAGGTTGGGATGGGTCCGGGACACGGCCACCTGGGGGCCACGGGGAGAGCGGTGCACGTCCACCACATAGACCCGGATCATGTCCCCCTCGTGGTACACCTCCCCGGGAATCTGCTCCCCGGCCCGGAGGATGGCGTCGGACTGCTCATTGCCCATGCCCACCCGGACGAACATATCGTGGTTCACAGGGTCAATCCGCAGGACGGTGCCCGTGAGCAGCTCCTGGGACTTGGAGGAATAGCTGTCATACACGGCGCCCCGCTCGGCCTCCCGGATGCCCTGGATGATCACCTGCTTGGCGGTCTGGGCGGCGATGCGGCCGAAGGCCTCCACCTTCACGGGGATGGACACCACATCGTCCACCCGGGCGGCGCGGTTATAGTTCCGGGCGGCGTCCAGGGAGATCTGGGCGGCGGGGTTCTCCACCTCCTCCACCACGGTCTTCTGCTGCACCATGGACATGCGGGTCTCCGTCAGCTCCACCACCACGGTCTCGGCGGGGATCTCCTTGTGATCCTCCCGGTCCTTCCGGTAGGCATTCACCAGGGCCTGCTTAATCCGCTCCACCATATAATCCACAGGAATGCCCCGCTCCTCCTCCAGCGCCTTCAGAGCGCCGAAGATCACCTCGGGCTGGCAGAGCTGGGGCTCCTGGTTTTTCTTTTTCACATTTCTGGCCATTTCTGTATCCTCCTGTCAGAATTCCACCCGGAGCCGCACCTGGGCGACCTCCGTTTTTTCAAAGGTAATGGGGCCTCCCTGGGTTCCCAGGGTGACCCGGCCCTCCTCATACCCCTCCAGAGTGCCGGGGTACTCCTTGACCCCGCCCCTGGGCCGGTACAGCTTCACCAGAACGGGGCTGCCCAGAAACCGCCGGAAGTCCTCCGGGCGCTTCAGCACCCGCTCCAGACCGGCGGAACAGACCTCGAAGTGATAGCTGTCGGGGATGGGGTCCTTTTCGTCCAGGATGGGGTCCAGGGCCCGGGACACGGCCTCGCAGTCGTCAATGTCCACGCCGCCCTCCTTGTCAATGTACACCCGGAGGAACCAGTCGGCCCCCTCCCGGACGTACTCCACATCCCAGAGCTCCAGTCCGAAGCCCTCCACCACCGGGCGGGCGAAGGATTCCACCTGTTCCGTGATCTTCATACCAACACGCCTTTCTCAAAGGAATTCCAGTATCAGCAAGAAAGAGAGGGGCGGACCCCTCTCTTTCGTAAACCTACGTTAGATTATGGATATTATACCACTGCCGTTTCCGTTTTGCAAGAGGGTTTTGCGAGAATTTCACGGAAATCTTTCAAAAAGAACCGCAAAAATCGAGAAATTCTCCGGGACGGCAGGGAGGGGAATTTTGTGCGGTTTGACGGAGGCGCATGAATTGCGGAAGTACCCGGGAGGGTCATGACCCTCCCCTACAGACCCACGCCGGAACCTGACCGCAGGGGAGGGTCATGACCCTCCCGGGCAGCTGCAAATCCGCTCTGCAGCTCCGCCCCAACGCATCAGGCTCCCGAACCTGTCATTGCGAGGAGCGCAGCGACGTGGCAATCCGTTCCCCCGCAATGCGAATGCATTGCACCGGCCGCCAGGCCGGTCATGCATCCGGGCCGATATTGCGCCCCTGCCGGGGCGCGCAAGCCTGCGGCTTGCAGGGGAACGGATTGCCACACCAGCGTGCGCGCTGGTTCGCAATGACAGGCTTGGAAGTGCGGAGGGTTTGGAGGCGGGTGCGGAGGTTCCGGCAGGTGCCCGGCTTATGTCATGACCCCGCCCTACGGGCAGGTTCCGGGGCGCGTCTGTAGAGGAGGGTCATGACCCTCCCGGGTTGCAGCAAGTCTGATTGGTAGCTCCGTCCAAACGCATCAGGCTCCCATAACTGTCATTGCGAGGCGCGCAGCGGCGTGGCAATTCCCTTCCCCGTTGATTCTTTATGATTTATTGCCTCCCTGCTGTGGCTCCTCCTTGGGAAGCTGGAGGGCCAGCAGCTTATCCGTCACCAGCTTGCACAATGCAGCCGCCACGGCGGTGCCCAGAACCAGGGAGTCCACCTGGTCGGGGTCCCGGTTTTGGGGGTCCAGCACCGGGGCGGCCAGCTGCTCCACCTGAACCACGCACTTGAGATAGGCCGCCCGGTACTGGCTCACAAACCGGCCGTAGGCCTGGCACACCTCCTCCGGGGTCATGTCCACCGGGAACATCTGCTGAATGCTGGACAGGCTCATGGAGCTCTTCAGGCAGCAAATCACAATGAGATAGGCCAGGTGCACCCGGCTGTACCGCTTCTTCACCGGGGGGGGAATCAGCTTCAGCCGCCCATAGTTGTTTACGGCGCTGGGGGTGAGGAGGGGCTCCGGAGGGCCGGAGTGGGGCTGCAGGTTCACATACCGGCTCACCAGGGCCACCACCTGATCCATGTACAGCTCCAGATCCGGCAGCTCCTCCCAGGTGGGCAGGTGGAACTGCTGCATGAAATCCTTCCAGTACAGGAGCTTTTCCACCACCTGTTCCTTGTCGTAGGCCATACCATTCATCTCCGTCCTTGGGCCCGGCAGCCACCGGGCGCTTTTTCCCGATTATACCACACCCGCTCCCGGGCCGCAAGGTGTCAGAATTTGTAGATTTTACAAAATATCTATTTACATCTTCCCTTGTATCATGTATACTAATATGCAATACAAGCTATGGAGGCGTTTGACTGCTATGGGTTATGCCATTTTCTCCGATTCCAGCTGCAATCTCCCCCGGGCTCAGCTGGAGGAATTTCAGGCTGAGACCGTCTCTTTCTCCTACGAGAAGGAGGGGGAGCTGATTCCCTGCCCCAAGTATCCCGACGAATTCGACGGCAAGGCCTTTTATGACTATCTGCGGAACAAAGGGGGGGTGAAGACCTCCCTCCTGGCCGCCGGGGTTCTCATGGACGCCTTCCGGCCCGCTCTGGAGGCGGGGCAGGACGTTCTGTACCTCACCATGTCCTCCGCCATCAGCGGTACCGTGTCCTCGGCCCTTCACGCAGCGGAGCTTCTGAAGGAGGAGTACCCGGAGCGCACCGTCCGGGTGCTGGACTCCCTGGGAGCGGGGCTGGGCGTGGGGCTTCTGGTGGGCCGGGCGGCGGACAACCGGGCCGCGGGCATGGGCCTGGAGGAGAACTACCGTGCTCTGGAGGCCGACCGGGCCAACCTGTGCGAGCTGTTCACCGTGGACGACCTGATGTTCCTCCGGCGCACCGGGCGGGTCTCCGGCGTGGCCGCCGCCCTGGGCACCATGCTCCAGCTGAAGCCCATGCTCCGGGGAGACGAAACCGGCCACATCACCGTGTTCAGCAAGGTTCGCAGCCGGAAAAAGGCCGTCCAGACCCTGGCGGAGCTGTACGGGAAGAAGGTTCGGAACCCGGAGACCCAGCGGGTGTACATCTCCCATGGGGACTGCCTGGAGGAGGCCCAGGCCCTGGAGGAGATGATCCGGCAGATCGCCCCGCCCAGGGAGCTCATCACCTGCCTCCACGAGCCCCTCACCGGCTCCCATGTGGGGCCGGGAATGCTGGCGGTGTTCTTCCTGGGAGAGGGCCGGTAGGAGATAAACATATTTTGAGGCGTCCCGGCGGGGACGCCTCAAAATATGTCTGTAGGGGGGTGGGGGACATTGTCCGTGCCCCCGCCCTGCGGGAGCACCTTCGTCCTTGTTCGTAGGGGCGGATCCATGTGTCCGCCCGCAGTGCAAGGTGGCAACCCTTGAAGATGTTGGGCGAATTCGATTGTTTCCCAGGATTTGTACGGATTCGCATTGGCTTTTTGATAAATAACCTTTTTCCGCAGGCGGACACATGGGTCCGCCCCTACGGACGGTCAGGGGGGCTTTGGGGGATATTGTTCAGGTCTTTGTCCGTAAGGGCGGGATTTCTTTTACCTGCCTGTCAGATATTTCACGGCGGACAGGCCTGCCTGGGCGCCCTGGTGGGTTGCTTTGGCGATTTGGAGGAGGCCGCCGGTGCAGTCTCCGGCGGCGAAGAGGCCGGGGACGTTGGTGGCCATGGTCTCGTCGGTCAGGATTTTGCCGTTCTCCGTGAGGGCGCCCACCTTCCGGGCCAGGTCGCCGCTGCCGGCGGAGCCCAGGGCCACGAACAGGCGGCTCACCGGGAGCCGGTCCCCGTCCTCAAACCGCACCGCCGACAAAATGCCCCCGGTGTCCTCCAGGCAGGCCAGAGGCCGGGTGTCCACCTTCATCCCCGGGGCCTCCGGGGCTGGCTCCCCGTTGGTGAGCAGATGCACCCGGGCGGCCAGGGGCAGGAGCACCCGGGCCTCGTGGAGGGCGTATTCCCCCGCGCCCAGGACGGCCACCTCCTTGCCCCGGCAGAAAAAGCCGTCGCACACGGCGCAGTAGCTGACGCCGGCGCCCTCCAGCTCCTTGAGGCCCGGGAGCTTCGGCTGCCGCCGCTGGGCCCCTGTGGCGAGGATCACCGCCCGGGCGGAGAAGGGCCCGTCCAGGGTCTCCGCCTCCAGCCCCTCCGGGCCAAAGCCCAGGCCCAGCACCTGGGTCTTCCGCACCTGCACCCCCAGGGCCTCCGCCTGGGCAAGGCCCCGGCGGAACAGCTCCGGGCCGGTGACAGGCTCCGGAAAGCCGTAAAAATTCTCAATCCGCTCCGCCCGGGCCAGAGCGCCTCCGTCCCGGTACAGAAGGGTCACGGATTTGCCGCTCCGTGCGGCGTAGACGGCGGCGGTGACCCCGGCGGGGCCGCCGCCCAGCACCAGAACATCCATGGCTCAGCCTCCGAACTGATCCAGGGCCAGCTTGAAGCTGCCATAGATGCCCGCGTCATTGCCCAGGGTGGCCAGGGCAAACCGGATGCCACGGCCCGTGTGGAACATATAGGGCACAAAGTGCCGCTGCACCCCCTGGGCCAGCACCGGGCCGGCCTTGGACACGCCGCCGCCCAGCACCACAATCTCCGGGTCCACCACGCAGCACACCCCCGCCAGGAACTGGCCCAGGACGTCGAAGTACTCCTCCCGGACCTCCAATGCCAGGGCGTCTCCCTGAGCGGCCAGGTCGAACACGTCCTTGGCCGTGGGCTTCTCCAGGGCCCGGAGGGGAGAGGGGAGGGCGCTCTTGGCCATGGCCCGGCGGGCCAGGCGGGTGAGGCCGGAGGCGGAGCCGTACTCCTCGGCGCAGCCGAACTTGCCGCAGCCGCAGGGCTCCGTCTCGTGTTTGTCCATGGTCACATGGCCGATCTCCCCGGCGGCCCCGTGGGCGCCGAAGAGGATTTTCCCGTCGATGACGATGCCGCCGCCGATGCCGGTGCCCAGGGTGGCCAGCACCATGCTGCTGTGGCCCTGGCCGCCGCCCTTCCAGCACTCGCCCAGGGCGGCCACGTTGGCGTCGTTGCCGCCCTTCACAGGCAGGCCCGTGAGATCCCCCAGGGTCTTGTGGAGGTCAAAGACCCCCCAGCCCAGGTTGGCGCACTTGTTCACAATGCCGCTGTCGCTCACCGGGCCGGGCACGCCGATGCCCAGGCCCAGGCAGTCCTCCCTGGACAGGCCCCGGCGGCTCATGCAGTCCGCCACCGCCCGGGCGATGTCCGGGAGAATGGCCTCGCCCTCATGCTCCGTGTTGGTGGGGATCTCCCACTTCTCCAGCAGCTCCCCCGCCTGGGTAAAAAGCCCCAGCTTCACGGTGGTGCCGCCTACGTCAATTCCAAAACCAAATTTCATATGTATATTTCCTCCTTGTGTAAAGGGTAATCGACTGCCAATGGGATCTGGGCCTGCAGGGCGGGGTCAGACATAAACCGG
>JALETK010000065.1 GCA_022781505.1 Clostridiales bacterium | reverse complement strand
GGTGCAATGCGTTCGCATTGCTTAGGGGACGGATTGCCACGTCGCTGCGCTCCTCGCAATGACAGGTTCGGGGGCCTGGTGCGTTGGGACGAGGGTGCCAGGCAGATTTGCAGGGGCCCGGCGGGGGCGAGCCCCCGCCCTACGGGTGCATGATCGGAGCCGGGTGCGTTGGGCCGGATGCATCGCCGAAACCCGTACCGTAGGGCGGGGGCTCGCCCCCGCCGCCCGCTTTCGGAAAGCTACGCACCCCAACCAAACGAACCGCACTCCCACGTCTGTCATTGCGAACCCGCGCGCACGCTGGTGTGGCAATCCGTTCCCCTGCAAGCCGTAAGGCTTGCGCGCCCCGGCAGGGGCGCAACACCGGCCCGGGCGATTGACCGGCCTCACGGCCGGTGCAATGCTGCGCATTGCGGGGGAACGGATTGCCACGTCGCTGCGCTCCTCGCAATGACAGGTTCGGGGGCCGGGTGCCTTTGGACGGGGCTGCCCAGCGGGTTTGCAAGTGCCCGGCGGGGTCATAACCCCGCCCTACGGGCGCGTCGTCGGAGGCCGGGTGTGCCGTCGGGGCTGGGGCGCTGTCTGTGGCTTTCTGTACGTTTTATTCCCGGGGGCTGCGGTTTATGCCTGTGGGGATAGCTTTCCCAGGTGGGGAAAAAATAGTGCTGGGATCTGTTGACAATGGCGGTGGGATGTTGTAAGATAAGTATAACTTTTCCAACTTTACATACCAAGGAGGATGCCGTATGAGCAAGCAGGACAGAGGATTTATGGCCACGGTGAAGCTGGGGCCCAAGGGGCAGCTGGTGATTCCCAAGGAGGTTCGGGAGATGTTCGGGCTGGAGCCGGGGGACAGTCTGCTGCTGATGGCGGACCCCCGGCGGGGCATTGCCCTGCAGCGGGCCATCGTCATGAACAAAATTGCCGACGCCATTTTCGCGGGGCACGGCCAGGAGGTCTATCCCCAGGAGCCTCAGGAGCACCTGGAGGAGTTTGCCCGGGGAATTCGCCAGGCATCGGAGGAGGCGGAGTCATGAACGCCATTGAGACCCGGGGCCTCCGGAAGGTCTACGGCCCCGTCACCGCCCTGGAGAATCTGAACCTCACCGTGGCCCCCGGGGAGCGGTACGCCCTGCTGGGTGTGAACGGGGCCGGCAAGACCACGGCCATCCGGATTCTCACGGGGCTCACGGCCCCCACCGCCGGGGAGGCCCGGATTCTGGGGGTCTCCGTCACGGACCCGGCGGTAAAGCGCCTGGTGGCCCTGTCCCCCCAGGAGACCGCCGTGGCCCCCAGGCTCACGGTGGAGGAGAATTTAACGCTCCTGGCGGGGCTGTCCGGGGCGAAGGGGCCCCAGGCCCGGGCCAGGACGGAGGCCCTTCTCCGGGAGCTGGAGCTGGGGCAGGTGGCAAAGCGCCGGGCAGGGCTTCTGTCCGGGGGCTGGCAGCGGCGGCTCAGCGTGGCCATGGCCCTTGTGACGGAGCCCCAGGTGCTGTTTCTGGACGAGCCCACCCTGGGCCTGGACGTGCTGGCCCGGCGGGAGCTGTGGCAGGTGATCCGGAAGCTCCCGGGGACGGTGATTCTCACCACCCACTATCTGGAGGAGGCCCAGGCCCTGGCCGGCCGCATCGGGATTCTGGCCGGAGGCCGCCTCCGCGCCCAGGGCACCCCGGCGGAGCTCATGGCCCTGGCGGGGACGGACAGCTTCGAGGAGGCCTTCATCACCCTGGCAGGGGGCACGGCACTCCCAGGGCAGGAGGAAACGTCCATGTCACCAAAGGATTCCCCCGCCCGTTCATAGGGGTATCGTTTTGTAAAACCCAGTGCGAATTCCTTTGGAATACCGAAAAAAATACGGATTCGCCCAACATTTTACAAATCAATCCCCCTACCGCGGGCGGACACATGGGTCCGCCCCTACGAACGCTCAGGAAACCTTTTGCCTAAGTTCGTGGCATTGCACACGGGCTCGCTCCTACGGACGGGGAACGAGCCTTTTGCAGAGCCGGAAGGGCCGCCTGCGGCCACGGAACGGGTCTTTTCCGAAATTGGAGGAGTATGATAATGTCTATGGTTTTGTTTGCCCGGCGGAACGGGCAGGAAATTTTGCGGGACGGGGTGAATCTGGCCTTTGGGCTGGGATTCCCCCTGGGCCTTTTGTGCATGCTTCTGGCCATTGGGGCGGGGGCGCCGGTGGAGGTGTTCACCGTGGGGAGCCTGACCCCGGGGATGATGGTCTTTGGGTTCAGCTTTCTGGCTCTGTTCTCCGGCCAGCTCATTGCCCGGGACCGGGCCAGCGCCTTTCTCACCCGGCTGTACACCACCCCCATGGCCCCCAAAGATTTTGTGCTGGGGTACTGCCTGCCCCTGGTGCCCATGGCCCTGGGACAGTGCCTGGTGGTGCTGGCGGGGGCCCTGGCCTGGGGGCTGACCTTTAGCGGGCGGGCGCTGCTGCTCATTCCCGTGAGCCTCCCGGCGGCGGTGTTTTACATCGCCCTGGGTCTGCTGTGCGGCTCCCTCCTCTCGGATCGTTCCGTGGGAGGCATCTGCGGGGCTCTGGTCACCAACGCCACGGCCCTTTTGTCCGGGGCCTGGTTTGATCTGGAGCTGGTGGGAAGGGGCTTCGCCCGGGCCGCCCGGCTGCTGCCCTTCGCCCGGGCCGTGGACGCAGGCCGGGCCCTCCTGGCCGGGGAGGCCTTCTGGCCGGATCTCCTGTGGGTCATAGGCTGGGCAGCGGTCACCCTGGGCCTGGCGGTGGCCGTTTACAGCAGAAAGATGGAAGCATAGCAGAAATAATCAATAATGTGGTGCCCCTGGGGGGCGGTTTGAAATAATCCGTCCCCCAGGGGCACCAGCATGATTAATGATTCCCTATTATTTCCCATCCCACCCCCCACTTGTCATCCTGAGGCGCAGCCGAAGGATCTCACGCACCAGGGTTCCGTCTTGGAACCCTTCTACGCGAGATCCTTCGCTGCCCGCTCAGGATGACAGGTCGGGGGTCCGGCGGTTGTTTCTTAACAACGCCAGGGTTGGGGGCCTTGTGGGTTCGGATGGAGCTGCAGCGCAGATTCGCAAGTGCGCGGCGGGGGACAGACAGCCGCCCTGCATTGTGCGCTTAAGTTCGTGACATTGGGGCATACCCCCGCCCTGCACCACATGCTTCCGTTCGTGACACTGCTGAACACATTCCCCGCAGGGTGGTCTATCGCCGCTCCAGACGAAACACCGGCTGCTCCAGGGCCCTGTCCCAGTCCACCCACACAGCCTTGTTTCCCGGGGGATTCAGCAGGAGAAACTCCGTCAGGGGCCCCTCCACCCGGTTCTGCAAATCCCGGCGAATCTGCCGGGCGCCGGAACGGCTCCCGGCCGTTGCCAGCACCCGGGACACCTCCGGCCCGAAGCGCAGCTGCAGGCCGCTCCGCTCCCCCCGCTGCCGCAGCGACTCCAACTGCAGCCGGGCGATCTCCTCCAGCACCTCCCGGCCCAGAGGCCGGAAGACCGCCACCTTGTCAATGCGCCCCAAAAACTCCGGGCTGAACCGCTGACGCAGGCACTCCGAAACCTGATCCTCGCAGCTGGGAGGCAGGAAGCCCAGCCCCTCCCCCTCCCGCTTTTCCCCGCCCAGGTTGGAGGTCATGACGATAATGGCGTTTTTAAAATTCACCGTCCTGCCCAGGCTGTCGGTGAGGATGCCGTCCTCCATAATCTGGAGCAGAATCCCCGTGACGTCCGGATGGGCCTTTTCCAGCTCGTCAAAGAGCACCAGGCAGTAGGGCCTCCGGCGAACCTTTTCCGTGAGGGTTCCCCCCTCCTCATAGCCCACATAGCCGGGAGGGGCGCCGATCAGCCGGGAGACCGACTGCTTCTCCATATACTCCGTCATGTCCAGCCGCACCATGGCGTTTCGGCTGCCGTAGAGGGCCTGGGCCAGGGCCCGGCACAGCTCCGTCTTCCCCACCCCCGTGGGGCCTGTGAACAGGAGGCTGGCCACAGGCCGGTTTTGATCCGCAAGTCCGCTCCTTCCCCGCCGGACGGCGGCCGCCGCCGCCGCAACCGCCTCCGGCTGGCCGAGAACGCTCTTCTTCAGGGTGTCCTCCAGCCCCAGGAGCTTCTGCCGCTCCTCCATGGCCAGGTTCCCCGCCGGGATGCCCGTCCTGGCGGAGACCGCCCCGGCGATGTCCGCCGCGGTCACGGTCTTGCCCCGCTTGCTCTCCCCGGAGCGGCTCAGCATCCGCTGCATTTTGTCCCGAAGCTCCGCGGCCTTTTCAAACCGGCTGTCCCGCACCGCGTTGCTGAGCTCCAGCTCCAGGGACTCCTTCTCCCGCTCATAGGAGCCTCTGGCCGTCCGCTGCTCCTCCAGGTGGGCCCGGGCCGCTCCCTCGTCCAGAAGGTCGATGGCCTTGTCCGGGAGAAACAGCTCCGGCAGATACCGGGTGGACAGATCCACCGCCGCGCACAGAGCCTCGTCCGTGATTTTCATATGGTGATGCTGCTCCAGGCCGCCCCGGAGCCCCCGCAAAATGGCCAGGGTGGCCTCCCGGTCCGGCTCCTCCACCAGCACGGGACGAAACCGCCGCTCCAGAGCGGGGTCCTTTTCGATATACTTCCGGTACTCGGTCAGGGTGGTGGCCCCCATCATCTGCAGCTCTCCCCGGCCCAGGGCGGGCTTCAGAATGTTGGCCGCGTCAATGGCCCCCTCCGCCGCCCCCGCGCCGATGATGGTGTGCATCTCGTCCACAAAGAGAATCACGTTCCCCGCCCGGCGAATCTCCTGGAGGAGATCCCGGAGCCGCTCCTCGAATTCCCCCCGGTACTTGGTTCCCGCCACCAGGTTCGCCATGTTCAGGCTGAGGAGCCGCTTGTCCCGGAGCTGCACCGGCACCCGCCCCGCCACCATCCGCTGGGCCAGGGCCTCGGCAATGGCCGTCTTTCCCACCCCGGGCTCTCCGATGAGTGCCGGGTTGTTCTTGTTCTTCCGGCTGAGTATGCCCATGACCGCCTCAATCTCCCGCTCCCGGCCCACCACAGGCTCCATGGCGGCGGCCTTCTCCATTAAATCCTCGCTGAACTGCTCCAGAAGTTTCGTACGCTCCACCTTCCCTTTCCGTTTTTCCGCCTGGCGGCGGTTGATCCGGTCCACCGTCCGGGTAAACACTCCGTCCACGCAAATGCCCGACAGCTCCATGAGCTCCCGGGCCATGGCGTCCTCCTGCCGGATGGCCCCCAGGAGCACATGCTCCGGACGAATCCGGCAGCGGCGCCCCTGCCGTGCCTCCCCGGCGGCCCGCTCCAGAACCCGCCGGGCTCCGGCGCTGAGGCCCTGGGGCAGAGGCAGCCCCGGGGTTCCCCTGCCCACAAAGGCCAAAACCAGCTCCCGGAGCCTTCTCCACTCCAGGCCGGTGCTCCGGAGAATGGTTCCGGCCATGGTGCCGGACTGCCGCACCAGCCCCAGAAGCAAGTGCTCACTTCCCACATAGCTGTGCCCCATGTCCCTGGCCTCCCCGGCCGCCAGACGCAGAAGCTCCCTGGTTTTTCCTTCGTAGATCACCGCAGCCAATGGCCTCACCTCACAGTAATGGATTGTATCCGCCCACCCAAAGGAATATACTGTAAGCCAATCCATCTTTTTTCGCGGAAGCCGGAAATTTCATTTGCATTTTGAGAAAAACATGCTAGAATAAAACTGCGTATCGGAGTGTACCGATCAACAAAATCTTGAAATGGAGGAATACATCATGGCATACCAGATTACCGACGCTTGCGTGAAGTGCGGTGCTTGCGCCGATGCCTGCCCCATGGGCATCATCACCGAGGGCGATGACAAGTACGTCATCGACGCCGATCAGTGCGTTGACTGCGGCACCTGCGCCGACACCTGCCCCAACGAGGCCATCGAAGAGGCTTAATCGCTTCGCATTTCTCAGGGGGCTGCCTCAGGTGAAACCTTGAGGCAGCCCCCTGCCAGTTTATATTCCCCCTTTCCGGGATTGCGTGAGGTTCCCATGACAGATGAGCTTCTCCTGGGCCGTATGCCCTTTCAGGCGGGCCCCGATTCCTTCCCCCTGAGCACGGATACCATGGTTCTGGGGGATTTTGTGCGCCTGCCCAAAAATGCCCGGGTGGTAGATCTGGGCTCCGGCAGCGGCGCTTTGGGCCTCCTCCTGTGCGGGCGGTATCCGGACTGCACCGTTACAGGCCTGGAGCTTCACCGCCCCTCCCACGAGGCGGCCCTCCGGAACATTGCCCGGAACCGGCTGTCAGAGCGGATGGAAAGCCGCCTGGGAGATTTGCGGCAGGTTTGCTCTCTCCTCCCTCCCGGTTCCTGTCACTGCGTGGTCTCCAATCCCCCCTATTTTTCCGCAGGCGCCTCCTCCCGGAGCCCTGCGGGCCCGCAGGCCAGAAAAGAGCTGGCCTGCACCCTGGAGGACGTATTTTCCGCCGCCGCCTGGCTTCTGCGCTTCGGCGGCAGTCTGTACCTGGTTCACAGGCCGGAGCGCCTTGTGGATCTTCTATCCCTGGGCCGGGCCCAGGGCCTGGAGCCCAAGGAGCTCCAAACGGTGTGCCACCGGCCGGGGCACGTCCCCAGCCTGGTGCTGCTCCGCTGCCGCCGGGGGGCAAAGCCCGGCCTTGTCATGCTGCCGGAGCTGACCCTGTACGGCCCGGACGGCGCACCCACTCCGGCGTTCCGCCGGATTTATCACATGGACGAAGGAGGCCTTTCCTGATGGCCGGAATGCTCTATTTGGTTCCCACCCCCATCGGCAACCTGGGGGATATCTCTGCCCGCTGCCGGGAGACCCTGGCCCAGGCGGACTTTATCGCCGCGGAGGACACCCGGGTTACCCTGAAGCTCCTCAATCACCTGGAGCTGAAAAAGCCGCTGGTGAGCTACTATGAGCACAACAAGGCCGCCAGCGGCGGAAAAATTCTGGACCGCATCCTGGCAGGCGAGACCTGCGCCCTGGTCTCCGACGCCGGCTCCCCCGCCATCTCCGACCCCGGAGAGGATCTGGTCCGCCAGTGCGCCGAAGCGGGCGTAACCGTCTGCGCCATTCCCGGCCCCTGCGCCGTAATCACCGCCCTGAGCATCTCCGGGCTCCCCACAGGCCGGTTCACCTTTGAGGGCTTCCTGTCCACGGCGAAAAAAAGCCGCCGGGAGCACCTGGAGTCCCTGCAGGCTGAGACCAGAACCATGGTCTTCTATGAGGCCCCCCACAAGCTCCTGGCCACCCTGGAGGACATGTCCGCCGCCTTTGGCCCCGGGCGGAGAATCTCTCTGTGCCGGGAGCTCACCAAGCTCCACGAGGAGGTCATCCGCACCACCCTGGAGGAGGCTGCCCTGCGCTTCCGGGAGGCACCCCCCAAGGGCGAGTTCGTCCTGGTCCTGGAGGGCGCCACCCCCGCCGCCGCCCCCGCCTGGACCCTGGAGGACGCCGCCGCCCGCGCCCAGTCCCTCATGGCCCAGGGTCTCCCCCGCAAGGAGGCCGCCCGCCAGGCCGCCCAGGAAAGCGGCCTCCCCAAAAAAGCAATCTACGACGCCACCTTGTGATTTTCCCTTGACATCCCCCGGGAAATTCGCTACAATATTCACCAGTTCCAATTCCATCCACCAAATGTCTCCGTAGCTCAGCAGGATAGAGCATCCGCCTCCTAAGCGGAAGGCCGCGCGTTCGAATCGCGCCGGGGACGCCAGTATGCTATCGCGGAAGGTTTTTTACGAAATCTTCCGCGTTTCTTCTAATAAAAAAGAGACTTCGTTAATGAAGTGTTAAAGAAACAGGGTTTTTATCTAATGGAAAAAACGCCCTGAGACGGTGATTCCGCTAAAAATGGCGCATGTTTTCGTGTTCATCCGTGTATTTGGGTGTTAATCTGTGATAAATCACCCCTATTGCTGCAGAAACATGAAAAAAGATGTGCCGAATTGCAGTGCCGGAATAAAAGACTGGAGGGCGGATTTCCAATGGGGTTAGAAAATCCGGTGGCGGGATTTTGAATTTCTAACAGCAAGCACTGTGATTAGGGAAAGCAGAAAATCGAAATTTATAGAAATATTTTATGGAGGATACTTGAAAATGGGAAAAAAAGAAGAAAGATTTGAAGTTGTATTCACCGATGGGTCTCAGATGAAGGACTCTGGTATGCGGCAAATTCTTGTGGATGGAGAAACAGGCGTCAATTACTTAGTTTGGAAATCGGGTTATGCCGGTGGTATTACCCCTCTTCTTGATTCCGAGGGAAAAGTTGTTATTAAAAAATAAAATTCCAGCTTGCTGTTCTCCTGAAAACAGAATATTGATATCTCAAACTTCGCACCCCTGAAAATCCAAACTTTTTGACCAGATTTGCGAAATAAAAAAGAAGTACAGACCCAATGTATGGTATAATGTAATCGCAACAAAACACCAAACACATACAAGGGGTCTGCACTATGAACAGTAT
>JALETK010000029.1 GCA_022781505.1 Clostridiales bacterium | reverse complement strand
CCCCCGCCGGGCACCTGCAAATCTGTCTGGCACCCTCGCCCCAACAGATCAGGCCCCAAAAACCGTCATTGCGAGGAGCGCAGCGACGTGGCAATCCGTTCCCCCGCAATGCGAATGCATTGCACCGGCCGCCAGGCCGGTCAATTGCCCGGGCCAATATTGCGCCCCTGCCGGGGCGCGCAAGCCTTACGGCTTGCTGGGGAACGGATTGCCACACCAGCGTGCGCGCTGGTTCGCAATGACAGGCTTGGGGGTGCGGTGGGTTTGGAGGCAGCGGAGAGGTTCCGGGAAGCTGACGGCGGGGGCGAGCCCCCGCCCGACGGGATGGGCCACGGCAGCGCACCGGTAGGGCGGTGGCTCGCCCCCGCCGGGCCCCGGCAAATCTGCCTGGCAGTTTCATCCAAACCCATCAGGCCCCCGAACCTGTCATTGCGAGGAGCGCAGCGACGTGGCAATCCGTTCCCCCGCAATGCGCAGCATTGCACCGGCCGCAAGGCCGGTCATTCGTCCGGTTCTCCGCCCCCTAAGGCCCTTTGTCCCCATCCTCCCGGAACACCACGTCCATCCCCTTGAGATCCAGGGGATTGATCTGCACCGTCACCGGGTCGTGTACCTGGCAGGGGACGTCTGTCACGTCCGCCACCAGGTTTACCATGCCCACATGGCCCAGGACGGGGCAGGGGTGGCCGTTGACCTCCACCCAGAGCTTCTTCCCCTTGAGAAGGTACTTGAGGTACCGGCCCATGGAGCGCAGGCAGTCTCTGGGGCGGAACACGTCATAGCCCCGCTCCACGGAGAAGCCGTGGAGATACCCCACCCCCACCACGGCGATGCGGGTCTCCCGGCGGAGCCTGCAGTCCCCGCCGTAGCCCACGTTGTGGCCCTTGGGAAGGCAGCGCAGCTCCTCCACCTCCGCCCGGACATAGCCCACCCGGCGAAGCCCCGCCCGGGGGCCGTAGCCCACCCGGCCCAGGAGGGCCGAGCCCAGGCGCACCGCGTCCAGGTGCAGCTCCGGGTAATACCAGAAGGCCAGGGAGTTGCAGCAGTGCACCAGCCCCGGCTCCAGGCCCATGGCCCGGAGGGCATCCACCGTCCCCCGGAAGGCCCCGTATTGGGCCATGGTCACCTTCCGGTTTCCGGCGGTGTGGAAGTGGGTGTAAATCCCCGTCACCGTGAGGCGGTCAAACACCCGGGCCATGGCCGGAGTCTCCTCCGGGAGGAAGCCGTAGCGGCCCATGCCCGTGTCCACCTTCACATGCACCCGGGGGCGGCAGCCCAGCTCCCGGCCCAGGGCCTCCAGGGCGGCCAGATCCTCCGGGGAGCCAACGGAGCAGGTCACGTCCAGAGAAAGGAGCTCCCGAAGCTCCTCCCCATTGCAGGTGCCCCGGAGCATGAGAATCTCCCCCGCCGTCTCCTGCCGCACCGCCCGGGCCTCGGCCAAATCCGTCACGGCGAAGTGGTCAATCCCCCGCCCGGCGTAAAACCGGGCCAGGGCCCCGGCCCCCAGGCCGTACCCGTTGCCCTTCACCACCGCGTAAACCACGGCGGAGCCTGCCTTGCCCCGGAGAATGGCCAGGTTCTCCTCCAGGGCCTTTGTATCTGCAATGTATGCGTTCATTGGTAAACCTCCTGAACAGCGCCCCAGGACAAGTCCTGCGGCGCATCTGTGGAGGGAGGGTCATGACCCTCCCGGGCACCCGCAAATCTGATGGCACCCCCGTCCCAAGGCACCGGCTTCCAAAACTGTCATTGCGAGGAGCGCAGCGACGTGGCAATCCGTTTCCCCGCAATGCGCAGCATTGCACCGGCCGTGAGGCCGGTCATGCGCCCCTGCCGGGGCGCGCAAGCCTTACGGCTTGCAGGGGAACGGATTGCCACGACCCCTGCGGGGTCTCGCAATGACAGGCTTGGGCGTGCGGCGCGTTTTGATCGAACATGCCAAGGTTCCGGGAAGCGCGCGGCGGGGGCGAGACCCCCGCCCTACGGTACGGATTTCGGCAGTGCATCCGTCCCAAGGCACCCGGCCCTCGACCATGCACCTGTAGGGGAGGGTCATGACCCTCCCGGGCACCCGCAAATCTGATGGCACCTCCATCCCAAGGCACCGGCTTCCAAAACTGTCATTGCTATGAAACAACCGC
>JALETK010000003.1 GCA_022781505.1 Clostridiales bacterium | reverse complement strand
ACCCTCCCGGGCAGCTGCAAATTTGCCTGGCAGCTCCGTCCAAAGGCACCGCACCCCCGACATGTCATCCTGAGCCAAAGGCGAAGGATCTCGCGCAGGAGGGCTCCGATACGGGGCTCTGGTGCGTGAGATCCTTCGGCTACGCCTCAGGGGAACGGATTGCCACACCAGCGTGCGCGCTGGTTCGCAATGACAGACTTGGGGGTGCGGTGGGTTTGAACGGAAGTGCCGGGGTTCCGGCGGGTGCCCGGGAGGGTCATGACCCTCCCCTACGGGCAGGTTCCGGGGGTGCGTCTGTAGGGGAGGGTCATGACCCTCCCGGGCGGCTGCAAATTTGCCTGGCAGCCCCGTCCAAAGGCACCGCACCCCGAACCTGTCATTGCGAGGAGCGCAGCGACGTGGCAATCCGTTCCCCCGCAATGCGAATGCATTGCACCGGCCGTAAGGCCGGTCATAGACCCGGGCCGACATTGCGCCCCTGGCGGGGCGCGCAAGCCTTGCGGCTTGCCGGGGAACGGATTGCCACACCAGCGTGCGCGCTGGTTCGCACTGACAGACTTGGAGGTGCGGTGGGTTTAACCGGAAGTGCCAGGGTTCCGGCGGGTGCCCGGGAGGGTCATGCCCCTCCCCTACGGGCAGGTTCCGGAGTGCGTCTGTAGGGGAGGGTCACGACCCTCCCGGGCAGCAGCAAGTTTGCTTGGCAGCTCCATCCAAAAGCCCCGGCCCCTGACCGTGCACGATTCTTTCTTATTTACTCCCCCTCATAGGCCCACATCCCCCGAATCTGGGGGGACAGCTCCCGGTAGGTCCAGGTTCGCTGGCTGTTTTCCCGGGAGTTGGGGTCCTGGAGGCGGAAGGCGCCGTCCTCGTAGCCGGTGAGCACCAGGAAGTGGCCCACCTCCGTGAAATCCCCGGGGCCCACGGCACAGATGATGGGGCTGTCCTCCAGCTCCTGGATCATGGTGGCCTCCCAGAGGGGCACCTCATGGGCCGTGAGGCCGAAGTGGCGGCAGCCCTGGGACATGAGGCCCCAGTCGGTGCCGCTGTCCTGGGTCACATAGCCCCCCCCGGCGGCGTACCGGGCCACGGCGGCGGGACTCGCCTCCAGGTTCCCCGTGAGGCCAACCACCACCATGGACAGGGCCGTGGGGCCGCAGCCGGACAGGCCGATCATGTCCTCCGGGGCGCTGCTGCCGTAGGGCAGATAGCCCCAGCGCTCGTCCCACTGGAGGAAGTGGGGAATCTCCCCGGGGGTGTAGTCCCCGGAGATATCGATGTCCTCCCAGGAGGCATTCCCCGGGTAGTGGGCCACAAAGTCGTGGGCCTCCGGGTTCCGCTGCTCCAGCTCCAGGAGGGCCTGGGGGATGTACGCCTCCGTGGACGGCGCCGCTGTCTCCCCGGTGGTCTCCCCCTGGGTGTCCGCCGTCGTCTTGCTGGAGGGGGCCGCCTCCCCTCTGGGCCACAGCCAGATGATCATGGCCAGAACCACCAGCCCCAGCACCAGACCGGCGCCATTTCCCTTCTTTTTCTTCTTTTTCCGCCGGACGGCGGGGTGCCGCTGTGCCATACCCATTCTCCTTTTCCGGATTTTGCTAACAGTATCACCCTGGGGTGTATCCAAGTTGCATCCGGGAGGGCGGATTCTACCAGCCGCCCATATTCCGGATGCCGCTGTAAATCCACTCCCCCAGGGTGGAGAGAACCAGGCCCTGATCCGGGTTCCGGAGGATCATCAGGGAAATCTGCTCCGGGCCCTCCGGATCCGTGAGGGTGAAGGCGGTCCAGTAATCCGCCTCCCAGTACTCGCTGGCGTCCTGCTCCTCCTGCCAGTCCTTCTGATCCTCCTCCAGGGTGAGGCCCAGGTAGTCCGTCAGCTCCCGGGCCATGTGGGAGCCATTGGGATTCAGGGCCAGAACCTGATCCGGAAAGTCCGCCAGGCACACCAGCTTGCCGGAGGCCGCGTCCATAATCACGGTCAGCCAGTCCCCGCCGAAGGCATTGAGATAGGCAAAGACATAGGTGCCTCCGGTGGAGTCGTCCACCACGCACAGGTAGCCCAGCTCCGTGCTCTCGGCCAGCTTCCCCGTGGGGCTGATGAGGGCGTCCGCCCAATAGCGCAGCCCCGGAAGGGAGGGCATGGCCTGGCTGAGGGCGCCCAGCTCACCGGCAAACCGGGACAATAGCTCCTCCCGGCCCCAGTATAGCCCGGCGCCCACGTCGAAATCCAGCTTGACATAGGACCCGGCCCGCTGGGCGGCGGCCAGCCGCTGCAGGAGGGTGGAGTCCTGGCTCTCAAACCGGGAGTAGGCCACCTCCACATTCTCCTGCCGCGTATAGAGCGCCGCCTCCTGCCGGGACAGCAGCGCCTCCGGCAGGAGCACACCGCCGGCAATCAGCACCCCGGAAAACACAATGGCCGCAGGGAGCTTCCAGTTCATGGGAATCACCTCGATTTTTGGATTAAAAAATGGTGTCCCTTCGGGACGGATTCAAACTGTTACAGAACAACCGCCCCACCCCCCCACTTGTCATCCTGAGCCACAGGCGAAGAATCCCGCGCTTCAAGGGTTCCGACACGGGGGCCAATGCATGAGATCCTTCGGCTGCGCCTCGCCGATGACAGTGGGGGCCGGTGCTCCAGTGGCGGCGCGGCAGCCTCGCGGCTTGCAGGGGAACGGATGGCCACACCAGCGTGCGCGCTGGTTCGCAATGACAGGCTTGGGAGTGCGGTGGGTTTGGAGGTAGGTGCGGAGGTTCCGGGAAGCTAACGGCGGGGGCGAGCCCCCGCCCTACGGTACGGGTTTCGGCGATGCATCCGGCCCAACGCACCCGGCTCCGATCATGCACCCGTAGGGCGGGGG
>JALETK010000032.1 GCA_022781505.1 Clostridiales bacterium | reverse complement strand
GCTTTTGAACACCCTGCTGGAGGAATATGAGAGAGCCGGCGGAGAAAACGCCCGACGAAGGCTCCTGGAAAAAATATGCGTCATCGGCACCTATGTGAAGCGGAGCGGCAACCTGCTGCTCATTCGGGAGAGCAGTGACACGGTACCGGTTCAGGAGCTGACAAAAGCCCTGGAGGAGTCGCTGCAAAACCTGGAGCTGTCCGGAACGGAATGCGGCCTCAGCTGCGCAGTCCAGGGGAGTATCTCCGCAGCCGTCGCAGTGGAGGTGTACGCGTTGTTTCAGCGGCTGACGGAGACGGCCCTGGGCCGTATGGATTATCTGTGGGTCAACCTACGCCGGAAGGGGGAGAGGCTGCTTCTGCGCATGGAGCTGGAGTCGGAGGCGGATCTCCGGAGCCTGGGGGATTCTGCCCGGGTTCAATCGGAGGACGGCGTGTGGCTTGTCACCGCCGGATACCATGTTGGAGGTGAACCGGCATGAAAATGCGGCTCAGAAGGAAGGACGGAAACCGCAGTAGTATCAAGGAGGCCGTGGACACCCTGCCCGCGGGGGTCTGCTATTTTACGGAGTCCGGCATGGTCAAGCTGTGCAACAAGCAGATGTTCCGGTTGTTCCGTTCCCTGGCCCAGGCTGACCTTCAGACGTTGGAGGAGCTCCGCACCGCCCTGGGGGAGTGCGACGGGCGCACCGGCGTCCTCCATCTGCCGGGGCCAAGGCCTGTGTATCTGTTTCCGGACGGCAAGGCGTGGGCCTATACCGAGAGCTCCGTCACGGCCAAGGACGGCAACACCTACACCGAGGCGATGTTTTCCGATGTGACGGAGCTTTACGAAAAGAAGCGGGAGCTGGAGCTGCAGATCCGGAAGCTGAGGCAAATGTCCCGCAAAATGAAAGAGCTGTCGGAAAATGCGGCAGAAGCCGCAAGAGAGCGGGAGATTCTCACGGCAAAGACCAAAATTCATGCGCAGATGAGCGAGAATCTGACCATGCTGCGCCAGACACTTACGGCGGGCAGCTCAAGAAGCGCCCAGGATGCCGCCGTGGAAGCCATGGGCCGGACGGTCCGGTTCCTGATGGAGGATGCTGAAGCGGCCGGGAGGGACCCGGGCCTGGACGAATTTTTACAGACGGCTTCCAACTGCGGCGTCACGGTCACCCTGGAAGGGGAACTCCCATCCAGGCCGGAGGTTCACCAGGTGTTTGTCATTGCCATGCGGGAGTGCCTGACAAACTGTGTCCGCCACGGGGAGGCGGATGCGCTGCACATCGCCCTCCGGGAGGAGGACGGCAGCGCCATATGCGCCATCAGCAACAACGGAAGCCTGCCGGAGGGAGAGATCACCCCCCAGGGAGGCCTGAAAAATCTGTACCGCCATGTGGAAAACTGCGGCGGAAGGATGGACATCCGCTGCCGTCCGGCCTTCACGCTGACCATCACCATCCCGGCAGGTAAGGAGGAGAAGCCATGACAAGGGTATTGATTGTTGAGGATCAGAAGCTGTCCAGGGAGACCATGGAGCGCACCGTGACCGGCAGCGGCCGGTACGAGCTGGCGGGTTCTCTGTCCAGCGCGGAGCTGGCCATGACCTTTTGCCTGCGCAATCCGGTGGACCTGATTCTCATGGACGTGGTGACCAGCGGCTTCAAGGACGGCATTCAGGCGGCGTCGGAGATTCGGGAGAGGCTTCCGGAGATGAAGATCATCATCGTCACATCCATGGTGGAGGTGGACTACATCAGACGCTCCAGGGAGGCCAAGGTGGACAGCTTCTGGTATAAGGATATCAGCCCCCAGCAGCTGATTGAGGTCATGGATCGGACCATGGCCGGCATCCACGTCTACCCGGAAGCCACCCCCGCCGTCAAGCTGGGCCTGATTCAAAGCACGGAGCTGACGGAGACCGAGGTGAAAATCCTGCGTCTTGTCTGCGAGGGCTATGAATATGAGGAGATCGCGGCAATTACCGGAACCACAAGGAGAACCGTCCACTACCATATTTCCAACATTCTGAACAAAACCGGCTACAAAAACAAAACCCGCCTTGCTGTGGCTGCCAGCAGGTGCAGCCTGATCGTTCCCACCTTTCCGGAGGATTCGGAGGCAGCCCAGTGGGAGGGACAGTCATAGACCAGCGAATTTTCCCCCGGCCCTTGCGGCCGGGGATTTTTTCGGGAAAAATTTCCTGACCCTGTCCATGTGGACGGGGCGAAAACCGAAGGATGGAGGTATAATCAAACTGACAATGGGATCTATCTGCCCGCCCTTTCATTTGCAGGAGGTGATCGGATGCGCATTCTTGTGGATATCCAAAACGGCATCTTCCGGGATGCGGTGGTAAGAACGCTCCGGGATTTTTCACCGGATTTTGAGGTATACGACAGCGAATCCCCGAACCGGACGGTGGAGCGCTGCGGGGAGTCCTCCGCCGATGTGCTGCTCATGGAGGTCACCGGTTACCCGGGCTGGCGGCTGGAGGAACGGATGGTCATTCGGGACAGGGTCAAGGCGGCCAATCCTGCCTGCAAGGTCGTCCTGATTGTGGACGAAAACTCCGAGCGAAGGCTTGCGGACCGGGTCCGCAGGGCGAAGAAGGAGGGCCGCATCGATCAGTTTATTTACGGCTCCGTTTCCGCCACCTATCTGTCCGCCGTAATTGACACGCTGTGAACGGGACGGCCTGAGAAGGAGAGGAAGAAAAATGATGAGAATGAAAAAGTCCGGAATCTGCGTTTTTATTCTGCTTCTGCTGAGTCTGACCCTGACCGCCTGTGAGGCAACCGGCCGGAGAAGAGAGCCGGTGACCCTGACCGTCTGGCACGTTTACGGCGGACAGACGGACTCCCCTTTGAACGACCTGATTGAGGAATTCAATGAGACCGTGGGGGCGGAGGAGGGCATCAAGCTGCAGGTCACGGTGGTGTCCAATACAAATAACATTCACGACGCGGTGCTCCGGGCCGCCAATGGAGAGCCGGGAACCACCGGGCTTCCGGATCTGTTTATCTCCTATCCCAAGACGGTTCTGGCCATGCCCGACTCCGATATTCTGGTGGATTACAGGGACTATTTTACTCAGGAGGAGCTGTCCGCCTACATACCGGCCTTCCTGGAGGAGGGGGAGATAGACGGGCGCCTGGTGGTCTTCCCCATTGCAAAATCCACGGAGATCATGTTCGTTGACAAGACCCTCTTTGACCGGTTCGCGGCGGACACCGGCGCCAGACTGGAGCAGCTGGACACCTGGGAGGGCCTGTACGCCATGTCCAAGGACTATTATGCCTGGACGGACGCCCAAACGCCGGATGTGCCCGGGGACGGGAAAGCCTTCTTCGTCCATGACTATCATTTCAACTATTTCCAGGTGGGTGTGGAATCCCTTGGGGCCTCCTTCTTCCAGGGAGATGAGATTGCCTTTGGGGACGCTTTCCTCCAGGCCTGGAGACCCTACGCGGACGCCGCCATTCAGGGCGGGGTGTGGCTCCAGGAGGGGTATGCCACGGAGCCTCTGCGGACCGGCGAGGCCGTGGTCAGCGTGGCCTCCTCGGCCAGCATTCTCTATTATGAGAGCATTGTGACATATCCGGACAACCGGTCAGAGCCCATCGAGGTCATTGCCAGACCGGTGCCCTGCTTTGAGAACGGGGAGCGGATGGTTATGCAGCGGGGCGCGGGCTTCTGCACCGTAAAGTCTACGCCGGAGCGGGAGCAGGCGGCTGCCGTGTTCCTGAAATGGCTGACGGAGCCGGCGAACAACGTGCGTTTTGTCACCAGCGTCGGCTATATGCCGGTGACGGAGGCGGCCTTTGACTACCTGCCGGAGGCAATCGAGGGCCTGGAGGACCCCATGTACCGGAGCCTCTATGAGGCGTTTGTAGAGACCCAGGGCTCCTATGAGTTCTACACGGCCCCCCAGCTGGATACTTATCTGGAGCTGGAGCAGACCTTTGAAAAGATGGTCCGAAGCAAGCTCCGGGGGGCCCTCGGCAGCTGGCAGAGTGGGGAAGCGGATGTGGAGCGGCTGATGGAGACGGCGCTGGAAGGCGTGAAGTCTGCCCTTCCCTGACCGATAAGGAAGTGAGCGCCATGACAAACACCCTGACGGCTCTGGAGAAGCTCCGTCACCTGACCGGCGAGCGGCAAATTACCCTGCGTCGAAAGCTGATGCTATATTTGCTCTGCCTGATTCTGGCGGCTCTGGGTATCATTCTGCTGATTCTTACCGCCATCGGGGGGCCTCTGCGGGGGGAGCTGCAGATTTGCCAGGTGATGAAGCAGGAGCTTCAAACCGCCTCCGAAAAGCTATCCAGGGAGCTGGAGATTTACGCCGGTTACAGCCTGCAGCTTGCCAGGGAGCTGGGGCAGGATATAGAAAGCTATCTGGACAAGGGGGGGATCTCCGTCCGGGAGCTGAATGACCGGCCGGAGGCCCTTCTGGAAGTGCAGAGAATGATGTACTCCGAACTGAATACCACCATCCGCCTGGGGCGCAGCAGCGGCGCCTTTGCGGTTGTGGATGCCACGGTCAACACCGGGCTGCCCAATGCGGAGCGCTCCCGAAGCGGCGTCTACCTGCGGCTGATCAACGTCAGCAGCAATGTGATTCTCAGCCCGGAGACCATTTTGTTTCGGGGAAACCCGGAGATTTCCAGGGAAAACGGCCTGGAGCTGCACAACCGGTGGAATATGGAATTCAACACCGACGAGCTGCCTGGATATGGGGCGCTTATGGACGGGTCGGAGACGGACTATTACTGGACCTGCCGGATGAATCTGAAGAACACCTGGGAGGAGGTTATTCTGCTCCTGGTGCCGGTTCGGTCCTCCACGGGGGAGGTTTACGGGGTTTGCGGGATTGAGCTGAATGGGCTCCACTTCAACCTGGAGTATCCTGCGGCGATCAGCCCCTGCGGCTCCATGGTGACGGTTCTCGCCCCGGCGGAAGGTGAAAGCCTGCGGCTGGATCTGGGAATGGCCGGAAACACGGAGGGAACCTGGCTCAAGAACTCGGAAAGCCTGTCCATTGTGGAGCGGAAAGGATATTATAACGCATACCGTTCCTCAAAGGGGGCGTATTATGGCATACAGAAGCCCCTGGAGATTCCCGGGTATGAGGGGCGCCAGTGGGTGGTTGCCGTCCTGATGCCCCGGGAGGGCTGCGATCAGTACATTTTCAGGAACCGTCTTATTCTGATGGGATCTGCGGTGGGCTTTACCCTGACCATGATTCTGCTGGCGCTGTACCTTTCAAAGCGGTTTGTCCGGCCAATTTTGCAGAGCTTCCAGGATATCCGGGAGGAGCGGCTGCCGGAGGGGGAGACACGGCAGATTGCGGAGGTGGAGGAGCTGCGCCAATGGCTTCAGATGAGGGCGAGAACCCAGGTTGTCACAGAGCTCCCGCCCAATATGCTGGAGCTGCTGGACCGGTTTGCCGCCAACGTCAAAACTCTGACCCGGGCGGAGTACAATATCTTCCAATATTATATGAACGGATACCAGGTGTCCCAGATCCCGGAGGTGGCGTTCATCAGCATGAGCACGGTGAAAAAGCACAACGGCAATATCTACAGGAAGCTGGGCATCTCCTCCAACGACGAGCTGATGGTCTACCTGGATTTGTTCCGAAGGTGCGATTGCCTGGAGCGGCTGCAGCCGGAGGAGGCGGAGGAGCCTGGTGAGGAACCGGCGGGCGAAATCCAGTAGATTGGCATAATGTACAAATGGAGTGAACACTTTTTGTACGTTCTGCATGGTGTACCAGGTATACTTCCCGGATGTTGCCCTATAAAGTAGACTGGGTACCATGGATTTTGGCTTTCCGAACCTCTATGATATTGCTGTAAGCAGCGCTTTCCAATATCTTAGAACCGGAGGTGGTGTGGCTGTGCAGAGAACGCTGCAGGATCTGCTGGCGGATTGCTCCACGGAGCGCGGGTTTCAGTTTTCCATAACCTGTGAGGTCTGCGGAGGAGTCTGGAAAAGCCGGACCGTTCCCTTTTCCAAGGCCCGGGTTTCCCCCGCCACAGCAGGGAAGAAGGTTGTCTACGAAACCCTCTACCGCCGGGAGAAGGAGGAGGCGCGCAGGCAGGCGTGGAGAGCCGGGGAGAGACGGTTCAGCAGATGTCCCATTTGCCAAAGATGGGTCTGTGACAGATGCTTTATGGTCTGCGAGGACTTGGACATGTGCACCCAGTGCGCGGAAAAGCTGGATGAACGGGGCAGCATTGTGGGATAGCCCACAGGCCGGTTGCCGTCCGGATTTCCTAGGTCATGAGGCCTTATTGAGTGTGCCGCAGGCTTTGCTCATGGGGCCATGACATAAAAAATGAAGTGGAGGTACAAACAATGGAACACACAAAGGCAAAGGGCGAGAGCTTCCTGAGAGTTACAGGAATCCTCATGATCATCGGCGGTGCGCTGGCACTGATTGTGGCCATCATCGCTTTGGTGGGCATTGCCGCTCTGGACTACATCTCCAGCGGTGAGATTTCCTCCGGTATGCTGTATGCCGCCGGAATCCTCTCCCTGGTGAGCGCCGTGGCGGAGCTCATCACCGGTATTGTGGGCGTCACCAACTGCACCCGTCCTGAGAAGGCCGGCACCTGCATGGTCTGGGGCATTATTGTCGCAGTGCTCTGCGTGGCCGGGTCCATCCTGACCGTGGCCGGCGGCAGCGATTTCCCCATCTTCTCCCTGCTTCTGGGCCTTGTGCTTCCTGCACTGTTCATCGTTGGCGCAGCAAAGAACAAGCAGATGAACTAATCCAAGCTGTGCGGCGGCGCTCTGCCGCCGCACAAACTGATTCAGAAATATAAAATATCTGTTTTAAAGTCGCTGTTTCTTCCGGGGAATCCCCGGGATATATAGGAAATTATCCAATATATCCCATAGGGAACGGTCTTAACCAGGGGCGTTGATTGCGGTTACAAATGGTTGCAAGAGTTGCAATGGCGCAGGAGCGCCCAAGCCTTCCCCTGGGGCAGATGAGGGACGGCGACAGCTTCCGAATCGAAATGCAGCTTTTCAGTCGAATAAAGCCCCTTCCTTTTCCTGTAAGTGCTTTCAATTCGCAACATTTCGCCGTTCCTCATCAGTCAGCCACAAGCTGACAGCTTCTCCCCGGGAGAAGCCTTTGGGCGCTCCCGCGCCAGCGGGTTGCAGGTTTTCTTTGTTTAGAAAGGAGATGCCCGTCATGGGTCTTATCAAAGCTGCCATCGGTTCTGTGGGAGGCGTCCTGGCAGACCAGTGGAAGGAGTATTTTTACTGTGATGGGCTGCCCGCCGATGTTCTGGCCGTCAAGGGCCAGAAGCGCACGGGAAGCCGCTCCAGCAATACCAAGGGGAGTGATAACATCATTTCCAACGGCTCCATAATCGCCGTGGCCGACGGCCAGTGCATGATCATTGTGGATCAGGGGCGGATTGTGGAGCTGTGTGCCGTACCCGGCGAGTTTACATACGACGCCTCCGCAGAGCCCAGCATTTTTTCCGGAAATTTGGGAGAGAGCATCAAGCAGACCTTTGCCACCCTGGGAAAGCGCTTCACCTTCGGAGGAGAGCCGCCCAAGGATCAGCGGGTGTATTATTTCAACACCAAGGAGCTCATCGGCAACAAGTACGGCACCCCCAGCCCTGTGCCCTTCCGGGTGGTGGATCAGAACATCGGCCTGGATATGGACATCTCCATTCGCTGCTTCGGCGAGTATTCCTACCGGATCTGCGACCCCATGCTGTTCTATAAAAACGTCTGCGGCAACGTAACCGAGAGCTATACCCGGCAGTCTATCGACGGTCAGCTGAAAACGGAGCTGATGACTGCGCTCCAGCCCGCCTTTGCCAAGATCTCCGACATGGGCATTCGCTATTCCGCTCTGCCCGGGCACACCATGGAGCTGGCAGAGGCGCTGAACCAGGTGCTCTCCGCCAAGTGGCGGAACCTGCGGGGTCTGGAGATTGTCTCCTTCGGCGTCTCCAGCGTGAAGGCCTCCGAGGAAGACGAGAAGATGATCAAGGAGCTCCAGCGCAACGCCACCTTCCGGAATCCCACCATGGCCGCCGCCCATATGGTTGGGGCCCAGGCCTCCGCCATGCAGTCCGCCGCCCAGAACAAAAACGGGGCCATGATGGGCTTCATGGGGATGGGCATGGCCCAGCAGGCCGGGGGCATGAATGCCAACCAGCTCTTCCAGATGGGTCAGCAACAACAGCAGCCCGCCCCGGCCCCCGCAGCTCCCGCTGCCGGCAGTTGGACCTGCCCTGGCTGCGGCGCCACGGCCAGGGGCAAGTTCTGCCCCGAGTGCGGCGCGAAGAAGCCGGAGCCCAAGCCTGCCGCCGGAAGCTGGATCTGCCCCGGCTGCGGCGCCACGGCCACGGGCAAATTCTGCCCCGAGTGCGGCACCAAAAAGCCGGAGCCACAGCCCGATGGCTGGGTGTGCAGCTGCGGCGCGGTGAACAAGGGAAAGTTCTGCCCGGAGTGCGGTGCGAAGAAGCCCGCTGGTGTCCCCCAGTACCGGTGTGACAAGTGCGGCTGGGAGCCTTCGGACCCCACCAAGCTACCCAAATTCTGTCCGGAGTGCGGCGACCCATTTGACGATGGAGATATCAAGTGAAGCGGCGGGGACTGCTGTGCGCTCTGCTGCTTCTGGGCGCATTGACCTGGGGGTGCGGTACAACCTCTCCGGAGCCGGAGAATCCGGAGCAGCCGGTGCAGGAGACCCTTGCCGGTGTGAAGATCAACCGAAGCGGCGGGAGCGTCTATGGAGAGGACTTCTTCATCTCCGTGGTTCCAGGAGAAATTCTCTATATGTCCGTCTTTACACCGGAGAGGGACTATGTGGAGGGCGAACAAATCGCCATCAGCGAAGGGGAATGGGCGGCCATTGAGACTGCCATCATGGACGCTTCCCTGGAAGAGGTGGTTTACCGGAAGCCTGGCCTGTTTGACCGGCTTTTAGAGCGATTTTCAGGCAAAGTGGAAATGCTGGACGGTTCCAGCACGACCACCCTGTATCTGACCTGGAGCAGCGGGGCAGGCACCCGGGAGGCAGAGTATGTCTGGCCCAGGGATGGCCTGCTCTGGGATGTAGTATTTGACCTTGCCCAGAGCAAGGTGAAGGAAATACCTTTAAAGGAGCATTCCTGTAACTCGTAAAACGCGCCAATTGAAAAAAGAAGAACCTCACGATAAAATTGAGGTGCATCTGGCAGGATGTAACAACCCAATCAAACCGGAGGTTCGCCATGAATTATACACAGAATAGCAAGATTGCGCAAGTCACTGAGAAAACTTTAGTTGTCGGTGTAGACATCGGCAGCGAGACGAACTTTGCCCGTGTGTTCAACTGGCGAGGGCAGGAACTATCAAAGAAGGTATTTCGTTTCAGCAACAGCCTGGAAGGCTTTCAGAGCTTTCTGGCGTATCTGGACAGATACAAAGCTACTGCATCCGCCGAGCAGATTATCGTGGGCTGTGAGCCCACCGGGCACTACTGGTTCAACTTGGCCCGGTATCTGAAAGAGCAACACATCAATCTGGCTCTTGTTAATCCGTATCATGTAAAACAGATCAAGGAATTGGATGACAACAGCCCGAAGAAGACGGATCTGAAAGATCCCAAAACCATCGCAAAGCTGGTAGTGGATGGCCGGTACAGCTATCCGTATCTCCCAGAGGGAATCTACGCAGATTTGCGGGAAGCGGTCTCAAGCCGGGACCGGATCGTGAAGGAGTTGAACGCTGCCACGAACCGGATCAAACGCTGGCTTAAGATATATTTTCCAGAGTATCTCACAGTCTATAAGAACTTCTCCGCAGAAAGCGGCCTGACCGTGCTGGAAAGGGCGCCGCTGCCGAAGGATGTGGTAAAGCTGGGAGCAGAGGGAATCAACCGTCTCTGGCGGGACAA
>JALETK010000020.1 GCA_022781505.1 Clostridiales bacterium | reverse complement strand
CCTGTGCGAGACCGCCATCGGGGCGGCGGTGGAGGCCGTCACCAAGGGCGACGCGGAGATGGCCAGGCAGGCCATGGCGGACGACAGCAAGATTGACGAGATGGAGCGCACCATCGAGCACCTGTGCCTGAAGCTCCTGCTTCAGCAGCAGCCGGTGGCCCGGGACTTAAGAACCATCTCCTCCGCCCTGAAAATGATTTCCGACATGGAGCGCATCGGAGACCAGGCCACGGACATTGCGGAAATCGCCAAGTTCATCCAGGGAAAGCACGAGCAGACCAACGCCACCCTTCACACCATGGCTGCCGCGGCCATTCACATGGTGAAGGAGTCCGTGGACAGCTTCGTTCGCCGGGACCAGGCCCTGGCCCGGAAGGTCATTGGGGATGACGACCTGGTGGACTCCCTGTTCGACGACACCAAGCGCCAGCTCATCGAGTTTATCTCCAGGGACGCCTCCAACGGCGAGTATTACCTGGATCTTCTCATGATTGCCAAGTACCTGGAGCGCATTGCCGACCACGCCACCAACATCGCCGAGTGGGTGCTGTTCTCCATCACCGGCCGTCACGAGAACTGACGCCACAGAAAAAGGGCTGCCTCAAAAGGATTCGGAAGAATCCCGGGAGGCGGCCCTTTTTTTGCAGAACCCCATTTGTCATCGGCGAGGCGCAGCCGAAGGATCTCATGCACCGGGGCTTCCGTGTCGGAGCCCTTCTGCGCGAGATCCTTCGCTGGTGGCTCAGGATGACAAGTCGGGGGTGCGGCGGTTGTTTCATAACAATGACAGGTTCGGGGGCCTGATGCGTTGGGACGGAGCTGCCAGGGAGATTTGCAGGTGCCCGGCGGGGGACAGACAGCCGCCCTACTGCGTTGCAGCTTCTAAAAATCCACTACAGATCGCTATAAGGGCCGTGATTCTACGAACCGTAGGGGAGGGTCATGACCCTCCCCTACAATGCACCAAAGTTATATTTTAAAAGTTACAACGTACTACGGGCAGATTCAAAGGCGTTGTGGGGTTACCGGGCCCGGAGCTGCCAGAAGGCTACGGCGCTGGCGGCGGCTACGTTCAGGGAGTCCACGTTGTGGGACATGGGGATGCGCACCGTATAGTCGCAGTCCGCGATGGTATCGGCCGCCAGGCCGTCGCCTTCCGTGCCCAGTACAATGGCCAGGCGCTCCTCGCCCATGAGCCGGGGGTCCTCAATGCTGAGGGTGGTGTCGCTCAGGGCCATGGCGGCGGTTTTGAAGCCCAGGGCCCGGAGGCGCCGGAGGCCCGGCTGGGGCCAATCCGGGGGGGCTTCGCCGATGCGGGTCCAGGGCACCTGGAAGACGGTGCCCATGCTGACCCGCAGGGCCCGCCGGTTGAGCGGGTCGCAGCAGGTGGGGGTGACCAGCACGGCGTCCATGTGCAGGGCCGCGGCGGAGCGGAAGATCGCCCCCACATTGGTGGAGTCCACAATCCCCTCCAGGACGGCAACCCGGCGGGCGCCGCCGCACAGGTCCTCCACACTGGGCAGCTGGGGGCGGCGCATGGCGCACAGCACCCCCCGGGTCAGCTGATAGCCGGTGAGCCCTGCCAGCAGCTCCCGGCTGGCGGTGTAAACCGGGGTGTCCGGGCACCGGGCCAGGATGCCCTGGGCGTCGCCGGTGATGTGCTTTCGCTCCATTAAAAAGGCCACGGGCCGGCACCCGGCGTCCAGGGCCCGGGTAATTACCTTGGGGCTCTCCCCAATGAAGATCCCCTTCTCCTGCTCCCGGCGGGAGCGCAGCTGGGCCTCCGTCAGGCGGGCAAAGAGATCCAGCTCCGGCTGGGCCAAGTCAGTGACTTCGATGATATTGGACATGGATATCTCCCTCCGTAGGTTTGGGAATTCAGGGGATTATTCCGGAGACATCCGGGAGGTCAGAAGCTCTCTGGATGCCATGGCCACCTGGCAGGTCAGGGGTAGGCGGCGGGAGGAGGAGCCGATGAGAATGGTATACACGCCCGTTTCCAGGGTCCACTTTCTGAGAGCCGTGTTGTAATACCGGAAATCCTCCTCGGTCAGGGTGATGGTGACGGTCTTTGTCTCTCCCGCTTTCAGGGAAATCCGGCGAAATGCCTTCAGCTCTTTGGCCGGGTGGCTGACCCAGGAATCCCCGGGGGCGGAGACGTATACCTGTACCACCTCATCTCCGTCCATAGAGCCGGTGTTCTCCACCTGGAACCGCAGCTGAAGCCCATCCCGCTCCAGATTCCGGTAGGCAAAGGTGGTGTAGGAGAGGCCGAAGCCAAATTCGTATTCCGGGGCCACCTGGTTGGTGTCGAAGTGGCGGTATCCCACCATGAGGCCCTCCCGGTACAGCGTCTTGTAGCCGTCTCCGGGATAGTTCTCAAGGCTCAGCACGTCCTGCTGCCGTCTGGGGAAGGTCTCAGCCAGGCGGCCACCGGGGTTGTTCAGCCCGCACAGGGTCTCCGCCACGGCCCGGCCCATCTCCTGGCCGCCCAGCCAGCTCACCAGGATGGCGTCGCAATACTTCTGCAGCTGCCGGGTAATGACGGCGCTTCCAATGTTCAGTACGGCAATCACCCGGTTGGATACCCGCTTGGAGGCCCGCAGGACGTACTCATAGCAGGGCTCGATCGCCATGTGGTTGCGGTCCATGGCCTCGCTGCTCTGGGAGAAATCCAGGCTGAGGAAGACCACAACGGCGTCGGCCTGCTTGGCCCGGTGGCTGACCTCGGTCTCCATGTATCCGATTTCATTTTCATAAGTTCCGATTTCGCCGTCCCCCATGAAGTCAATCTCCGTGTCGCTGCCCAGGAGCTTCTGCAGCTCCTCCAGGGGCGTGGTGCAGTGGGGCGGATTTTTGACCCGGGAGCTGCCGTCGCCTCCGATGAAGGGCTTTATGGCCCGGTCGCCCACCACCAGCAGCCGCTTCAGCTGCCCTTTCCCGATGGGCAGGGCCTGATTCTCGTTTTTCAGCAGGGTCATGGACTCCCTTGCCGCCCGGAGGGCAATCTCCCCGTGGGTTTCAAAGTCGATCTCCTTGGGGATGTAGGCTCCCTTGGTTCGCTCCTGGAACCGGAGCAGACGGTCCAGCGCCGCGTCGATCACCTCCATGTCGATCTCCCCGGCCTCATAGGAGGCCTGCAGCTGCCGGAATGCCTCCTCCTGGTAGGGCATACACAGCTCCACGGAGGCCAGCAGGGAGTAGGCTCTGTTCTTGACGGCGCCCCAGTCGGAGACAATGATGCCGTCAAAGCCCCACTCCTCCCGGAGAATCTCCTGGAGAAGCTGCTTGTGCTCCGAGGCATAGACGCCGTTGATCCGGTTGTAGGCGCACATGATGGACCAGGGCTGTGCCTCCTTCACGATGATCTCAAAGGGCTTCAGGTAAATCTCCCGCAGGGTGCGCTCGTCCATCTCGCTGGAGACGGAGAAACGGCCCCGCTCCTGGTTGTTGCCGGTGAAGTGCTTGGGGCAGGCGGCAACCTGATTCTTCTGCACCCCCCGCACATAGGCGGCTCCCAGCTTTCCGGCCAGGAGGGGGTCTTCGGAGAGGTATTCAAAGTTTCTGCCGCACAGAGGGTGGCGCTTGATGTTCACCGCCGGGCCCAGGGCGGCGTTGATGCCATAGGCGGAGAACTCCTGGCCCAGGGCCTCTCCCAGCTCCTCCAGCAGCTCCGTGTCCCAGGTGGCGCCCAGGGCGCAGCCTGCGGGGAAGGCGGTGGAGACTACCTCCGGACTTTTGGTGGCGTTGGGAAAGGCGGAGCGAATCTCCTGGGCAAAGTCCTGCCGCGCCTGGGTGTCCTCCGTCTGCATCCGCACCCCAAAGGGGCTGTCGTGGAAGCGCATCTGTTTTACGCCCTTTTCTTCTATGGCAAAGCTGGCGTGGTTGTCAGCGCCCGTGAGCAGACGGAATTTTTCCTCCAGCGTAAGGGTTTCTATGATTGGATTCATATGGTTCCTCCCCATGGTGTTTTTTCGTGGCTGCGGCAATGGCGTTATTGGGCCTGGTACAAGTCTCAGGAGGACGGCAGACGCCGCACCAATGGCCGCCTTACCCCGATTATAGCACATGGGAAAGGAAAGCGGAACCATTTTTTAGCTTCTCCCGGAAGACGGCCCGGTAAATGCCCATGCTGCCGGGCCTGGAGCCAACCTTGGAGAAGAGGGGAAAAACAGCATGGGAAAGCCGGGAGCAAAATTCCTTATTTTATTTTGTAAGAGCCTGTGGTAAAATAGATTATCAGGGATTGGCGACTTGTTGTTTTCTGGGGGGTTCCATTGAAACACAGGGGAGAAAATCCACGATTGCAGAGCGCTTTCGAGGGCAGGTGAAGCCTTGCTGCCCCCTGAATGCCACGCTCTTGGGAGAAGTTCGGAAAGGAATGTCGCCATGGAGAAGACACTGGACGTCCGTCCTCTGACCCCGGCGGACGGGGAGACCATTCTGGCTCTGTGCCGGGGAAATCCCCTGTTTTATGCGTATCATCCCCCGGAGCCCACGCTGGAGGGGATTCTGGAGGACATGCGGGCGCTTCCCCCGGGACGAAGGCCGGAGGACAAGCATTTCCTGGGGTTCTGGCAGGGAGAAACCCTGGTGGCCGTGATGGATCTGGTGCTGGGCTACCCGGAGGAATCCTGCGCCTACATCGGATTTTTCATGATGAACCGGGCATTCCAGGGAAGGGGCCTGGGCAGCCGGCTGATCCGGGCGTGCTTTGCCCGCCTGAAAGCGTCAGGCTTCCGCCGGGCGGAGCTGGGAGTTGACAAGGGCAATCCCCAGAGCAGGGCCTTCTGGGAGAAAAACGGCTTCCGGGCGCTGCAAAGGGAATCCCCCTATCTTCCCATGACCCGGGTGCTGTGAGAGGCAAATTTAAAAAATCCCGTGTCTCAGAGGGAACGATCGGTTCTCTCCGGGACACGGGATTTTGTGATACAGGTGAAAAGGCGGCTTATTTGGCGCAGCGGACGGAGGCCCGGAACAGGGCCAGGCCGATGAGGAAGAAGATGGCGATAGCGCCAACGCCCAGGTTGGCGCTGCCGGTGGCCTGGGCCACGACGCTTACCACGGTGGTGCCCAGGAAGGAGGCTCCCTTGCCGCAGATGTCCAGAATGCCGAAGTACTCTCCGGACTTCTCCGCGGGGATGATTTTGGTGAAGTAGGACCGGGACAGGGCCTGAATGCCACCCTGGAACAGGCCCACGCACACGGCCAGAATCCAGAAGTGGGCCTGGGTGCTCATGAACAGGGCGAATACCGCAATGCCGAAGTAGGCGCAGATGCACACGGTGATCAGGTGGGCGGGGGAGACCCGGCGGGAGAGGCGGCCGATGATGATAGAGCTGGGGAAGGCCACCACCTGGGTCACCAGGAGGGCCAGCAGCAGGCCGGTCTGATCCAGACCCAGCGCCTCGCCGTAGGCGGTGGCCATGTCAATGATGGTATAGACGCCGTCGATGTAGAAGAAAAAGGCCAGCAGGAAAATGAGAATCTGGCGGGTGTGGGCGATTTCCTTCAGAGTGCTCCAGAGCTGGGAGAAGGTGCGCCGGGCGGCTCCGGGGGCGCTGGGGAGGAAGTGCTTCTGGCGGTAGCTCTTTACCAGGGGGAGGGACATGACAATCCACCAGACGGTCACCAGCAGGAAGGCCAGGAGCATGGCGGTCATGGAGGAGATGTGCAGGGCGTCGGCCCCCAGCACCAGACCCAGGCAGGCCACGAAGGGCAGGCAGCTGCCGATGTAGCCCCAGGCGTAGCCCTGGGAGGAGACGGTGTCCATCCGCTCCGGGTCCGTGACGTCCGGGAGCATGGAGTCGTAAATAATGAGGCTCACGGAGTAGCCCGCCTTGGCAATCACAAAGACCGCCAGGAAGGCCAGCCACTGCCGCGCAAAGCCCAGACACAGGCAGGCAGCGGAGCCCACCAGAATGGACGCGATGAACAGGGGCTTTTTCCGCCCCCGGGAGTCGGACATCGTGCCGATCACCGGCCCGGCCAGCGCCACGAGAATGGTGGCCAGGGAGGTGGCGTAGCCCCAGGCGGCCAGGTAATTGGCCTGGGAGAGGCCGGCGCTGCCGGCCAGGGCGTTAAAATAGATGGGAAGCAGGGTTGCCACCAGCAGGGTAAAGGCAGAATTTCCCACATCGTAGAGAATCCATTTTTTCTCCAGGGGGTTCAGCTTAAACTTCATGATTGCCTCCTTTGTACTGTGAGGAAAAGTCGTATTGATAGATACCGTCCCAGGGAATGCTTCCGGAGACGGTGTCCCTGAAGCCGGGAATCAGCCGGAGGGCTGTGTCCTCGGCCTCCCGGGACAGGGCCTGGAGCCGCAGGCAGCTGTCCTGGCACAGGGGGTTGGGGACGCGGTTCATCACCAGGCCCCGCATGGCGTCGTACTGCCCCGCCAGCTTCAGCCCGGCGAAGAGGGCCCCCCGCTTTACCCGGGAGGGAGCCAGGAAGAGCCAGTGGAAAAACCGGAAGGACCGGAGAGCCTCCAGAACCTCTCCCGGGGAGAGATTCCCAAAGCAGCCGGCAATCACCTCCGCGCTCCGGCGGGAGGGGTGAAAGTGGCCGGTGATGGAGGTTTTCACCGGGTCCCTTCCCTCCTCAGTCAGGAGAAACCGGTCAAACTCCGTCTCAATCTCCCCGTGGGAGACGCCGCTGGCGGCCTCCTTTTCCCCCACATAGCCGTGGCAGGCCACGTCCAGGGCAAAGTGGCACAGAAAGCCGTAGAGGTAGGCTGTGGGAGCCGGGGCGAAGTGCTGCGCCTTCAGCCGGTCTCCCGCAGCCTGGAAGAACGCCAGGCCGGGCTGGTTGTGCATGTCATAGCCGGTTTTGCAGATGGGATTGGAGGAGAGAGGGCGGTAATAAAACAGGATGTCCGGCCCATGGAGCCCGATGGAAAACAGCTCCTGTTCCGATGAAATGATCTTTCGCTCCCGCTCCGGAAGCCGGGCCAGCACGGCCTGACCAAACCGGTAGTGGGCATAGGTTGCGGGCATGAGATTCCCCCTTTGGCGTGCGAGAGGAGCCCCGCATTGCATTATGGTACTATTATAGAAAATTCTTGTAAATTCTGCAATATGAGAATTGTAAAAAGGGAGGAGAAAATGGGGAGCGAAGGGGAAAAACTTCCGTCAGGGGCTTCTCCTCACACCCGGCTTTCCCCATGAGGCAGGGCCACCAGGTGGAATTGTTGGGCCTGATAGTCGTTCCAGGGGGTTTCCAGGCGGAGGCCCCGGGACAGAAGCTCGTCGCCGCCCCAGACCCGGCCGGTATCGGCGTCCCGGTAGTCCAGGGCCGGGTCAAGGCCCCGGAGCCGCAGGAGCCGGGGCTTGGTGTTGGGCTGGGCCAGGGCAAAGACATGGGTGACCACGGCCTCCCGCCGGTCGGGAGACACGCTCATCCAGGCGCAGTCGTTGCCGGAGAAGGGGGAGCGCAGCCGGTAGAAGTCGCCGTACAGCAGTAGCTGCTGCATGGAGTGAACCCGGGTGTTCAGCTCCCGGATCTGGGCCAGCTCCGCCTCCGGCAGCTTGCCCAGATCCAGCTCGTAGCCGTAGGAGCCACCCATGGCCACGGCGGCCCGGGTAAAAAGGGGAGAGGAGCGCCCGGTCTGGTGGTTGGGCACGGCAGAGACATGGGCCCCCATGACCGAGGGCGGGAAAAGAAGGGAGGTGCCGTACTGAATGCGGCAGCGCATCCAGGCATCCGTGTCGTCGGAGCACCAGGCCTGGGGCATCAGGCACATGAGCCCCAGGTCAAAGCGGCCCCCGCCCCCGGCGCAGCTCTCGAAGAGCACCTGGGGAAAGCGGCGGATGACCCGGCCCATGACCTCATAGAGGCCCAGGATGTACCGGTGGGGCAGCTCCTGCTGCCGGCCGGCGGGGAGACCCTGGGAGCCCCACATGGTGATGTTCCGGTTCATGTCCCACTTGACATAATCCACCTGCCCCCGGGTGAGGGCTTCGCTGATGGCCTCCACGATGTAGTCCCGAACCTCCGGACGGCTGAGATCCAGCACCAGCTGATGCCGGGCCTCCGTCCGCAGGCGGCCGGGGACGTGGATGCACCAGTCGGGATGGGCCCGGTACAGCCGGCTGTCCGGGGAGACCATCTCCGGCTCCACCCACAGGCCGAACTTCATGCCCATGGCGTGAATTTGGGAGGAGAGTCCCCCAAGGCCCTGGGGCAGCTTCCGGAGATCCTCCCACCAGTCTCCCAGGGAGGAGTCGTCCCGATCCCGGTGGCCGAACCAGCCGTCGTCCAGAACAAACAGGTCAATGCCCACGGCCCTGGCCTGCCGGGCCAGGGCCAGGAGCTTCTCCTCGTTGAAGTCAAAATAGGTGGCCTCCCAGTTGTTGATGAGGATGGGCCGGGCGGTTTGGGCATAGGGGCCGGTGGTGATGTGCCGGTGCACCAGCCGGTGGAACTGGCGGCTCATGCCACCCAGGCCCTGGGCCGAGCAGCAGAGATAGGCCTCCGGAGCCTGGAAGCGCTCCCCGGACGCGAGAGTCCAGGAAAAGCCAAAGGGCTGAATGCCCAGCATGGCCCGGGCGGTGAAGTCCTGATCCACATGAACCGAGGCGGTGAAGCTGCCCGAGTAGCAGAGGGCGAAGGCGTAAACCAGGCCCTGCTCCTCCGTGGCGCCCGGGGAGAGAAGGGCCAGGAAGGGACTTGTCTGGGCGCTGGAGGCGCCCCGGGCCGTGGAAACCCCCTGATCCCCGGGAACCAGGGGCCGGAGGAAGGGCTGGCGCTCCCGGGCCCAGGCGCCGCTGAGGGTCAGAAGGGAGAAGTCTGCCTGCTCAAAGTCCACACAGGCGCTGAGAACCCGATCCAGCACCACAGGAGCGCTGCCCCGATTCACAATCTCCACGCTTCTGGCAATAATGTCCACATCCTCCCAGAGGGTGTACAAAAGCCGGACGGAAAGGCCGCTGCAGCCGTCGGTCAGGGTGAGCACCAGGGTCTGGGCCGTCTCTCCCCGGGCGGAGGGAAGACCGGCCAGAGGAGGCTTGCCGGAGAGAATGGCATGGCTCTCATATTGAAGATCCAGCGCGTGGGTTCCGTCGGCGTGGCGCACCTGGAGCATCCCCTCCCGCAGGTCGGCACAGCCGTAGGTGGGGCACTCCTGGGGCAGCCGGTCCAGAGGAAGGCCGTGGAGGGAGAAGGTCTCGTCCGTATAGGCGCTGAGGGCGCTCAGCAGATCCTCCGAGACACGCCGTACCCGGGGGCCCCAGTACAGGTGCAGGGGATATTTCCCGGCGCCCAGTCGGATGATGTAGCTGATCCGGTCATTGGCAAGGTGAAAGCACCGGCTTTCGGCGTCAAAAGTGATCATTTGGGTGGCACTCCTTTCCCTTTAAGGGGGTATATGGGATGCGCTCCCGGCCTCCGGGAGCGGATTTTGTCCGGGACAATTATACCACACCGGATTTTCAACCGTCAATGTGCAGAATGGCTCCAAGGGGGGAGAATCAAAATTCTCAAAAAACTGGAAAAAGGGGCTTGACAAAACCCGCCGCCGGCGCTATTATAATTTCCGGTTAGCGATTGCTAACCATTCTGTGGCCGCGAAGGTTAGCGTCCACTAATTAAAACATGACAAAGAGGGTGCGCCAATGATGCCGCTTACGTTTGCAGACACCGGCGAGGAGTATGTGGTGAAGAAAATCGGCGGAAAGCCGGAGGTCAAAAAGCATCTGGAGAATCTGGGCTTTGTGGTTGGCACGGGAGTGTCCGTCATTGCCGCCATGGGCGGCAATGTAATCGTCAAGGTGAAAGAGGCCCGCGTGGCAATCAGTCAGGAAATGGCGCAGAAAATCATGATTTGATTGTTCTGCCCTGAGTCATTCCAATCAAAAAGGAGGAGAGCAGCATGAAAACACTTCGGCAGGCAAAAATCGGGGATACGGTCAGGGTGGTGAAGCTCCATGGAGAGGGTGCGGTGAAGCGCCGGATTATGGACATGGGCATCACCCGGGGCGTGGAGGTGCATGTCCGCAAGGTGGCGCCCCTGGGCGACCCTGTGGAGATCACGGTCCGCGGCTATGAGCTGTCCATCCGCAAGGCGGACGCGGAAATGATCGAGATCGAGTCATAAAACCTTGTCCCGGGGCGCAGGCCCCTGTTTATTTCATGAAAGGTTAGTAGACGCTAACGAAAGGAGAGGAATTTCTATGGAACTGAGAATTGCCCTGGCGGGCAACCCCAACTGCGGCAAAACCACCCTGTTCAATGCACTGACCGGCTCCAACCAGTTTGTGGGCAACTGGCCCGGTGTCACCGTGGAGAAAAAGGAAGGCAAGCTGAAAAAGCACCCGGACGTGACCATCACCGACCTTCCCGGCATCTACTCCATGTCCCCTTACACCCTGGAGGAGGTTGTGGCCCGGAATTATCTCATCAACCAGCGCCCCGATGCCATTTTGAACATCATCGACGGCACCAATCTGGAGCGGAACCTGTACTTGACCACCCAGCTGACGGAGCTGGGCATCCCTGTGGTCGTTGCCATCAACATGATGGATGTGGTCCGCAAGAACGGCGACCGGATCAACACCCAGGAGCTGTCCAAGGCCCTGGGCTGTAAGATTGTGGAGATCTCCGCCCTGAAGGGGGATGGCATTCTGGCCGCCGCCGAGGCAGCCATCGACGGGGCAAAGAACGGGAAGACCGTGCCCATGCACACCTTCTCCGGCCCGGTGGAGCACACCATTGCCCACATTGAGGAGGCGGCTGTCCACGGCCTGCCCGAGGAGCAGCAGCGCTGGTACGCCATCAAGATTTTTGAGCGGGACGACAAGGTTCTGGAGCAGCTGGATCTGAAGGGCGAAACCCTGTCCCACATCGAGGCGGACATCAAGGCCGCCGAGGAGGAGCTGGACGACGACGCCGAATCCATCATTACCAATGAACGCTATATTTACATTGGCGAGCTGATGAAGCGGTGCTACAAGAAGAAATCCACCGGAAAGCTCTCCTCCTCCGACAAGATTGACAGGGTTGTCACCAACCGCTGGCTGGGCCTGCCCATCTTCGCCCTGGTGATGTTCCTGGTGTATTACGTTGCCATGGTCACGGTTGGCTCCTTCGCCACGGACTGGGCCAACGACGGCCTGTTCGGCGACGGGTGGCACCTGCTGGGCATTGGCTCTTCCGCCTATACCCAGGCCAGCGACGGCTATACCGCCGCCATGGAGGCGGTGAGCGCCTTTGCGGAGATCGACCCCGAAGAGGAGGACTTCGATGCCGCCGGGGCGCTGGAGGCGCTGAAAGCCCTCCGGCCTGAGACCGCCTCCGCCACGGTGGACGTGGAGGACGAGGAGACCCTGGCCGTCCATACTCTGACTGCGTACTATGACGCCATCCCCGACGGCGCCTCTGAGGAGACCACCGTCCCCATGACCTATGTGGACGCGGTGGCCTACCTGGAGGAAAATGGCTTTGAGGAGCCGGACCCCGCCGGTTACGGCGTGTGGGTGCCCGGCATCCCCGTCCTGGTGGAAGCGGGCCTGGAGAAGGCCCATGCGGCGGACTGGCTCAGCGGGCTGATTCTGGACGGCATTGTGGCCGGTGTGGGCGCGGTGCTGGGCTTCGTGCCTCAGATGCTGGTGCTGTTCCTGCTGCTGGCCTTCCTGGAGGCCTGCGGCTACATGGCCCGTATCGCCTTCGTTCTGGACCGGGTGTTCCGGAAGTTCGGCCTCTCCGGCAAGAGCTTCATCCCCATGCTCATCGGCACCGGCTGCGGCGTGCCCGGCATCATGGCCTCCCGCACCATTGAAAACCAGCGGGACCGCCGGATGACCATCATGACCACAACCTTCATCCCCTGCGGCGCCAAGGTTCCCTTCATCGCCATGATCGCAGGCGCCCTCTTCGGCGGCAGCGCCTGGGTGGCCACCTCCGCCTATTTCATCGGCATGGCCGCCATTATCGTCTCCGGCATTATGCTGAAGAAGACCAAGCCCTTCGCCGGAGAGCCTGCCCCCTTTGTCATGGAGCTGCCCGCCTACCACTGGCCCACCGTGGGCAACGTCCTGCGGAGCATGTGGGAGCGGGGCTGGAGCTTCATCAAGAAGGCCGGTACCATCATCCTGCTCTCCACCATCTTTGTGTGGTTTACCACCTACTTCGGCTTCGTGGACGGCACCTTCCGGATGCTCTCCGAGGAGGAGATTGACTCCTCCATTCTGGCCGCCATCGGCGGTGTGATCGCCTGGATCTTCAAGCCCCTGGGCTGGGGCAACTGGCAGGCCGCCGTGGCCTCCATCACCGGCCTGGTGGCAAAGGAGAACATCGTCGGCACCATGGGCATCCTCTACGGCGGCGGAGAGGGCACGGTCTACCAGAATCTGGCCCTGGCCTTCAACGGCATCACCGGCTACTCCTTCCTGGTGTTCAACCTCCTGTGCGCCCCCTGCTTCGCGGCCATTGGCGCCATTAAGCGGGAGATGAACAACCCCAAGTGGACCTGGTTTGCCATTGGATATCAGTGCTGCTTTGCCTACGCCATTGCCCTGATGGTCAACCAGTTCGGCAAGGCCTTCACCGGCAGCCTGAACGTCATCGGCCTGATCTTTGCCTTTGCTGTGTTGGCCCTCATGGTTTACATGCTCCTGAGGCCCTACAAGGAGGCGGCGAAGTGCTCTGCCAAGACCGGCAGCAGAGTCTGACCGGCATCAAACCCACAGGAGGGATTCCCCATGCTCCCATGGATTGAAGCAAACATTGGAACCATTCTTATTAGCCTGGCGCTGATTGCAATTGTGGCCCTGATTTCCGGGCACCTGCTCCGGGAGAAGAGGCGGGGCAAGTCCTCCTGCGGCAACAATTGCGCCCACTGCGCCATGCACGGCGCCTGCCATTGCCAAAAATAACCGGCCGGGGAGGCGCAGAGGGCTGCGCCTCCCCGGTTCCGGCAAAATTTTACAGGCCTCAAATTTGTCAAGGTACCTTGACAAATTTGAGGCCTGTGCTATAAAGTTAAGGTACCTAAACAAAAAGGAGGAGCCAAAATGGAGGATCGCTATGGGGCCTTGGACGACAACAACAAGCTGATCTGGAATTTCCGGGACATCTGGCACACCATGCACCACATGTATGAGGGGAGGGAGAGCCAGCGGCGGGTTCTGATGATTCTGAGAGATGCCCCCGCCATCACCCAGCGGGAGCTGACGGAGCGGCTGGGCATTCAGCCGGGCTCAGCCAGCGAGCTCATTGGCAAGCTGGAGGCCGCGGGATTCCTCCGGCGCGCACCCAGCGAGGAGGACCGGAGAACCTCGGACATTCTCCTGACCGAGGCGGGGCAGGCGGCTGCGGAGGAGGCCTATGCACAGCGGGAGGCCCGGCACCGGCAGATGTTTTCCTGCCTGTCGGAGGCGGAAAAGGAGACCCTCCTGGGTCTGCTGGAGAAGCTGAACGGCGCCTGGGAGCAGCAATACGGCAGGGGAGAGAAGCAGGGCCCCAATCACAGAAAGGGTCACGGGCACCACGGCCCCAGGGGACATAAGGAATAGACAGATGTGGAAATATGTTAAGCGGTACCTGCACTTTGGAATCATTGCCGCCCTGTTTATGGTGGGGGAGGTGCTCATGGATCTCCTGCAGCCGGAGATTATGAGCGGCATTGTGGACGACGGCGTTCTGGGGGTGAACACGGGAGGCGTTGGAAATCTGAGCCTGATCTGGAGCCTGGGGCTGAAAATGATCTGCCTGGTGCTCTTTGGCGGCCTGTGCGGCTCGCTGAACAACGTGTTTGTGCACATGACCGGCCAGAACATCGGCAATGAGATGCGGAAGGACGCCTTCCGCAATATTATGACCTTCTCCTTTCCCCAGGTGGACCGGTTTGGAGCAGGCTCCCTGGTGACCCGGGTGACCAACGACATCACCCAGGTGCAAAACCTGGTCTCCCAGTTTGTCCGGGGCTTGATTCGCACCTCCATGCTGACATTCGGCAGCATATTCTTCATGTTCCGCCTGAACCAGCGGTTCGGCCTCATTGTACTGTGCGCCTTTCCCTTGATTGTGGGCTGCCTGGTGTTTTGCCTGAGCAAGGCCAATCCCCTGTTCAGCAAGCTCCAGACCCAGCTGGACAAAATCAACTCCATTATGCAGGAGGATGTGTCCGGCATCCGGATGATCAAGGCCTGTGTCCGGGAGATCTATGAAAAGGTGCGCTTCGGCAAGGCCAATGACCAGCTGATTCAAACCCAGCTCCGGGTGCTCACCATTTTCGCCTTTATGAATCCCGTCATGAATGGGCTGATGTACGTTGTTGTGACGGTGATTCTGGTGGCAGGCTCCTATGAGGTGGGCCGGGGAACCGCCACCCCCGGCAGCATCATGGCGGCCATCACCTATACCACCCAGCTGCTCAACGGCATTTTGATGCTGGTGATGCTGTTTCAGAACATCTCCCGGGGCATTGCCTCCTGGAAGCGGGTCAGGGAAATTCTGGAGACCCGGCCTCAGCTCCGGGACGGGGGCTTTGACGGGAAAACCGAGGCCCGGGGGGAGATTGAGTTCCGGAACGTGTCCTTCTCCTATCCCGGCAGCAGCCGGCAGGTTTTGAAAAATATCAGCCTGCGGATTCGGGCCGGGGAGACGGTGGCCATCATGGGTACCACCGGCTGCGGCAAGTCCTCTCTGGTAAGCCTGATTCCCCGGTTTTACGATGTGTCCCAGGGAAGCGTCCTGGTGGACGGGGTGGATGTGCGGGAGTATGACCTGAAGGCCCTGCGGGAGAAAATCGCCCTCGCCCTGCAGAAAAGCGAGCTGTTCAGCCGGACCATCTCCGAGAACATCGCCTGGGGAAATCCCGAAGCCGGGGAGGCTGCCATCGTCCGGGCGGCCTGTGCGGCTCAGGCATCGGGCTTCATTGAAAACACGCCGGAGGGCTATGGCACCATGGTGGCCGAGCGGGGCATGAGCCTGTCCGGAGGGCAGAAGCAGCGGCTCTCCATTGCAAGAGCCATTGTGAAGGACGCGGAGATTCTGATTTTCGACGACGCCACCAGCGCCCTGGACCTGAAGACCGAGGCGGATCTGTACACCGCCCTGGAGGACAGCAGTCCCAACTGTACAAAAATCATCATTGCCCAGCGGATTGCCTCCGTTCGCCGCGCCGACCGGATTGTGGTGCTGGAAAACGGCGCCATTACGGCCTGCGGCACCCACCGGGAGCTGCTGGAGAGCTGCCGGGCTTACCGGGACATCTGCGAGTCTCAGATGGGGGAGGAGGAGCATCATGGCTGACGAGAAAAAGCTGCTGGAGAGGACCATTCCCGGCATGAACCGGGGCGCCAGATTTGCCGAGGCGGAGCACGCCGAAAATGTGGGCGGTACCCTCCGGCGGATTGTCACCTACTTTGCCTGGGAAAAGGCCATGGTGCTGTTCATGCTGCTGGTGGTTGTGTTCGGGACCCTGTGCGGGGTGTACGCCCCCAGCCTCCAGAGCAACGCCATTGACATGATTGCAGGCAGCAAATCCGGAAACCTCCCTGCCTGCCTGGGGCTGATGCTGGGCGTCTACCTGGTTTACAGCGGCTGCCAGCTGCTCCAGGGGCTGCTCAGCGCCAGAATCAGCCAGCGCCTGGTCAAGCGGATGCGGGAGGAGCTGTTCGGGAAGCTGGTGGATGTGCCCGTCCGCTATCTGGACACCCATTCCCACGGGGATGTGATGAGCCGGATGACCAACGACATTGAGAATATCTCCACCACGGTCTCCCAGTCCCTGCCCTCTCTGTTCTCCGGGGTGCTGACCATTCTGGGCACGGTGGCGATTATGCTCTATTACTGCTGGCAGCTGGCGCTGCTGAGCTGCGCCACGGTGCTTCTCACCCTGCTTGCCACGAAAATTCTCTCCAGGAAGGTCCGCAAATTCTCCCGGAAGCGGCAGCAGCTCCTGGGGCAGCTCAACGGTACGGTGGAGGAGATGATCTACGGCTACCGGACGGTGGTTGCCTACAACCGCCAGGACGCGACGGCGGAGGAATTCTGCGAGACCTCCGACGCCCTGACCAAGGCCGGTATCCGCACCGACATTTTCAGCGGCGTTATGGGGCCCATTATGAACTGCATTGGCAACATCGGCTTTGTAATCATCGCCGCCTTTGGCGGCTACTTCTCGGTGAATGGACTGATTTCCGTGGGCGTGATCTCCGCCTTCATCGTCTATGCCAAGCAGTTCAGCCGCCCCATCAACGAGATCGCCCAGATTTACGGCCAGCTGCAGACGGCCATTGCCGGTGCGGAGCGGGTGTTTGCGGTTCTGGACGAGGATGGGGAGGACATGGCAGGGGAGACCCTGGCGGAAGAGGACACCTCCGTGTATTTTGAGAACGTGAACTTTGCCTATGAGCCGGGCCATCCGGTAATCCGGGACTTCACCCTGACGGTTCCCTCCGGAAAGAAGGTGGCCCTGGTGGGCTCCACCGGCAGCGGAAAGACCACGGTGGTCAATCTGCTCATGCGGTTTTACGACATAGACGGAGGCACAATCCGCATTGGCGCCCAGAACATCGGAGGCGTATCCCGGGAGAGCCTGCGCAAGAACGTGGCCATTGTGCTCCAGGATACGGTGCTGTTCGCCGACAGCATCGGGAACAACCTGAAATACGCCAACGAGGCCGTGACGCAGGAGCAGCTGGAGCGGGCCCTGGAGATGAGCCGCAGCAAAGAGATGATCGCCATGCTGCCCCAGGGCTGCGACACCGTCCTCACCGCCGGAGGCGGCAACATCAGCCAGGGCCAGCGGCAGCTCCTGGCAATTGCCCGGGCCTTTGTGGCCGATCCCAGGATTCTGATTCTGGACGAGGCCACCTCCAATGTGGACACCCGGACGGAGAAGGCCATCCAGAGCGCCATGCAGCAGATCATGAAAAACCGGACCAGCATTGTCATTGCCCACCGCCTGTCCACCATCCGGGACTCCGACCTGATTGTGGTGATGGACCGGGGGCGGATTGTGGAGCAGGGCAGCCACGAAGCGCTGCTGGCGCGCAAGGGAAAATACTATGACCTCTATATGACCCAGTACGCGGGCTTTGCCACCTGACCGGCCTGTTCCGCCGCCGGGGGGCCGCCCTCCGGCGCAATGTCACAAATTTATGGAATCATCCCGTATTTACGGCGCCGTAGGGCGGGGGCATTGCCCCTGCCGGGTACCTGCAAGCCTGATTGGCAGTTTCGTCCCAAGGTACCAGCCCCCGCAGGAGGAATCAAAAGTGCCTGGTTTCAAGTGGGTGCGCGGCGGGGGACAGACAGCCGCCCTGCATTGTGCGCTTCAGTTCGTCACATTGCCTCCGGCGGCTCCCCGGCAAATCTCATGTTTTTTCCCTTTGCCGATTGACAAACGGAGACTGTGGTGTTATCATGGTGGGGGTTAGGTATAACTAACAAAGAGTGACCGGAAGATGCCCACGCTGGGGCATACAGGGAGGATGATTATGGTCAGGATTGTGTTGGAGGTGGAGGGAATGGCCTGCGGCATGTGCGAGGCACATGTGAACGACGCGGTTCGCAGGGCATTCCCGGTGAAAAAAGTCACCTCCTCCCACACCAAGGGGAGGACGGAAATTCTGGCGGAGGCGCCTTTGAATGAAGAGGCCCTGAGGGCTGCCGTTTCCGCCGCGGGATACCGGGTGACCGGCGTTGCTGTGGAGCCCTGGGAGAAAAAGGGCTGGTCACTTTTCGGAAGGCGGGGTGAAGCGGCACAGCAATGAAGGAGCGGAAGTCTACAGAGGATTATTTGAAGGCCATATACGGCATAGAGGCACAGGACGGTGTCCATGGGTCGGACATAGCCAAGGCCATGCAGGTGTCCCGGCCAACGGTGTCCGTGGCCCTGAGGGCCCTGGCTCAGGAGGGGTATGTCCGGATTGACGAGGGCCGCCGGGTGTATCTGACCGAACCGGGGCTGGAGGTTGCCCGGGATACCTGTGAGCGGAACCGGTTTTTCCGGGAGCTGCTGATGGACCTGGGAGTGGACCAGGAGACGGCGGTCCGGGACGCCTGCGAGCTGGAGCATGCCGTCAGTCCCCGGAGCTTTTCGGCCATGAAGGCGGCGCTGGGGAGAAGGGACGAAAGCAACTGAGCAGGTCCCCCGGGGTGGCCGTAGAAAGAGCGCCGGATGGGGCGCACAGACAGGAGAGATGAGAGGTATGACATTTCAGGTGCTGCAGGGGATTTTTCTCCCCTTTTTGGGAACGGTTTTAGGCGCGGCCTGCGTCTTTCTTCTGAAAGACGCCATGAGCGACCGGCTGCAGCGGGCCCTGTCGGGCTTCGCGGCGGGGGTCATGGTGGCGGCTTCCGTGTGGAGCCTGCTGATACCTGCCCTGGAGCAGGCGGAGTCCATGGGCGTATGGTCCTTTGTTCCGGCTGTAGCGGGCTTTTGGCTGGGCATCTTGTTTTTGCTGCTGCTGGATCATCTGATTCCCCACCTGCACCGGAACGCGGAGCAGGCGGAGGGACCCAAGAGCCACTTGCAGCGGGCGACCATGCTGGTGCTGGCGGTGACGCTGCATAACATTCCCGAGGGAATGGCTGTGGGTGTGATCTGTGCCGGATATCTGGCGGGAAACACCGGCATCTCCGCCATGGGAGCCCTGGCCCTGTCCCTGGGCATTGCCATTCAGAATTTCCCGGAGGGCGCCATCATCTCCATGCCCCTGCGGGCCGAGGGCGTCCGGAAGGGCAAGGCCTTTTCCTATGGGGTGCTCTCGGGCATTGTGGAGCCAGCCGGTGCCCTGCTCACCATGGCGGCGGCCGGTCTGGTGCTGCCCGCCATGCCGTATCTGCTGAGCTTTGCGGCAGGGGCCATGCTCTATGTGGTTGTGGAGGAGCTGATTCCCGAGATGTCCGCAGGGAGCCATTCCAATGTGGGCACCGTGTTTTTCGCCGTGGGCTTCAGCGCCATGATGGTGCTGGATGTGGCGTTGGGATAAAACCCCGGCTTGAGGGCCCATTTGGGCGGATGACTCCGGAATCTTCCGGGCATCATAACATATATCTGAGGCCGTCCCTGTGGTTTGGGCGGCCAAAAGAATCAGAAAGAATGCGCGTTGCGGAAGCATATAAGGCCAGTTCTTTTGGACAGGCCTCCCGCAGCGCGCATTTTTTCGCACTGCGAGACCTGCGGCGACGCCGCGTAAATCACCATTTCCATGAAGGAGGAACTTACTATGGAACAGGAACAGAAAAACACACAGCCCAGCGTGGCCCAGCAGACCCTGCTGACCCTGCGCCGGTGCGGCCACCAGCTGCACCACAACATGACCGGGAAGGACCAGGACGCCGGAGAGATTTTGTCCTGCCTGTCGGAGGAGGAGCAGAAGACCCTGAAGGCCCTTCTGGACAAATGCCTCCAGGCCTGGGGAAAGTAAACCGGCGGACATCCAAAGAGAAACGCACACAGGACAGGGCGCAGGCCCTGTCCTGTGTGCGTTTCTGAGGGGCCAAAAGAAAGGTGCCCCAATGGGGTGCGCTTTTGAACGCAGCCGGTTCAGCTCAGCCGCGCCTTCAGACCCAGAACCTTTTCCTCAATCCGCCGGATGGTCTCCCGGAACACCGGGTCCGGCTGACCGGTTGGGTCCTCCAGCCCCCAGTCCTCCCGCAGCTGGCAGGGGAGGGTAGGACACTGGACGTTGCACCCCATGGTGATGACCACATCCACCGGCGGCAGGCAGGACAGGAGCTTGCTGTGCTGCCCCTCAGCCTCCATGTCGATGTGATACAGCTCCTTCATAAGGCGCACGGCGTCCGGATTGATGCGGTCTTTCCGCTCCGTTCCGGCGGAGTAGCTTTCAAATACATCCGCCGCCAGGTGCCGCCCCAGCGCCTCCGCAATCTGGCTCCGGCAGGAATTGTGGACACAGATGAATGCCACCTTTTTCATGTCAGTATCCCAGCTTGTGAAGCAGCTTCTCCACATCGTCCGCTTTCAGAACCTTCCCGGTGGAAACCACCGTTTCGTTCACCACAATGGCGGGCATGGACATGACGCCGTATTCCATGATCTTTGCCAGATCGGTGACGTACTCCACTGTGAGGGGAAGCCCCAGCGCCCTGACGGCGGCCTTTGTGTTCTCGTAGAGCTGGTGGCAGGACTTGCAGACGGTGCCCAGAACCTTCACGCAGCAGATGCCATCCACAGCCTTGCCGCAGCAGCAGTTGGCCTCCTCCGCCACGGGAGCTGCGCTGCCGCAGCAGCAGGGCTTCTTTTCTTCCTTCTTCTTTTCAAAATGAAACAGTGCCATATTCATACCTCCATCAAATACCTGTTGTCTGAATGGTTCTGAGACGAACGTGCCGTCTCTTTGGATTGACAAATTGAAAAGTGTCGAACAATCTGCCGGGGGAAAAGCCACCGCTGCCGGTGGCTCAATTCTCTTCTGCGCAGCACCCATCCTGTGAGCAGAAGGGCTTCAGCGCAAGCTGCCGGGCCAGCAGCTCCTTCGCCCGCTCCGCGCCTGCGGGATCGATGGAATAGTGAACCCACTTTCCCTCCTTGCGCCCCTGTACAATCCCGGCGTCACACAGGATCTTCATATGGTGGGACAGGGTGGGCTGGGTGATATGCAGATCATCCAGCAGCTTGCAGGCGCATTTTTCCCCGCTGCGGAGCAGCTCCAGAATGCGCAGCCGGTTTTCATCGCAAAACGCTTTGAACACCCGGGCCTCCTCCCGGTATGCTGAATCCATTTCCATCACCTCCCAGGTGCTTCCTGTACATCCAGTATAAACGATAAATTGAAAAATGTCAATCTGTTCTTGGAGGAAATGGCCCGCCTGTCCGGGAGGGAAAAGCGGCGGGCCATTTGTTCCGTGCGTTTATTCAGGGCGAACCCGCAGGAAGTAAGCCTTTCCGCGCGGTGAGCGTAGCAGAAAACCCGGCGTCTGTCAGCTTCCCCAAAAAATGCCGGATGTGTGTAATGCCCGGAAAGGGAGGGGGAACGGTGCGCTATTGCTTATGCTCTGCGGCGGCCTGGTTGTCCCGTATAAACGGGTATTCGATTTTTTCGCTCAGCAGGAGGCCGTAGGCGTTTACCTTGCGGAAGGTGTTTCCCATCATCTCCTGCTCCCGGTAGCTGCGAATGGCATCCATGTCAAACGAAGCGTAAAACAGGCCTTCGGTTCTGTCGTCGGCCATCAGCAGAACATTGTCCACGCAGTGGCCGGAGTCATCCCAGCAAATCGGACTGAATGCGCATGAGTTGCCGGCATTTTCCCCATTGGGATTTGCCATTGCAATCCCCACCATGTTTTCATAGGCTCTTGTTGACAGAGCCGCGAGACGCGGCTTCATTGCGCCGCAATCGTTTGGCACAAGAATGATCTCAGCGCCCTGCAGCATCAGAACCCGCGCGCTTTCGGGGTATTCCCGGTCATAGCAGATCATGATTCCCAGCCTGACACCGTGAAAGTCACAGACATGAAATGCGCTGCCGCTTTCAAGACACGCCTCGTCCGCAAAATCACAGGTGTGGACTTTGGAATACTTCATAAGCACGGCGCCCGTTTTATCCACCACATACGCGGAATTCCGGGGCTTCTCCTTCCCCTTTGTGATGGCGGTTACCACCACCCCAAGGCGCAGCTCTTTTGCGGCTTCACATATTTGCAGGAGATAAGGGCTGCCGTCCGGGAGGGCCTCTTCATTGGCCATTGGCAATTCATATCCTGTCAGAAACGCCTCGGGCAGCAGGAGGATGTCCGCTCCGTGCGCCGCTGCTTCTTTCATCGTGTCGAGAACGATTGCCGTGCTTTGCGAGAGCTGCCGGTTTAAGGACTTCTTTTGTAAAATCGCTACGTTCGTTTTGAACCAATCCCTTCTCTTGTTGGTTTCCCGGGACAAGGGAAATGTTCCCCCGGAGATTACCCCCTCCGTGTCCGGTGCAGGTAACCCTGCAAGCGATCAGGAAAGTTCATTTCTCGGGCTGTTTCCAGTGATTGAGCTCTGGCAGCTGCGCCTCAAAATATGCCCGCGCCTGGTCCGGAGGCCAGCTTTCATTTGACATATGCGCCACAAGAAAGTCCGTCAATTCCTCGAGACTTGTGTAAACGAATTTCCCGTCCGCATAGCACCACTTGCAGAATTCTTCATTGAATGTACCGTCAGGTTCCCTGCTGATAGAAGCATCGTCCAGAGGCATACCGCAGCATTGGCAGATCAGGGTCCGGGGAGAGCCTAAAAGCGTATTGATGGAGACGTCAAACAGCTTGGACAACAGCTTGAGTGTTTCGACATTTGGAACGGTTTCCCCGGTTTCCCAACGGGATACAGCCTGCCGGGTCACATAGATTTTATCCGCAAGGGCATCCTGAGACAATCCATTTTTGGTTCGGAGCTTCAAAATAACATCCTTTGTTTCCATGCGAATCATCACCTCGTACATATCATACCATCGTTCCCCTGGGAAGCCAAGCAACCTGCTGTTGCTACAGATGATTATAGCAGCATCTGCCGTGAAAAGATACTGCCTTACGATACAAAAATCGCCGGCGGCTGCATTCCTTGCGGCGGGGGAGATGGAGTGCGGATATACCCCGGTTTGAGACACATCCCTACGTTGCGTCTCAAACCGGCGGGACGCTCCCACGGGCCAGCAAAGGATCCACCGGACCTTTTGCGGCCTTGCCTCCGGCAAGGCCACCCTGTCAAGTCCCTTCAGCGGCACCACGTCGGAGCAAGCGATATAGAGCTTGCTCCGACGTGGTATTGAACCTGATGATGGATACAATGAGCACACGCCTCTTCTTGTTGTTCACATACACAGAAAAGACACAATAATAAGCATAAACCCTAATGCAAAAAATATCGTAGGTATTCCATATGCGTCACTTTTTTTGATTTTGTTCCAATTTATACGGTCTGGAGTCATTTCCTGACGATAGGCATTTTGAAAAGCACAATAGATATGCTTCCATTTACATAGGTAACCAATCAGCGAATATGCTGCATATAGAATACTCATAATGCCAAACCACAGGCAGAATCCGTATCTGCTGTTTTCATAAAACAGCTTCGTAATCCAAAGGGGAATGATGAAAATTGCCAGCAGGAATACATATCGATATAACAGGGCGATAGTTTTAATGACTGTGTTCCTTTGCCTGTACTTCAATTCCATACACCTCCAGTTATCATTTTGTAATTCGATCAATCATTCCAGCCAGTATTCGCTTTCAGAACATTCTTTCAGCGCAATTTGCAGCTTCGCAATAAAATCCGCTCTTCCGTGGGCATAGAGCGCCTCCCGTATATTGGCACCAATGCTGGTTCCGGAGCGAATCAATTGATTGGTCAGGACGGATTCCCGCTTCTTCTCGTTCATTTTATTACAAACTTTGATAATCTGCAACGCAAACAACTTTGATTTCTCCTGCAACGGGATGCCCATATAACCGCACCTTTCGCATCCTACTTCTCCACTATTCACTGTTACTTCTTACTTTCCAAAAATCGGCCCCAATTTTAGTGAAAAGTGAATAGTGAAGAAGTAATAAGTAAAAACCGGCAAACTTCTGCCGAAGATTGCCGATTTTTGGTGCCGCTGACGGGACTCGAACCCGTACAGTATCGCTACCGGGGGATTTTAAGTCCCCTGTGTCTACCGATTCCACCACAGCGGCGGGTATTGGAATTGCGTGTGTTATTTTATCACCTTTTTATGGGAACGTCAAGG
>JALETK010000120.1 GCA_022781505.1 Clostridiales bacterium | reverse complement strand
AACATTTGCAGGAGCCCCATGGGGGAATTTATTTTGAAGGATATGGTTCGGCGGGCCGGGCTTGCGGCAGAGTTTTGGATTGCCTCGGCGGCGACCAGTCGGGAGGAGATTGGGAATCCGGTGTATCCTCCCGCCCGGCGGGAGCTGGGGCGGCATGGAATCTCCTGCGACGGAAAAACCGCCATCCAGGTGACGGCGGCGGATTATGATCGGTATGATTATATCCTCTACATGGAGGAGTACAACCGCCCCAGGCTCATGAGGATTCTGGGGGCGGACCCGGCGGGGAAGTGCCGGCGGCTGCTGGACTTTACGGATTGCCCCGGGGACATCGACGACCCCTGGTACACCGGGGACTTTTCCGGGGTATTCCGGCAGATCACCCAGGGCTGCGAGGCCTTTTTGGGATATTTGGAGGCGCGTCATGAATGTTGAAAAGCTGGAGGCCGGGCTGGCGGAGCTGCCTCTGTACGGCTATTTCTTTTTGGACACCAAGGATCTGACCTTTACGGAGCGGGTGCGGTACATCTGCCGGAAGGAGTGCCAGATGTACGGCAAGACCTGGGCCTGTCCCCCTGCGGTGGGAACCGTGGAGGCGTGCAGGGCCCGGTGCCTGGCCTATCCCCGGTATCTCCTTTTGTGCACCGTGACGGAGGTGGACGATATCTCCGACATCTCCGCCACCCTGGCCACCCGGGCCGCCCATGAGGAGGTCACCCGTCAGGCGGAGGAGCTGGTGCGGGCCCAGGGCGTGGAGGTCTACACCCTGTCCACGGAGGCCTGCGCCATCTGCGGCAGCTGCGCCTACCCGGAGGGGCCCTGCCGCCACCCGGACCGGATGCATCCGTGCATCGAGAGCCACGGCATTCTCCTCACCCAGACGGCGGAGGAGTGCGGTCTGCCCTTCCAGTATGGGGACAATGTGGTTACATGGTTCAGCATGATTTTCTACCGGGAGGCAAAAAAAGAGCCTGCAGCCAGGGACTGACTGCAAGCCAAGGGAAGTCTACGATTCCAGCAGAAAAGCGGCGGCGGCCTGGCGGAAGGACTGGTACTCCGGCTCGCTGCACTCCATGACCACCCGCAGGGGGCCCCGGAAGTCCAGACTGAACATGCCCATAAAGGACTTGGCGCTGACCCGCTGCCAATCGGTGACCACAAAAACTTCAAAGGGCTGAACGGTCGCAATTCGGACGAATGCCTTAATGTCTTCTACGGTTGTAAGGCGAATTGCGAATTCACGCATGCATTTCGCACCTCCAGTTGCCGGAGCTCCGGCGGATTCAGATTTCGGGCTATATATATCGATTATATTATAAAGTAGCAAGCATGGATTTTTCAATTGACAGTTTTTTATAAGTTTAACAATTGCGCAAAGGGTTTTTGGTGAATTTAACATGAAATTTGCATTTTATACATTAGGCTGTAAGGTCAATCAGTATGAGACACAGGCAATGGAGCAAAGGGTTCTGTCCCTGGGACACACCCTGGGGAGCTTTGAGGAGCCCTGCGACTGCTATGTGATCAACACCTGCACGGTGACTGCCGTGGCGGACAAGAAGAACCGGGCCGTGATCCGCCGCTGCCGCCGGGAGAATCCCCGGGCGGTGGTGGGGGTCTGCGGCTGCTATGCCCAGGTGAAGCCGGAGGATGTCCGGGCCCTGGAGGTGGACGTGATCTCCGGCAGCGCCGGGCGGGACGCCTTTCTGGAGATGATGCTCCAGGCGGCCCGGGAGCGGGTGCATCTGGAGGAGGTGGACCGGGCTCTGGAGCGGCGGCACTTTGAGGTGCTGCCTGCGGGAGGCCTGGAGGAGCGGACCCGGGCCATGCTGAAGGTTCAGGACGGGTGCAACAATTTCTGCTCCTACTGCATCATCCCCTACGCCAGAGGCCCTGTGCGCTCGGAGCCCCTGGAGCAGGCGGTGGAGCAGGCCAGGGGACTGGCCCGGGCAGGCTACCGGGAGGTGGTGCTCACGGGCATTGAAATCGCCTCCTGGGGCTGGGACCTGAAAAACGGCCAGAGCCTGACGGATTTGGTGGAGGCCCTGTGCCAGGCCCTGGCAGGGATTCGGGTGCGCCTGGGCTCCCTGGAGCCCAGAATTGTCACGGAGGAATTCTGCCGGAGACTCAGCCGGTATCCCAACCTGTGTCCCCAGTTCCACCTGAGCCTCCAGTCCGGCAGCGACACCGTCCTGGCCCGGATGCGGCGGAAGTACACCTCCGCCCGGTACTTTGAGAGCGTGGAGCTGCTGCGGCGGTACTTCCCCGGCTGCGCCATTACCACGGATCTGATTGTGGGCTTCCCCGGAGAGACGGAGGAGGAGCTGGAGGAATCCCTGGCCTTTGCCCGGAGGTGCGGCTTCGGAGCCATGCACGTCTTCCCCTACTCCCGCCGCCCGGGCACCCCGGCGGCCGGTATGCCGGGGCAGCTCTCCAAGGCGGAGAAGGAGGCCCGGAGCGCCCGGGCCGTGGCTGTGGGCCAGGAGCTGGAGCGGGCCTACCTTACCGGCCTGGTGGGTACGGTGCAGGAGGTTCTCTTTGAAGAACCGGCGGAGGGGGGGCTGTACACGGGCCATGCTCCCAATTA
>JALETK010000116.1 GCA_022781505.1 Clostridiales bacterium | reverse complement strand
CCCCCGCCCTACGGGACGGGCCCCCCCAGCGTAACCGTAGGGCGGGGGCGCGCCCCCGCCGGGCACCTGCAAATCTGCCTGGCAGCTCCGTCCCAACGCATCAGGCCCCCAAAACTGTCCTTGCGAGGAGCGCAGCGACGTGGCAATCCGTTCTCCCGCAATGCGGCAGCATTGCACCGGCCGTGAGGCCGGTCATATGTCCAGGCTGGTATGGCGCCCCTGACGGGGCGCGCAAGCCTTACGGCTTGCAGGGAAACGGATTGCCACACCAGCGTGCGCGCTGGTTCGCAATGACAGGCTTGGAGGTGCGGTGGGTTTGGAGGCAGCGGGGAGGTTTCGGGAAGCTGACGGCGGGGGCGAGCCCCCGCCCTACGGTGTGAACCACGACAGCGCCCCCGTCCAAACGCACCTGCCCCCGCCGGGCACCTGCAAATCTGCCTGGCACCCTCGCCCCAACGCACCAGGCCCCCGAACCTGTCATTGCGAGGAGCGAAGCGACGTGGCAATCCGTCCCCTAAGCAATGCGAACGCATTGCACCGGCCGTGAGGCCGGTCATGCCCCGGGCCAATATTGCGCCCCTGACGGGGCGCGCAAGCCTTACGGCTTGCAGGGAAACGGATTGCCACACCAGCGTGCGCGCTGGTTCGCAATGACAGACTTGGAGGTGCATTGCGTTCGGATCGGGTGCACAGCTTCCGGAAAGCGGGCGGCGGGGGCGAGCCCCCGCCCTACGGTGTGAACCACGACAGCGCCCCCGTCCAAACGCACCTGCCCCCGCCGGGCACCTGCAAATCCGCCCTGCGCTCCATCCAACCCCACCAGGCCCCCAACCCTGTCGTTGTGATAAAACAACCGCCCCCGACTTGTCATCCTGAGCGGGCCGCGAAGGATCTCGCACAGAAGGGTTCCGACACGGAACCCCGGTGCATGAGATCCTCCGGCTTCGCCTCAGGAAGACAATCGGGGGCCTTTTGTTTATCGCGGTGTAAAAACACATGCTGATTGCCAGGCGCGCAGCACAGCATATATGGGGCAGCGGAGCCGTTACCTCCGGAAATCCCAGTTGAGAATATTGTGGGTCAGCCGGCAGGCCACAGGGTCCTTCCCGTCCGCGTCCAGGCGGATGGAGCTGATCAGAATGGCTCCCTGGCCCTGCGCCATGGAAAACAGGGGGGTGCCACCCAGCTTGTCATAGTCCGTGGGCTTTGCAATGTAGTTGTGCCACTGCAGAGTCTCCCCCAGGGCGCAGAGGGCGGCGTCCATGCGATCCAGGCTGTACCGCCCGTAGGCCACATAGGGCACTCCCCTGCCGTTTTCAAACCAGGCAACATCCAGCTCGTCGATGCCGTCAAATACGGAATTCTCCGGCACATTCATGGTGACAATCTCCGTGGTGTCCTCCGTATAGCGGATGTCCCTCCCGCCGGTGAGGGCCTGGGACAGATCCCGCTGGTTCACCATGACAACCCGGCCACCGGCCTGGGCAAAGCGGGCAACCGCCCGGGAATCCTCCTCCCCCAGGGTCTTTGCCACCAGCAGCCGGGCCTTCTGGCCCTCCAGCCGGGAAAGGCTCTCGCAGGGAGAAGCCGCCATATGGTGGGCGCTCAGGAGGCGCTTTGCCTCGGGGTCGTCCGCCAGGTACCAGGTGGTCTCCTCCCCGGGGGCAGGGCTCGCCCAGGTCTCCTCTGCAAGCACAAGGTCATACTCGTTGCGGCAGCGCAGGCGGCCCTTCTCCCAGACCTTCAGCACCAGCTTGGCCCGGGTGCAGGGATGGGGCAGCTTTTCAGGGATCTGAAGCACCAGGGGCAGGGAGGCGGTGCCGAAGTACGGGACATCCCCGAAGCGGAGCTCCGCCCGGGAAAGCTCCCTCCCCTCTGCCAGGAGGGTGGCCTCCAGCCTGGGGGCGCACAGGGCCTCGCCGTCCGTGGCATCGTTGATGAGGGTCACGTTTGTGCCCAGGGGCCTGCCCGCGTAGAAGTGGCGGCCGAACAGCTCGGCGCTGGCCAGAACCGGCTGATAGGCCATCTGCAGCCGCTTGGCAGAGAGCATGGGCTGAATCCGGTTGGGGTCATGGTGATGGTAAAACCACGTCTCGAAGGAGAACAGCAGCACCCCGCAGACCCGCTCATGCTCCACCCGGCGGAACATCTCCACCAGGCCCTGCACCTGGAACCCGTGGTTGTGCTGGAAATAGCGGGGGTCGTTGTGCTCATAGGCCCGCTTGCCGGTGGTGGTCTGGGGGGTCTGATGGTCAAAGAGGTAAGCGCGAACCGCGTGTCCGTCCTCCGCCCGGCAGTACCCCACCGAGCACTCCTGGAGCAGGCAGGGCCGCCCGGGCAGGGTCATGTCCCGGCCAAACTCCCCGTTCATAAAGTGGAAGAAATCCACAAAATACCAGCCGTAGTAAAAGTGCGGGTCGTCCGCGTCGCCGTCGTCATAGTGGTTGGGCTGGATGATTCGCTCATACCGCCCGTTGGCGAAGGAGAAGTCCCTGTCCTTCCCGTGCTGGGTGGTGGGCCCCCGGTAGTACCCGGAGTCGCAGACCAGGGGCAGATCCGGGAACTCCTCCCGGGCGATCTTCAGTCCCCCCTGCACCAGATAGCCCTTCTCCCGCACCACATCGTCGGGGTCGTGGGTCAGGTAGAAGTTCATCTCGTTGTTCAGGGTAATGAGAAACAGGGAGGGCCGGTTCCGGTGGCGGCGGAACAGCTGCCGCAGCTCCCCCTTCCAGATGCCAAGGGACTGCTCGCTGGGAATGTGGTCGATCATCAGCCAGGGCCAGGTGCCCTCCAGGGAGATCATCATTCCCGCCTCATCCGCCGCGTCCATCCACACATCGGTCCAGGGGGCGCCGTGGGTTCTGGTGGCCATGACGTTGTGCTCCAGGGCCAGCTCCATGTACTTGCCCGCAAGGGCCCCGTCGTTGGGCCGCACATGGGCGGGCATGTGGTTCCCGCCCCGCACCCACAGGGGCCGTCCATTGTAAAGGAGGGTGTTTCCCGCAAATTTTACGGTGCGAAACCCCACCTTTTCCCGGCGGGTGTCGATCACATCCCCCCGGTGGTGGAGGCGCAGGGTGAGCTTGTACAGGTTCGGGGTTCCGGGGCCCCAGAGCCGGGGGGCCACCTTGGGCGTCCGGAAGGTCATAACGCGGGTTTCGCCGCCGCTCAGAGAAAGGGTCTCCACATCGCCGCCGCAGAGGGTCTCACCGGTGACCGTGTGGACGAGGGAATAGGAGAGGGTGGCCTCCCGGGTCTCCTCCCCGGGATTTGCCAGAGTGACCTCCAGGGAGGCATCCTCCAGGGTGGGGCGGAACCAGACGTCCGCAATGTGCAGCTTATGGGTGATGCGCAGCTTCACCCTGCGCCAGATGCCGCCGGGGTGGTTGGTGTAGAAGCCGTGGGGCAGGTCATCGGTGCAAAAGGCCCGGTGCTCGCAGTTGGAAGCAGGCAAAACGGCAGAGTCGTTCTCCCGGGCCTTGGTATAGAAGTCATCGATGGAGCCGCCGGAACCGGCCCCGTCGTCGGGGAGCACCCGGCTGACCTTCACCGCGATCACATTCCGGCCCGGGTGAACCTGGCCGCTGATGTCGATCTCCATGGGCGTGAACATGCCGGTGTTTTCATGAACCTTCACGCCGTTGCAGTAGACCGTGCTCACCAGGGCGATTGCCTCAAAATCCAACTGAACGCACTTGGTTTCGATTCCCTCCGGCAGGTCGATGTAATGACGGTACCAGGCGAACCGGGTCTTTTGGGAATCAAAGGTGTAGTTCCGGCACCGGGCGAATTCCTCCAGATAATAGTTGTCGCTCTGGCCCTTGTTCATCTGATCCTTGCCCATGGTCTCCCCCTCCAGCCATGCCTGCAGGGGAATCCAGGATTCGGGGACGTTTATGGTGTGGGCTCCCGCGTCGTCATAGGCCGGCGCCGACGGGTCCGCCTGGGCCTCATAGTCGGGGATGAAGAGCCATTTCCCGTCCAGAGGCAGCTCCAGCCGGTCCTCCGGCAGCCGGGGAACCGCGTAGGGGCGGTAGAGGGCCCGGTCTCTCCGGCGCACCTCCTCCTTCCGCTCCTGGGGAAGGGTGACCAGCTCCAGAAAATCCGGCTGCTTTTCCACCCCGTCCAGGGCATTTTCCGCCGCCTCCCGTACCGAGACGTCCCTGTACTCCGTCTCCACAAAGCCGCCGCCCAGGGCGACGCAGCCGGTGTGGAAGGGGGCGTCCTCATCCTCGCAGAGAATGCGGGGCTGCTCCTCCTGGTTCAGGTACACGGCAATCCGCTGCCCCACGCAGACCACCCGGAGCTGATACCACACCCCGGGCATGGCGGACCACTCCAGGGGGCACAGGGCCAGCATCCTGTCGTAGCCCACGGCTCCCAGCCGGGCCAGATAGAGGTGCTTGTGGTTGCCGCCCCGGAGGCCCACCATGTAGCGGTACTCCCGGTTGAACTGGCGGAAGCTGGCCCAGATGTCCACCTGGGACGCAGTCTCCGGCGCCCGGGCCGAGAAGCGGAAGTCCACATTCTCCAGCCGCAGGCCCTCGTCAGCCGCCCAGCAGTCCCTGGTGGTGAGGACGCCCTTTTCCAGGCGGCAATTCTCCCGGCAGCCGTATACGGCCCATTCCCTGTCAAAGGGTTCCTGTTCCTTTACACAACACGTTTCTTCTTCCATGGAAGCTCCTCCCCATGATCTCTGAAAAATCAAAACTGCGAAAAACCCCGTCCAGCCGCAGGCTGTAAACGTACGAAGCAAAGCCGGACCGGGGTATTTTATGCTTTGCTTCATGAAGTCGCCTGGGTTCTTAACCATAAAGCACACGGAATGCCGGGATTTATCAATACGATTTGAAAACATTTTTTGATTTGTTCTTACATTTTACAAAAGAGGGCGGCCAGACCTGCCGGCCTGGCCGCTCCTCCGCGATTATTTGGTTTTCTTCCGGATCGGTATCTGTATCTCTGACAGCCACTGGCTTTCATCGTCCTGATTCCAGATCCCGTCAATATAGCTCTCCCTGATTTCACCGGCGATTTCATAGCCGTTTTCCTCGATGTACCGCAGAACCGTCTCATACGATTCCGAAAATGTGCCATAGGAGCCCTTGTGAAAAATACAGGTCGCCTGGATTTCGGGAAGGGTTTTGAAGCGCAGCCCGCCCAGCTCCGGTTTGGCCTCCACAACGGACTCGCAGAGCTCCACCAGGACATCCTCCTCCTGGTACCCCGGCTCCAGGTAGTTGGTAAAGCAGTATTCCGGAATGGCGCACACACAGCCTGCCTTCTCCATCAGCGCTCCCATTTCCGGCATCCGGTCAAAGAGGCAGTCGTAGGAGGCGATTCTGGTTTCCATGAAGGCCACCGTCGTCTCCGGAATGGTCTTAATCAGCACAGGGGCAGACAGGCCGCTTTTCTTTCTGGACAAATAGCCGTCCACAATGGCGATCTGCCTTGTGAGGTCAGCGATCCTGGAAATCAGCTCCGACTTCTTCTTCAGCAGCACCGCCTCTTCATCGGCTCCGGAATTGATGCGCGCAATTTCCTCCAGTGTGAATCCCGCCATTTTCAAGGCGGTGATTTGGTGGATGACCGCCATCTGTGAGAGGGCATAATACCGGTATCCGTTCTCGTGATTGATAAATACCGGCATCAGCAGCCCCTGCTCCTCATAAAAGCGCAGGGTCTTTACCGTAATGTGATTCATCGCCGCGAACATGCCGATTTTATAGAGGGTGCCCCCGTCTTTTACTTCAAAGGGTTTATGCTCCTGCCGCATCTCCATAGCCGTCACTCCCATCTGAATGCCTTGACCGCAACGGTACCGCAAAGGACGGTAATCCCAATCAGGGCCATAACCGGTACAGCCATTCTATCATAGCACCCCATGGATACGGATTTCAACAGATTGATTCCCACCCCAAGGGGCATGATGTTCGCGACGGCCCGGAGGCCTCCCGGAAAAAGCTCTGCCGGGATTGTGGCGCCGGAGAAAAACAGCATGGGGAAGTAGAGGAGGCTTGTAACCACATTCATGGATTTCGTGGTTCTGCACAGGCTTGCGACCATAAGGCCGATGGAGAACATGGAGAGCATTGTAAGAAGCCAGATCCCCATATACACCAAAACATTGCCTGCCATTCGATATCCGAAGAAGAAAACGGCGGCAGCGGTTAAGATTGCGGTTGAAATAACAGCCATGACGCCGCTTGCGATGGTATCACAGGCCAGGAGCCTTGCGGGAGAGCAGGGGCTGCAGTACATTCGCTTCAGAACGCCCTGGGACCGGTACTCAACAATGGAGATGGGTATGCTCATAAACGCGCTGCAGCAGATGCCCACAGTGGAAAGGGCCACATAGGAGCTCTGAAGAAATGTGAGGCCCGAAGCTGCCTCTGTTTTGTTTCCGGCAATCAGCGCAATCAGAATCAACACAACCACCGGCATCGCCAAATTAAACAGAATCACATCCGGCGTTCTTAAAAAGAGCTTCTGCTCCACCCGATACATTCTAAAAAATCTCATGACAAAAGCTCCTCCTCTCCCATAATGGACAAATAGGCATTCTCCAGATTGTTCTGACCCGAGGCGGCGATCACCTCGTCAAGGGCGCCCTCCGCCACCTTTTTCCCCGACTTGAGGATGCACACCCTGTCACAGAGGGCTTCCGCCTCCTCCATATAATGTGTGGTCAGAAAAATGGTAAGCCCCTGCTCCTTCAGCTGCATCAGGGTTCTCCACACCTCGCGCCTTGCCACAACATCCAGGCCGGTGGTGAGCTCGTCCAGAAACACAATTTCCGGCTTCCCGATCAGCGCCAGCACAACAGACAGCTTCTGCCGTTCACCGCCGGAGAGCTTTGACACGAAGCTCTTTCTTAAAGAACCGAGGCCAAACTGCTCCAGCAGCTTCTGATAGTCTTCCGGCTGGGCATACAGGGAGGCATACTCGATACAGGCCTCCTCCAGGGTGATGCTGCTTTGATACCGGGTGTGCTGAAGCTGTACGCCTACCCGTTCAAACACCCGCCTCCTGTTTTTTGCGGCATTCATGTTCAGAATCCTCGCGAATCCCGCATCCGGCACCTTCAGGCCCAGAATCAGATCGATGGTGGTACTTTTGCCCGCTCCGTTGTGTCCCAGCAGCCCAAAGACCTGGCCCTTCTTCACATCAAAGGACAGATCGTCCACCACCCGGCGGTCTCCAAAAGATTTTGTCAGATTTCTGACGCAGATGTATGGTTCATCCATAGAAGCTCCTCCTTTGCTTTCTTTACAAGGAGGATTCTATCATCTCCCCTTAAGGGGAGAGTCAAGGCCATTTTTAAAAAAATTTTTGCATCCGCGCTCCGTTCCCTCCATACGCGAAGCGTATATCATCTGCGAAGCAGATATCATACCGTCAGGTATATCACCCGTTCCCCCAGGGAACGGATATCATTTCAATGATATATCGCTCACGCCATACGCGAAGCGTATATCATCTGCAAAGCAGATATCATACCGTCAGGTATATCACCCGTTCCCCCAGGGAACGGATATCATTTCAATGATATATCGCTTGCGCGATATGATATACGGCTGACCGCCGCATGATATACTTGCTCCGCAAGTATGATATAATATCCGTTCCCTCCATACGCGAAGCGTATATCATCTGCGAAGCAGATATCATACCGTCAGGTATATCATCCGTTTCCGCAGGGAACGGATATCATTGTAAAAAGCCTGATTTGTCTTACAGACAAATCAGGCTTTTTACATGGTACGCCGGAAGGGACTCGAACCCCCAACCCTCGGAACCGGAATCCGATGCTCTATCCATTGAGCCACCGGCGCATTTCTTTCAAGCCTCCCTATTATAGCAGAGACTTCCCGGTTTGTAAAGAGTTTTTTTGTGTTTC
>JALETK010000107.1 GCA_022781505.1 Clostridiales bacterium | reverse complement strand
GCGTAGTTCTGCGTGTCGCAGTTCGGGCAGAAGTAGGCGTCGTCTTCTTTTTCCACATATTCGCTGCGCGGGCCTTCAAAGCCGCATTCGCCGCAGACATATGTCTCTTCGTCGTAAAGACCGTTGCGGAAGACAAGCTCCTGTGATTTGGCAGCCTGCAGCTCCTCCTCGGTCTCGATATAGCCCTGCGCATACATCTCATCGAGAATGATGAGACGGCGGCGCTGGTTGCCCTCCGGGTTGATATACGGATCGTAAAGAGAGGGGTTGTTGGTAATGGCGATCAGGCAGGCGCACTCGGCGGTGGTCAGCTCGCCGACGTCCTTGGCAAAATAGACCTCAGCGGCGCTCTGCACACCGTAGCAGCCCTCGCCGAGGTAGATGGTGTTGAGATACCACTCCATGACCTCTTCCTTGGTGTACCGCTCCTCAAACTGCAGGGCCCGGAAAATTTCCAGCACCTTCCTTCGGACGGTGACATCGTCCTCCTGGGTCAGGTTTTTAATCAGCTGCTGGGTGATGGTGGAGCCGCCGAAGGTGGAGCGGCTGCCCAGGAACATATTGAAGCAGGCCTTGGTGGTGGTGAACCAGTCCACGCCCTGATGCTGGAAAAACCGCTTGTCCTCAATGGCCACGGCCGCATGAACCATATCCTGGGGGATCTCGTCATAGGTGGCCCAGACCCGGTCAATGGTGGTGTTGATCTGCTGGAGCTCCTTGATGTTGTTGTCGGAATCCAGATAATAGATGAAGGAGCTCTGATCCAGATCAAAGCTCTCCACGTCGAAGTCCGCGTTGGGAATCACGTCCTCCTGGAGATAGTTGCCCAGCATGTAGGCAAACACGCCGCTGGTGATGCAGATCACCGCCAGGGCCACCAGGGCCGCGCCGAAGGCGACCTTCACCGCCGTCCATGCAACGGACCAGACCGTGCTTACCAGGCGCATCCACCAGGGGAACTCATAGTATTTTTTCTTCTTCTGCCAGAAAAACTGTCGTTTCTCCATGGGAAAACCTCCGTTTCTAAGGGGAACCTCCAACGTCCGCCGCCCTGGGGAAGGGACGGAACGCCCGGAGCCGCTATTTCAAAATCCGTTCCGCGGGAGAAGCCGGAACTGCCCTTTTTACAAATCCAGTCGTATCATTATAACATACCCTTCCCCAAAACGAAAGAGGCAAATTACGCCGCCGGCCTCTTCCGGGAGAAATTCAAAGTTTCTTTACATTTGCCGCAGGCTTTTCCAAAAGACCCGTTGGAATTCTCGAATATATGTGCTATAATGGACGCAACAACTGGATGGAGGTACACCCCATGGATGAAAAGAAAGAACCCATTGAGCAGCCCCAGGAGGAGCCTGTGATTGAAGAAAAGCCCCACTACGTTCCCCGGCCCCGGTGGCAGCTGGTGCTGGCCTGGATCTTGCTGATTCTCATGGTGATCGGCGTGGCGGGGTATTACTATTGGATTGCCCACCGGTACTGATATGACCATTCTCGGAATCGACCCTGGTTACGGCACCACCGGCTTTGCCATTCTGGAGGCCCAGTCCGGCAGCTTCCGGCTCCTTCAATGCGGCGTCATCACCACCCCCCCGAAGACGGCGTTTCCCAAGCGGCTGGAGATGCTGTATCTGGATGTGTGCCAGCTTCTGAAATCCGCCGGGCCCCAGGCCCTGGCCATTGAGGAGCTGTTCTTCGGCCACAACGTCACCACGGGCATCGGGGTGGCCCAGGCCAGAGGGGTGGTGCTCCTGGCCGCCTCCCAGGCGGATGTGCCCGTGTTTGAGTACAAGCCCATGCAGGTCAAGCAGGCCGTGGTGGGCTACGGGGGCGCCAGCAAGCACCAGGTCATGGACATGACCCGGCGGCTTTTGAAGCTGGAGAAGCTCCCCCGCCCGGACGACGCCGCCGACGCCATCGCCATCGCCCTGTGCCACGCCCGCAGCGCCACGTCGCTGCTGGCAAGGTATCCGGGCTGAGATACGGTTATTTATGTTGACACAGTAGCAGAATTTACATATAATAACATTAGAATTCAGCTACAAGGAGGAATCGTTATGAACATTCGTCCCTCTGCTGCCATTCGCCAGAATTACAATGAAATTGCCGATTTGTGCCGCAAAAGCGCCGAGCCTGTTTATCTGACCAAAAATGGCGAGGGTGACTTGGTGGTTATGGACATTGAGAGCTTCACACGCCGGGAAAAAATGCTCCAATTGCGGGAGAATCTGCTGGCTGTGGAGGAAGACCGCGCCATGGGCCAAGTGGGCTGCACCATCGACCAGCTGGACGACTTTCTGGGCAGCATTCTTGATGAGGTATGACTGTGAAATACAGGGTGATCATCTCTGAACGGGCAAAGGAAATGCTGGCGACACATATCGCCTTTCTCGCTCGGGTGAACAAGCCCGCCGCCATGAAGCTGCGAAAGCGCCTGGTGGATGAGATTCGCACGCTTCAGGAGATGCCCCAGCGGTTTCCTTTCTTCAATGAGCCCTATATGCCCCCCAATAAATACCATAAGCTGTATGTGGAAAACTGGTATTTGGTGCTATATCAGATTAAAGACAGTACAGTTTATGTGGATTGGGTTGTTGACTGCCGTCAGGACTATCAATGGCTGCTGAAATAGAAAGGCGTGGCATCCCTGGAGGTGGCACAAATCCGTTCCACCCGCCCCCTCCAGACAGAACTGTTCCATCAATCTCCATTTGCACATCCACCACTCCAATGCTTTCAGGAGGGATTCCCATAGAGCAAAGAATCTGGACAAAGCCCGCAAAGGCGCTGCCCTGGTATCTTCTGGGACTTGCGGTCATGGCCTCCGTGGCCTGGGGGTTTGCCCTTGCCTATGACCGGCTGCTCGCAGGTCTTGGGACCTCCGGCTGGGCAGGGATGGCGGGGGCCGTGATGTTTCTAGCAGCGGCCGTCATAGCCCACATTGCGGGCCGGAAGCGGTGCAAATTATTGTATATTGCCAGCTACTGTCTGAACCTGGCCGCAGCCGGTTTTTCGGTGGGCACCTACTACGCCTGCTCCGGTATGATTCCCACCGCTCCGGAGCTGGCTCCCGGCGGTCTGTGGGCCGCCGCTGCCGGAGTCATTGCGTGTCTGGGAATGCTCTGCCCCCGCAAGCGGTGGCAGGTTTGGTGGCTGCTGCTCTCCGTTCTGGCGGCTCTGGGACTCACCGGCTACAGCATTTTCCGCTGGGTGGTATGCCCCGTGACAGGCAGCTTTCAGACCTTCTGCGCCTTTGCCTTTCTGTTTTTCCTGATTGCCTGTGCGGGAAACCGCGTTATGCCCCAGAATGAAGTTGAGCCAACCTATCCTCTCTCCATTGCCGGCTTCGGCGCCTATGGTCTTATCACCTTTGTGGTGCTTCTGGTGCTAACGGAAGGCGAGATACTGGAGGGCGTCGGTGAATTCTTTGCCGAATTGTTAGGCGATTTGCTGCCCGGTCGAAAAAGCAAACTGTAAGAATGAGGTTTGACCCATGTTTTACTATCTTCAGGGAACCATATCCATATTGGAGCCGTCTCTGGCGGTGGTGGACTGCGGGGGTGTGGGCTATGCCTGCGCCATCTCCGCCTACACCGCCGGGCAGCTGAAGCTGAATCAGACCGCCCGGCTCTACATCTGCGAGAACATCCGGGAGGACGCCTTTGACCTCACGGGCTTTGCCTCCCGGGAGGAGCAGCGGTGCTATCAGCTGCTCATCGGGGTGAACGGCGTGGGCCCCAAGGCGGCCCTGTCCATTCTCTCCGCCGGCGGGCCCCAGAGCTTCACCCTGGCGGTAATGACCGGGGACGAAAAGGCCCTGACCATTGCCCAAGGCGTGGGCAAAAAGCTGGCCCAGCGCATCATTCTGGAGCTGAAGGACAAAATCGGCGGCGGCGCCGCGGAGCTGGACTTCTCCGGCCCCACCCCGGTCTCCCCTACCGCCGGAAACAATGTGGCCCTGGCCACGGCGGCCCTCCAGGAGCTGGGCTACACCTCCGCCGAGATCTCCGCCGCCCTGAAGGGCTGCGATTCCAAAGCCAGCACCGAAGAAATGGTTCGCTACGCCCTGCGGGCCATGGTCATGAAAGGGTGAGGTGAACCATGAGCATAGAATTCTCCCAGGAGCTGGAGTCCCCCATCATCAGCCCCACCTTTACCGGCCAGGACGCCGGAGAGGTGAGCCTGCGTCCCAAGCTCCTGGCGGACTACACCGGCCAGGAAAAAGCAAAGGGGAACCTGGCTATCTACATTGAAGCTGCCCGGCGGCGGGGGGAGCCTCTGGACCACACCCTGCTCTACGGCCCCCCCGGTCTGGGCAAAACCACCCTGGCAGGGGTCATCGCCAATGAGATGGGGGTGAACATCCGCATCACCTCCGGCCCCGCCATTGAAAAGCCCGGCGACCTGGCGGCCCTGCTCACCAATCTCAATCCGGGGGACATCCTGTTCATTGACGAAATCCACCGGCTGAACCGGGTGGTGGAGGAGATTCTCTACCCGGCCATGGAGGACTTTGCCATTGATATTATTGTAGGCAAGGGCCCCTCGGCCAACTCCATCCGCCTGGATCTGCCCAAGTTCACCCTGGTGGGCGCCACCACCCGGGCAGGGCAGCTGTCCGCCCCCCTGCGGGACCGGTTCGGCGTATCCCTCCGGCTGGAGCTGTACACCACCCAGGAGCTGAGCCGGATTGTCACCCGCTCCGCCACCCTGCTGGGCATGGACATTGACCCCCTGGGCGCCCGGGAGATTGCCGCCCGGAGCCGGGGTACCCCCCGGATCGCCAACCGGTTCCTGCGCCGGGTCCGGGACTTCGCCCAGGTCTGCGCCGACGGCGTCATCACCAAGGAGGCCGCCGACCTGGCCCTCCGGCGGCTGGAGGTGGACGAGCTGGGCCTGGACGCCATCGACCGCCGGATGCTCACCGCCATCATTCAGAACTACGGCGGCGGCCCTGTGGGTCTGGAAACATTGGCCGCCACCATCGGCGAGGAGGCCGTCACCCTGGAGGACGTGTACGAGCCCTATCTCATGCAGCTGGGCTTCCTCACCCGCACCCCCCGGGGCCGCTGCGTCACCCAGCTGGCCTATGAGCACCTGGGGATTCCCTTCGTGGGGCAAACACAGCTGTCTCTGTAGGGTGCTCTGCCGGGAATCGTAAATTTTCACAAATCTGTTTTTCTCAGATAATTTTTAGTTATTCACTATTGACAAATTCATTTTTCCTGTTATAATATACAAACAGATGGAGCCCTCCCGCGGGTGGGCTCCCCTCTTGACTGTTCGCCACAGCGCATTTCCTCCTCTGGGTGATTGCTTCGCTGCGTTCCGCCATTCAAGAGCTCCGGTTCCAAAGCCGGCATTTTCAGCGATAACGGCAAAGTCCGTTCGCATACAACCCTGGATAACAGACCAGCAAATTACTTGATGGGAGCTTTACGGGGCAACACAATTAACCAAAGAGAGGTATTTTTCATGTACGAAGACAAGACTTTAGTTTGCAAAGAGTGCGGCAAGGAATTCGTTTTCACTGCCGGTGAGCAGGAGTTCTACGCTGAGCGCGGCTTCCAGAACGAGCCCCAGCGCTGCAAGGCCTGCCGCGACGCTCGCAAGAACGCTGCCCGTGGCCCCCGTGAGTTCTTCACCGCCACCTGCGCCCGTTGCGGCGGCGAGGCCAAGGTTCCCTTCGAGCCCAAGTCCGACCGTCCCGTGTACTGCAGCGAGTGCTTCGCTCAGATGCGCGCCAACGGCTAATTCTCTTTACAACCAAAAAGGGCGCTGTTTCAGAACCAGTTTTTGAGACAGCGCCTTTTTCTACCCGAAAGGAGCTGCCTATGCCCCCCATTGTCTATCTCGCCGCCGCCCCCACCACCGCCGGACACGGCAGCGTGGACGCCCACGCCCTGCTGGGAAAGCTCTATCACGCGGTCACAGGGGAACCTCAGCCCGGCCTGGTTCTGGGGCAGCGGGGCAAGCCGGACTTCGCCTCCGGCCCCTGGCACTGCTCCATCTCCCACACCAGGAGCCTGGCCCTGTGCGCCCTGGGAGCCTGTCCCCTGGGCCTGGACGCCGAGCCTCTGAGCCGCCGGGTGAGTCCCCGGCTGCCCCGGAAGGTTCTGTCCCCCCAGGAGCTTGCCGCCTGGGAAGCTTCGGAAGATCCCGACGGTTTTTTCCTCAGCCTCTGGACCCTGAAGGAATCCTATGTAAAATACACCGGCCGTGGCCTGGAGGGCTACCCCGCAGACCTGAGCTTCCACCTCCACTTCCCGGAGGCCGCCCTCACAGGAAGCCCCCTGTCCTTCCGCCTCCTGCACCACTCCGACCACGTCATCGCCCTGTGCACTCCAATGCCCTGCACCCTCCAGCTCATGCATACGCTGTAGGGCGCATTTTAGACCGCCCTCCCACGAAGGAGGAAGATCGGTACAGTGCGTCTGTCCAAAAAATCAGACCCCAGTTCTGCATTTTCACAGAATCCACTCAGGCACCGATAAAACCCCCGGGCTCCTTTTGGGAGTCCGGGGGTTAAAGCAGTCAAATTAGTACTTGGCGGTGCTGACCTTCACGCCGGGGCCCATGGTGGAGGCCACGACGCAGGAGCGGATATACTGGCCCTTGGCAGCGGCGGGCTT
>JALETK010000008.1 GCA_022781505.1 Clostridiales bacterium | reverse complement strand
AAGCAGCCTCACCGGGGAGAAGACCGCCCTGCTGCGTCTGACCTTTACCTTTGCCGGAGAAGAGGATGTGACCCTCACCGCTGAGGCTCCTGAGGCCTACGCCGGTGAGACCACTCTCACAGTGGAGGCCGGTACCGCCACCGTGGCCTACAACCCCTTCACTGACATCGACGGCCACTGGGCCAAGAGCGATATCCTGAAGGCCTACCATGCCGGGATTTTCCAGGGCATGACCGAGACCACCTTCGCCCCCCAGGAGAACCTGAACCGGGCCATGTTTGTGACGGTTCTGTACCGCATGGCCGGGGAGCCTGAGGTGGAGGCTAAGACGGACTTTACCGATGTGGAAGAGGGCCGGTACTATACCGACGCCGTGGCCTGGGCCGTGAAGACCGGGGTCACCAAGGGCGTGGGCGAGAACCTCTTTGCTCCTTACAAGCTCCTGGATCGCCAGGAGGCTGCCACCATGCTGTACCGCTTCGCCAAGGCCTCCGGCCGGGACGTGACCAAGACCGCCGGCCTGTCCCAGTTTACGGATGCAGACCGGATCTCCGGCTGGGCGGAGAACGCCCTGTCCTGGGCTGTGGCCGAGGGCCTGCTGAAGGGCTATCCCAACGGGCAGCTGTGCCCCAGAGGGAACGCCACCCGTGCCGAGGCAGCCGCCATTCTCGTCCGCTATGCGGGCATCTGAGAGGAGGAACCATAAATGAAGCTTAGAAACAGAATTCTCTCCCTGCTGCTGGCCGCCTGTATGCTGGCAGGTCTGCTCCCGGTGCCCGCCATGGCTGTGGGTTTGGAGCAGGAGACTGTAACGATGAACCCGGCTGCGGAGATCCGGACGCCTGAAATCGGCCTGGAAGCCGAGGCGGCCCATCCGGAGGTTTCCGTCCAGGGCCTGGATGAGGCTTTGGAGGCCAACCAGCCGGAGCAGGCGGAGCCTGTGACCGTTACCATGGAAAAGGTGGAAAATCCCGGTGTGGATTTGAAGCAGAATTCCGGTGCGTCCGGGGAAGCCGTGGAGGCGGTTCCCTATGAAGCGGACGAGACCGTTCGGGTGATTGTGGTGCTGGAGGACGAGAGCCTTCTGGAGCAGGGCTTCACCACCGCCCAGATTGCCTCCAACGGGGCAAATGTGGTGCGGAAGGCTGAGACCCTTGCCCAGCGCCAGACCTCCGTGCTTCAGAGCATCAACCGGATTGTGGAGGAGCCAGTGGAGGCTAAGTACCGCTACAGCATCGCGGTGAGCGGCCTGGCCGTGGAGATTCCTTACGGCGCTCTGGAGGAGATTCGCCAGATTCCCGGGGTGAAGACCGCTTTTGTGGCTCCCAGGTACGACGTTCCCGAGGACGGGGCGGGGGAGACCACCAGTCCCGATATGTACACCGCAGGCAGTGCGGTGGGCGCTGCCCGGACCTGGGAAGAGCTGGGCTACACCGGCGCGGGTATGCGGATTGCCATCATTGACTCCGGCCTGGACGATGATCACCCCGCCTTTGCCGAGGCCCCGGCGCTCACCGAAGACAGCCTGACGCTGGAAGAGGTTTCCGCCGTGCTTCCGGCCCTCAACGCCTATGAGATTTACGCCGCCGGGACAGGCAGAGAGCTGTCGGCGGAGCGGCTGTATCGCAGCGAGAAGGTTCCTTTCGCGGCTTCAACTACTGCGATGAGAACCTGGAGCTGAACCATGACAACGCCTCCGCCGGAGATCACGGCACCCATGTGGCGGGTATTGCCGCCGCCAATGCCGTGGAGGGCAGCGATGTGGTGGGCGTGGCCCCAGATGCCCAGGTTCTGGTGATGAAGGTCTTCGGTCAGAACGGCGGCGCGTATTCCGATGACATTCTGGCCGCCCTGGAGGATTGCTTCCGCCTGAATGCGGATGCAGTGAACCTGTCCCTGGGTTCTGCCGCCGGCTTTACCGGTGAGGCGGCGTATGTGGATGAGATTTATGCCCGGATTCTGGACAGTGACATGGTGGTTTCCATTTCTGCGGGCAACAGCTTCTCTGCCGCCTATGGCAATGGCTACGGCACCAACCGGAACCTGACCCAGGATCCGGACAACGGCATTGTGGCCTCTCCCGGCACCTATACGGGAGCCACCACCGTGGCCAGTGTGGAGAACGCCTCTGTGATGTGCAACTTCCTGACGGCCAACGGCCAGGATATCCCCTTTACGGATGCCGGCGCCTATCCCTTCACCGACCTGGCAGGTGAGACGCTGACCTATGTGATGGTCCCCGGCTACGGTGCGGCGGAGGACTATCAGAATCTGGATGTGACAGGCAAGGTGGCCGTGGTATCCAGAGGCAATCTGGCCTTTGTGGACAAACAGCAGAACGCCTATGAGGCCGGGGCCATTGCCCTCATTGTCTACGACAACGTGGAGGGCGCTCTCAGCTATATGCTGGATGCCGGCGTGATTCCCAATGTCTTTGTCTCCCAGGCCTCCGGCCAGCTCCTGAAGGAGAATGCCACGGAAGGGGAGGGAACCCTGACCGTACATCCCAAGGAGGAGCAGATGCCCATTGCCAGCGCCATTGCCGGTCAGATGAGCGATTTCTCCTCCTGGGGCGTCACCCCCGACCTGCAGCTGGAGCCGGACATCACCGCCCCCGGCGGCAACATCTACTCCACCGTGAACGGCGGCGGCTACGGCACCAAGAGCGGCACCTCCATGGCATCGCCTGCCGTGGCGGGTATGAGCACCCTGGTGCTCCAGTATCTGCGGGATAAGCTGGACCTGTATGATTCTCAGACCCACACCGTGGCCGAGACCCTGCTTATGAGCACCGCCGAGCCTGTGGTGGAGGAGAGCGGCGTGCTGTACTCCCCCCGGAAGCAGGGCGCCGGCTCCGCCAACGTGTACAACGCCATCACCTCTCCCGCCTATCTCACCGTGAACGGCGGCACTCCCAAGGTTTCCTTCGGAGACGATGACAGCCGCACCGGTGTGTACCGCTTCTCCTTTGAGGTGAACAACCTCTCCGACCAGGCCCAGACCTACGTTCTGGACGGCTGCGCCCTCACGGATCAGGTGGATCTCACCTACGCGGCCTATGGCTACACCTTCATGGGCGAGACCTCCCGGAATCTGGACGCCTCTGTGGCCTTCAGCCTGAAGAATGGAGAGCTTCCCCTCCAGTACGACTACAACGGCGACGGCGAGACCGGTCTGGCCGACGTCCAGGCCCTTCTGGATGCGGTGAACGGCCTTGCGGAGGTCCAGTCCGGCTATGACCTCACTGCCGACGGCGTCACCGACACCGCCGACGCCCAGGCCCTCTATGAGCTGATTTCCTCCGGCTTCACTGCGCTCAATGTGGTGGAGGTTCCCGCCAACGGCTCCGTGCGGGTTCATGTGACCGTGACCCTCTCCGAGGCTGACAAGGCCTACATGGATACCTATTATGAAAACGGCATCTATGTGGACGGCTTCATCCGCCTCTACGCCCAGAGCGGAGACGCCGTGGATCTGAGTCTGCCTTTCCTGGGCTTCTACGGCGACTGGTCCGCCGCCCGGATCTTTGACTCCGGCTGGTATTATGACGGGAATCCGGAGTACAACCGGTATATCAACGTTTTCTTCACGGACTACGGCAGCTCCAGCTATGTTCTGGGCCAGAACCCCTATGCCCAGGAGGACTATGACCCCAGCCACAATGTTCTGTCCCCCAACGGCGACGGCTATCTGGATCAGATCAATGAGATTTATCTCAGTCTGATGCGGAGCGTCAGGAGCATGAACTTCACCGTGCGCAACACCCTCACAGGCAATACCCTTTATCAGGCCACCGCCGAAGGAATCCGCAAGAGCTATTACTATTCGGCCTACGGCCTGTGCCTGCCCATGATTGTCTCCCAGTATTGCTATCTGTATGATTTCCGGAATCTGGACAACGGCGCCAGACTGGAGCTGACGGTGGACGCCTGCCTGGATGACGGAGACAACGCGGTGGATGAGTCTCTCTCCGTGCCCATTGTCATTGACACCGAGGCGCCGGTGATCTACACCGGGGAAATTGCCTATCTCTACAATCCCTATACGGATACCCGCCGTCTGGAGTTCTATGTCTCCGATAACTATGCGGTTGCGGCGGTCATCCCCCTCACCGATGCCGGAGACGCGTTTGACCGGATCACCGTGGAGGATGCCCCCGGGGAGAAAATCCTTGTGAGCCTGGACGTCACGGATTATGACTCCAGCTTTGTCCTGGCAGTCTGCGATTACGGCTGCAACGAGAGCTATTACAAGGTCACCTTCCAGGGCCGGGACAATGTGGATTTCGACGCCTTCTATGCTTTCCGCTCCTACAGCGCCATTCCCAACAGCGGCTATCTCTATCCCACCGATGCCCTCAACGGCTGGTACTCCTTTGAGACGGCGGACGCCATGCTCCAGCACACCTCCCAGCCTGCCAGCAACGAGGCCTATGTGGCTGCCGCCGAGTATCTGGACGGCTACATTGTGGGTGTGGACATGGGCGGCAACCTCTTTGCCATGCGCTCCGGCGACTGGAGCCGCACCCTGTTCGGGAAGCTGGAGCTGGACGGCGTGGCCTATCCCGCTCTGGACATGGCCTTTGACTACACCACAGGCACCCTCTATGTCCTCACCGATGAGCTGGAGATCGGCGCCGGCGGACATCTGGCGAAGGTGAACTACTTAACCGGTGAGGTTACGGACGTGGGAGTTGTCACCGGAATTGACAGCGAAACCGCCCAGGGCATCACCCTGGCCTGCGACAACCAGGGCGTGCTGTACACCATCGACTACTCCACCGGCGCCCTGTACACCATCGACAAGAAAACCGCCAAAGCCTCCTATGTGGGCGAGACCGGCTATGTGCCTCAGTATCAGCAGTCCATGACGCTGGATCATGGGACCGACACCCTTTACTGGGCCGCCTACCAGGGCTATGCCGGGGACGCCGCCTTCTTTGAGGTGAACAAGGCCACCGGCGAGCTCACCCGTCTGGCTGCAACCCAGTATACCGGCGAGATGACCGGCCTCATGAAGCCGTTCCGCTCTGAAAAGGCCCTGTATCCGGAGGACACCGCTCTCACAGGCCTGGTGCTTTCCAAGGAGGAGCTGATGCTGAGCGAGGGCAAAACCGGAGCCCTTTCCTGCAAGCCCTGGCCCTACTATGCCCAGCTGGGCGAGGTGACCTGGACCTCCGCCGATGAGAGCGTTGCCACGGTGGAAGACGGGGTTGTCACCGCCATTGGCGCGGGCGAGACCGTCATCACGGCCTCTGTGGGCGACATCACCGCCACCTGCTCCGTCACGGTTGGCGCCTTCTCCGCTGACCTGCGGCTGTACAACACCATCGGAAAGGCCTGGCTCAGCCTGGATGCCGCTGCGCCCCAGAACGCCAGAACCGTGGAGAACGCAATCCGCTATGCCACGGGCTTCGCGGCAGCGACCTATTACAATGGACGGATCTATGTGGCCGATAAGAACACCGGTCTTTACCGCCTGAATCCGGAGACGCTTCAGGGCGAAAAGATTTGCAACACCAAATCCAAGGTGTCCGCGCTCTGCTTCAATTATGATGACGCATACCTGTACGGCATCACCTCCGGCGGCAACTGGATGAATCCCGTGTACAACCTGGTCCGGGTGAACACCGCTGACGGCGACGTTCAGACGGTGCAGCAGCTGGACACCAAGGTGGTCGGAAACCTCAGCGCCATCGGCGGCTTTACCGTGGACTATGATGGAAACTTCTACCTGATTTCCAAGAGCACGGTCACCTTCAAGGCCATGCTGGTCAAATTCCGGGTGGAGAACGATCAGATCACCGGCATTGAGACCGCAGACCTGACCGAGTACACCGTGGGCCCCTATGCCAGCTCCATGGTTTATTCCGGGGCAAATGAGGGCCTGTTCTGGGCCAACGGCAAGGGCCAGCTGGTATGGCTGGACGGCTCCGACATGGAAAATGTCCGCTGGCTCACCCTGGGTGACATCCCAAACTCCACCAATTCCGCCGGCTCTCAGAATGTGTGCCTCCTGGAGATTCCGGAGTGGGAGCCTGAGATTCAGTATGCCGAGCCCACCGGCGTCACCCTCTCCAGCAGCTACACCATTCTGGAGGGCGGCACCGTCAATGTGGGCCTGGTGGTAGAGCCCTGGAACGCCAAGGCCGACGCGGCCTACTCCGTGAAGGACCCCTCCATTGCCGCCGTGGATCAGGAGGGCAAGCTCACAGGTATCCGGGTGGGCGAGACCAGCCTGGGCGTCTATGTGGAGGCGCTGGACACAACCCTGGAGGCCAAGGTGCAGGTGGTGAAGTCCACCGGAAATCTGTATGGCTTTATGCAGTATGATTTCTACAGCACCAGAAACAAGTGGATTCAGATTCCCGACACCAACCTGGGAGCGGCCACCGCGCTGGCCAGCAGCACCATCACCGTGAACGCGGGCGCCTACTACGGCGGCTATGTTTACGCCTATTGTAACTTCGGTTCGGCCTATAGCTACGCCCGGGGCATTATGAAGGTGAACCTGGAGGACTACAGCATGGAGCCTCTGAGCACCTTCGAGTACAGACTCCGGGATATGGACTTTGACTACACCACCGGCGTCATGTACGCCATTGCCGAGGGCGCCACCGTGGACGGCGCTCTGGTGCAGGTGGATCTGGAGACCGGCGAGATGATTCTGATGGGCGACAGCGGCCTGAAGCTGTCGGCCATGACCGTGGACGGCCAGGGGCGTGTATTTGCCATCGGGCAGGACGGTTACCTCTACCGCCTGGACAAGGCCACGGGAGAGGCCACCCAGATTGGCCACACCGGCGCCGTGGTGAGCATCACCTACCAGTCCATGCACTATGATCCCGACACCGGAAACACCTACTGGAACCAGGTGGGCAATGACCAGAGCAGCAGTATGCGCCTGGTGAATCTGGAGACCGGCGCAACCAGCAGTCTGGGCCTTGTGGGCACGTTGGGTGCGGTTGTCACCGCCATGTACACCGTGCCGGATGTGGCTCCGGCAATCCCTGAGACCGTGGAGCCCACCGGTGTGCTGATGAACGCCGCCAACACCGTGGCGGTGGGCGAGACCGTGGAGCTGAATGCCCGGGTTCTGCCCGCCAGCGTGGCACAGGTTGACGGGACTCTCACCTGGACCTCCGACAATGAGTCCGTGGCCACCGTGAAGGACGGCACCGTCACCGGTGTGTCCGCCGGTACCGCCACCATCACGGCCACCGCCGTGAACGGCAAATCCGCCACCTGCACCGTCTATGTCACGGAGAACCAGCGGCGGTTCTACGCCTACGACGAGAACAACAGCCAGTGGATCAGCTTCGCCGGAGAGAATACCGCAGAAGTCACCGTGGAGCGGGTGGACGCCGAGGGCGAGTCTCCCATTGCCGCAGCCTACTACACCGGCGAGACCATCTATGCCTTTGACAGCGAGGGCCGCTTCTGCACCGTTGACCCGGAGACCTTTGAGCGCACCTCCGTGGGCGAGGGCATTTCCGGAATGAACGTGACGCTGCAGGTGACTGAGACCATGTCCATCGACTGCTCTGTGGTGGCGACGGATCTGTCCTATGACAACGGCAAGCTCTATGCCCTTCTGACTGCGGAGTACAACGGCAGCGGCGCAGGCGCGGTGATTGGCGAGGTGGATGTCACCACCGGTCAGGTGGAGGTTCTCTTCACCGATGTATCCCGCCTGGGCGGAAACCTCCTGGTTGAAAACGGCAGAGCCCTTTATGTGGACGTCTTCACCAGCGGTGTGCCGTGCAAGGTAGACCTGTACAGCGATGCACCTGCGTCCGAAGAGGTGGGCCAGATCGTGGAATACTGGGGACGGTACTTCACCGGCCGCAGCCTCTTCCGGGATGCGTATACAGGCACGGTGTACTCCATCTGGGACAAAACCAAGGGTGCCAACACCGGCGGCCAGTCTACGCTGGTGACCATGAACCCGGAAGACCCCTCCATTGAAAAGCTGGGCCTCATCGGCGAGGGCGTCATTGTCAACAGCCTCTTCATTCGCTAATCTCTTCCAAATCCTTTCTTTATTTCTTTCCCCCAAGCCGCCGGGCGCGCAAGCGTCCGGCGGCGCTTTTGCAATTTTTTCCAAAATTTTTATACTTGCCCATGGACGGGACTTGACACTTCTGTACCGGTGTGCTATCTTATCAGTTAAAAGAAGACGCACGTTGAATGGGAAATGCATCGAGGCAAAAGCGGAATGAAGTGAGAGAATGCTGAATTGTCGTGGATTGTCCGCAGCACTGCGGTTGATTCAAATAAAAAAGTGGAGGCAAACAATGAGTATGAGGAAGAGTAAGCGAATCCTTTCGATGATGATGGCCCTGGCCATGATCATCACCTGCCTGTTCACGCCGGCAATGGCGGCTCCGGCAGACGCGGCAGAGGAAGCAGTCCCAACTGCCGCATCCCCCGTGAAAGCAGTAAACGATAAGGAAAAGGGCGTATCCTACGTTTCAGGTTCCACCTGGGAGGACCTGAACCGCGATGTGACCATTATGGTCCGCCTGGAGGGCGAGACGGTCTATCAGCAGACCGGCGACCTGCAGCTGGCATCCGCCGCTGCCGGCAGTCAGCTGACGGCTCTGGCCCGGGCGGAGAGCCGCATTGAGGCCAACCTGAAAGCGTCCATTGATGTGGAGAATACATACAGCCTGCTGTTCAACGGCTTCAGCTTCACCGGCAAGGCATGGATGATTGACTCCATCAATCAGCTGGACGGAGTTTATGCCTTTGAGGCTCCTGTGTTTGAGCTGGCTGAGCCGGAGACCTCCGGTGAGACCGTTCTGACCCCCTCCATGAGCACCAGCACCGGCCTGACCGGCGCCACCGGCGCCTGGGAGCTGGGCTACACCGGCAAGGGCATGGCTGTGGCCATCATTGATACGGGCATCCGCACCACCCATGAGGCCTTCTCCGTCATGCCCGAGGGTGGCAAGATTAACCTGGACTACCTGAAGAAGGTCTACGCGGAGTACGGTGAGAACATCCACGCCGGTACCTCCGCCGATCTGGATGACATCTACCGCAACGCGAAGCTGCCCTTCACCTGGGACTACTTCGACGGCGATGCCGAGCCCAACCACACGGTCAGCGATCATGGCACCCATGTTGCCGGTATCGCCGCCGGTAACAACGGCAGTGACTTCAAGGGCGTGGCGCCTGATGCCCAGATTGTGGTCATGCAGGTTTTCCAGGACACCGGCGGAGCCTCCTTTGACACCATCATCTGCGCCCTGGAGGACTGTGTCTACCTGGGTGTGGACGCCATCAACATGTCCCTGGGCTCCGCCTCCGGCTTCACTTCCTATGAGTCTGTCATGCCGGAGCTGGATGACATCTATGAGGCTCTGGAGAATGCCGGTGTGTCCGTGTGCGTTGCCGCAGGCAACGACCAGCATGCCGCCGTCTGGACCAACTTCGGCGACTGGTTCTACAGCCAGTACCGCTGGCTGGCCGCCAACCCCGACATTGGCGTGGCCGGTTCTCCCTCCACCCTCATCGGCTCCTTCGGTGTGGCCTCTGTGCAGAACACCAGCGTGGAGGGCGGCGGCTATCTGACCGCCTACGGCAAGGAATTCTACCCCGCAACCATCTCCGGCGTGCCCTCTCTGGGCGAGCTTCAGGGCGGCGAGTATGAAATCGTGTATGTGGGCCTGGGCTCTCCTGAGGAGATTACTGCCGCAGGCGGCGTGGAAGGGAAGATCGCCCTGGCCAAGAGAGGCACCCTGACCTTCAACTCCAAGTGTGAGAACGCAGCCGCCGCAGGTGCCGTGGGCGTGATTATCTTCAACAACGCCGCAGGCTCCTTCAATCCCTCCGTCTCCAGCACCATCCCCTTCGGCGCCATGACTCTGGAAGACGGGGAGAAGATCATTGAAAACTTTGCCGACGGCGTACACGGCAAGGTGACCGTGGTCAACGAGTTTGCCTATGGCACCGTGGCCATGGCCAAGTCCTCCTCCTGGGGCACCACCGCCGACCTGCGCATCACCCCGGAGATTGCCGCCCCCGGCGACAACATCACCTCCTCTGTCGGCTTCGGCGACGATACCTCCTATGAGACCTGGAGCGGCACCTCCATGGCTACCCCCCACATCTCCGGCGGTATGCTGCTGCTGAAGGAGCGCCTGCGGGAGCGGTTCCCCGATGCCGGTGTGACTGAAATCAACGATCTGGCCTATGCGTTTATGATGAGCACCGCCCATCAGGTGCAGGGCTTCGTCCGCCAGCAGGGCGCCGGCCTCATGGATGTGACCGCCGCGCTGACCACGGACGCTTACCTGACGGTTCCCGGTGCCAACCGTCCCAAGCTGGAGCTGGATGACAGCGAGGACGGCGTGTTCACCTTCTCCTTTGAGGTGAACAACATCGGCGGCACTACCAAGACCTATACCATCGTTCCCTCCGTCCTCACGGAGAGTGTGGCGGATTTTGCGTACTCCGGCAGCGTGATGACCCAGTGGGATTATGCCAAAGAGTACGGCTATTTCATTGCCAACCCCGAGACCACCATCGTCAAGACCATCAACGGCACTGTGAAGGACGTGACGGACCTGTGCGATGTCACGGCTCCTGAGAAGGTTACGGTTCCCGCCGGGAAGACCGTCACCGTGAAGATGACCATCGCCTGCAGCGAGGCGCTCATGGCCTACTTCCGGGAGAACTGCCCCTCCGGCATGTACCTGGAAGGCTTCATTAAGCTGGTTGACCAGGCGGAGAACGGCGTGAATCTGTCCATCCCCTTCCTGGGCTTCGTGGGCGACTGGGACTACCCCTCCATGCTGGACCGGGGCTACTACTGGGAGATTCCCTTCGGTGAGAACAACTATGCCCAGCTGACCACCACCCAGGGCAGCTATGTGGGCTACGGCACCCTGGAGCAGGGCCTGGGCCTGAACTTCTACGCCGATATGACCGGCCAGACTTATCTGGCAGACCGGAACGCCATCTCCCCCAACGGCGACGGCCGTCTGGACGCGGTGGATTACATCGAGTTCAGCTACCTCCGCAACCCCAAGACCGTGAAGCTGTATGTGCAGGACGCCCAGGGCAATGTGACTGAGACCCTGTATGAGTCCACCTACAACTTCCGCAAGGAATACTGGACCGGCTCCTTCAACGGCGGCGTCACCTATTCCAGCCTGGTGTTCGACTATGTGGCCGATGAGCTGAAGGAGAACGAGACCGCTTACATCGTCCTGGAGTCCTGGCTGGACCACGAGGAGTATGACCCTGCGGACAACGAATCCGGCCGCTGGGTGATTCCCATGACCAAGGACCTCACCGCCCCGGAGGTCAAGGCCGTGGACGGCGGCATTGAGATCGTGGATGCCAACTATACAGCTTACTACGCGGTCTATGCCGACGAGCAGCGCACGGAGCTGCTCTATGAGACCGGCGTCTTCGCCGATGAGCGGGGCGCTGCCGAGACCTATTCTACCGACACCGGGACCGTCTATGTGGCCGTGGCCGACTATGCCCGGAACGAGGCCTTCTACAAGGTGGAAAAGGGTGTGGTCACTGCCCTGGAGGAGGATGCCTTCGACCATGACACCAAGACCCTGGTGGCCCAGGAGCACATCAACTATGACGAGGGCGTGTATCAGTACGGCTGGTATGGCATCAACCCCGAGGCGCCCATGGATGTGACACCTCTCACGGAGGTCAGCTATGAGCTGCCCTACTACGCTGCGGAGTACAACGGCTACGATGCGCTCTCCACTGCCATCGGCGTGGACGGCACCCTGTATGTCAATGACTTCCAGTACCTTTACACCATGGACCCCGAGACCTTTGAACGCACGGAGATCGCCCCCTTCTGGAGCGCGGACGCTGAGGATATCTACGTCCGGAACATTATGGTGAATCCCGGCACCTTTGAGATGAACGCCTATGCCTATCTGTATCAGCCGGAGGGTAACAGCGGCCGGTACTTCTGCTCCGTGAATCCGGAGACGGCGGAGATTACGCCTCTGTGGGAGTTCACGGACGCCTATGAGACCTACTGGTCCTGGGCTGTCACCTACAAGGATGCGGACACCCTTATTGTGTACGACAGCCGGATTCCCAGCCTGGTTCTGCTGAGTGCCGCGGACGGTGAGCTCCTGGAGCGCTGCAACCTGGGTCAGAAGGACCCCATGTACGGCACCACCCAGACGGGCGCAGCCGGTATCGGCGGTGACCTGCTCTATGACCCGGATGAGAACTGCGTCTACTTCAGCTCCGACTGGTCCTGGTTCCGCGCCGACCGGTATGGCACCAGCGGCATCATGCGCTATGACTTTGACACCGGCAAGGCGACCCTCCACACGGCGGGCGTGGGCTCCGGTATGGTCCTTTACGGCATGTTCTTTGCCGAGGACGTGAAGCCTCAGGACTTCTACACGGTTATGACCCTGATTGACGCCATTGGTGAGGTCACCCTGGACAGCGGCGACGCCATCGAGGCGGCCAGAGAGGCCTATGACGCCCTGCCCGCCGAATCCAAGGCAAGAGTGGAGAACTATCAGGATCTGCTGAACGCCGAGCATCAGTATGTGATCATGGAAGCCGAGGCTGCGTCCTTCTCCGCGGCAAAGTATTACGCCCTCATGATTCTCCATGACCTGGAGGAGAAGGATCTCTCCGGCTATTCCGACCATCAGCAGGCGGACTTCCAGGCTGCTCTGGAGGCCTTTGAGAAGGCCCTGGAGGAGGCCACTACCTCCGAGGAGATTGCCGCCGCACTGGATATCCTGTTCGGCGAGCTGACCCGCATTGAGACCTCCTGCCCCGCTTCCTGCTTCAGCGATGTGGATCTGAACCGGTGGTATCATGAGAGCATTGACTACGCGGTTCTGAACGGCCTGATGCTGGGCGTGGGCGGCGGAAAGTTCGATCCCAACGGCACCACCACCAGAGCGCAGTTTGTGACGGTTCTGTACCGCGTGGCAGGTGAGCCCGGTGTGGAGGGTCTGGAGAATCCCTTCGCCGATGTGGCTGAGGGCAAGTGGTACACCGACGCCATCACCTGGGCATTTGCCAACGGCATCACCGCCGGTGTGGACGAGACCACCTTTGACCCCAATGCCCCTGTGACCCGGGAGCAGGTTGTGGTATTCCTGTACCGTTACGCCCAGCTCCAGGGTGTGGATGTGTCTGCCGGTGAGGAGGCCGATCTGCAGGACTTCATCGATGGGGGCCGGATCAGCAGCTACGCGGTCAAGGCCGTGAAGTGGGCCTGCGCCGAGGGCATCATCCAGGGAATGGGCGACGGCACCCTCTCCCCGAAGGGCGTCAGCACCCGTGCCCAGATTGCGGCCATCTTCATGAGATACCTGACCAAGTAAAGAATTCCGACCCCTTTTCCTGAGAGAACCCCCGGGGCCGCAGCAGGCAAACACCCTGCTGCGGCCCCTTTCCCCGCTTCGGAACCCCAGAGCCAGCAGGCCGGTGGGTTATGACAGGGGAGGGGATTGCTCCTGGGATTTTTGCTTTTCAGACTGGAAAATTGTCGGAGTCTGTGGTAGAATAAAGCGTATTCCAATTTCCAAACCAGGAACGGAGGCGGCGTAAATGAATCAGAAGCTGCAGGGAATTCTCATCCGCAGGCGGCGGCAGGAGCTGGGCTGGTCCCAGACCAATCTGTGCGCCGGAATCTGCGCCGTGTCCCATCTGTCCAAGATTGAGCAGGGTAAGTCGGAGGGCAGCTCCGAGGTGGTGGAGATGCTCCTGGCCCGGCTGGGGATTTCCTGGCATCAGGACCCGGCCTTCTGCCGGGAGACGGGAGACTGGCTTGAGGGCTGGTACGAGCGCCTCTTTACGGGGGAGGATATCAGCGCCATGGTTCCGGAGCTGGAGGCCCGGCGGGAGAATCTGCGCAGCAGCTTCTTCTTCCTGGACTGGCTCCTGTTCAGCTGGGTGATCGCCGGCAGCCCCCCGGAGGAGCCGGAGGAGTTTGTCCCCGCCATGGATGAGCGGCAGCACAACCTGTACCTGTGTCTCACAGAGCAGTTCCAGGAGCTTCTCCGCACCACGGACCAGAGCTATTTTCTCCTGAAGGCCGGTGTCCAGCTCTATTGCTGCGGAAAGTATGCCAACGCCGTGTCCTGCCTCCAGCGGGGGGTGGATCGGGCCTGCCAGGAGGGGAGCCTGCCGGTACAGCTGGAGTGCCGCATCTGCCTGGGCAACTGCTACAGCGCCCTGAACCAGCCGGATCAGATTCAGGAGCATTTTACCGCCGCCATCCGCATGGCCCGGAGCCTGGGGCGGCAGGATGACGTCCAGGTCATCTCCTATAATCTGGCCATTGCGGAGATGAACAACGGCCAGACGGAGCTGGCCCTGCGGCACCTCCAGGAGAATCCTTGGAACGAGGGCATGTACTACCACAAGCTGGCCATCTGCTGTGAGCGACTGGGGCGGAAGGAAGAGGCATTGGCCGCGCTGGACAAGGCGGCGGATGCCCCCCTGGAGGAGCTGCCGGGAGACCCGGAGGCGGTTCGGGAGGTGTTCGGTCAGATGTGCCGCCTGGTTCGCTTCCGGCTGGACGATCCCAATTACCTGAAGAATCGGGACTACGGAAACCTCCTCATTTCCTGCGTCCACCGCCTGGGAGAGCTCTTCCACATGAATTTCGTCCGGGCCTACGCGGCTTACCTGGAGGAGTGGTATGTGGCCAACCGGCAGTATCAGAAGGCATACGACGTGATGCGCACGATTTTCCTCGATGGAAAATAAAATACGGCACTGAGTCGGCGAGCTTGGGCGAATTTTTCCCAAACTCGCCGACTTTTTTTCCGGGAAGCCTATGCTATACTTTATTCATAGCCAATGCCCCGCGTTCTGGATTCCCCGGCGGTCCGGGGATCCGGATTGCGCGGTGCCTGCCTTGCCGTCCTTGGGGGTGAACCCACGGGGTTCGCTCGGGCATCCAATCGGATGCCCAGACCAAGCCGGTTTTCTTTCTCACAAACCACAGAGCCCAGGGCAGGGCGAGGGAGTTGCCTCCTGCAGGGCCTGCCCTCTCCTGTACGAAAAAACTTTAGCACAGCAACGATGAAGCAATAAAGCAGCAGAGCGGAAAACTATGGATACCTCCGGAAGCCCCAGACAACGGCTCCCGGTTTTAATGTATCAAAAACAAAAAAAGAAAGGATGACACATGTGAAGACGAGAATCACCGCATTGCTTTTGATGCTGGTTATGACCTTTGCCATGACCACAGTCGCCTTCGCGGCGGACGCCGCCAGCCCCCAGCTGACGGTTTCCACGGAAGTGGGGAACGGTCTGGTTACGGCCACCGTTTACCTGGAGGAGGGAGAGGGCCTGACCAACGGCCGCATCTTCGTTTCCTACAGCCCCGAAGCAGCCACCCTGGAGGGAGCATAGGCCCTTGTGACCTGC
>JALETK010000042.1 GCA_022781505.1 Clostridiales bacterium | reverse complement strand
CTTCTGCTCCTGCATGAGCTGCTGGAAGGCGGCCTGATCCACGGTCATGCCCTCGTCCTCCACCATCTCCGCCGTGAGGTCGATGGGGAAGCCATAGGTGTCATAGAGCTTAAAGGCATCGGCTCCGGAGAAGACGCTCTCCCCCTTGGCCTTGTGCTCCGCCAGGAGCTCCGCAAAAATCTTCATGCCCCCGTCGATGGTGCGGGCGAAGTTCTCCTCCTCGGTGCGAACCACCCGGGTGATGTAGTCCGCCCGCTCCCGCAGGTAGCCGTAATGGCCCTCGTTTTCGTGAATGACGGTCTCCACCACCTCATAGAGGAAGGGATTGTTCACCCCCAGGAGCTTTCCGTGGCGAGCGGCCCGGCGGAGGAGGCGGCGCAGAACATAGCCCCGGCCCTCGTTGGAGGGGAGGACGCCGTCGGCAATCATGAAGGTGGAGGCACGGATGTGGTCGGTGATGACCCGGAGAGACACGTCGGTCTTATGGCTCTGGCCGTAGGAGGCGCCGGTGAGGGCGGTGACCTTGTTGGTGATGTTCATAACGGTGTCCACGTCAAAGAGACTGTCCACGTCCTGGCACACCACGGCCAGGCGCTCCAGGCCCATGCCGGTGTCGATGTTCTTCTGGGCCAGGTCGGAGTAATTGCCGTGGCCGTCGTTGTCAAACTGGGAGAAGACGTTGTTCCAGACCTCCATGTACCGGTCGCAGTCGCAGCCCACGGTGCAGCCGGGCTTGCCGCAGCCGTACTTCTCCCCCCGGTCATAGTAGATCTCGGAGCAGGGGCCGCAGGGGCCGGAGCCGTGCTCCCAGAAGTTGTCGGCCTTGCCGAAGCGGAAAATCCGGTCGGCGGGGATGCCCACCTCTTTGTTCCAGATCTCAAAGGCCTCCTCGTCATTTTCGTAGATGGAGGGGTACAGGCGGCTCTCCTCCAGGCCCACCACCTGGGTCAGGAACTCCCAGCTCCAGTGGATGGCCTCCCGCTTGAAATAGTCGCCGAAGGAGAAGTTGCCCAGCATCTCAAAATAGGTGCCGTGGCGGGCGGTCTTGCCGATGTTCTCAATGTCGCCGGTGCGGATGCACTTCTGGCAGGTGCACACCCGGTGGCGGGGGGGCTCCACCTCGCCCTTGAAGTAGGGCTTCATGGGGGCCATGCCGGAGTTGATGAGGAGCAGAGACTGGTCGTTCTGGGGAATCAGAGAGAAGCTGGGCAGACGCAGGTGGCCCTTGCTCTCAAAGAAGGAAAGGAACATTTCCCGGAGCTCGTTGACTCCGTAGGGTTTATGGCTCATATCAGATTACCTCCATGGTTTCATTTACAAAGTATTTATCCTCCGGCCGCCTGGCCGGATTGGTGTCCAATGCAAAAAGATACACCTCACCCCCAATATAGGGGCGAGGTGTGAAGTCGCGGTACCACCCTAATTGCCGCCGGAGGCGGCCTCTTGGATGCTCTGTAACGGGAGCGCCCGTCCCGGTCTTCCCGGGCTGCTTGGAAGTGGCTGGCAGGGTTCGGGGCCGGGGGCTTGCACCATCCCCCCTCGCTGAAAGGGCCGTCCGCCTGCTTGGTTTCCGCATCGCGTTTAAACTATGAAAAACAGCACAGAACCTGTGTTCTTGGGCTATTCTATCATATTTTTCCCGTTTGTCAATGATTTTAACCAGGTTCCTCCCATTAAACCTTGCCCGCAGGGGTCAGGCTTTCGTCCCGCCGGGGAGGAGGCGGCGCAGGGCCATGGCCTGCCCGGGGTAGTTGGTAATCACGGAGGTAACCCCCAGAGAGAGCAGCCAGGTGAGGGTGGCGGGGTCGTTGGGGGTGTAGGGATTCACCTCCAGGCCCGAATCTCTCATCCTCCTGACCATGGACCCCGTGACCCGCAGAAACCAGGGATGAAAGGCCTGAAGCCCCAGCTCCCGGAGGGTGCTGCAGGGGTCTGCCAGCTGGCCGGAGCACAAAAGACCGCAGGGCGCCTCCGGGGCGATGGACTTCATGCGCAAAAGGCTCTGGGCGTGGAAGCTGGAGAAAATCACCCGGTCCTCCTGGTGAAAGGCCCGGACAATGTCCCAGACCCGCTCCTCCAGCCCCTCGTAGTCAAAGAGCCCCGTTTTCAGCTCGATGTTGGTGCGGAGCTTCGCGGGCACAGCCAGGGAGAAATACTCCTCCAGGGTTGGAATCCGCTGGGGCGCGCTCTTACCCCCGGAGGCGTCCAGGCGCTGAAGCTCCCGGAGGGTCATGTCCTTCACAAAGCCCGTGCCGTCGGTGGTTCTGTCCACCCGCTCGTCGTGAATGACCACCACCTTGCCGTCCTTCGTCAGGTGCACATCCAGCTCAATCCCGTCGGCGCCGGTCTCAATGGCCTTGCGGAAGGCCAGCAGGGTGTTCTCCGGATAGCGGCCGCTGTAGCCTCTGTGGCAAATCACCTGGGTCATGGTTTCCCTCACCTCTTCCCTTTTATTGTCCCCATTTTACTCCCGGGGATACGGAATTTCAACAGGGAATTCGCTCCGGGCAGCAGCCGGAAAAAAGAAGTCTCCGGAATCAGGGCAGAAAGACCTTGCTATTTTCCGGGGTTTTATATACAATAATGGGGAATGAAAACGAAATACAGGAGTGTACAGGAATATGAAGCAAGGCTTTGACAACGAGAAATATCTGCAAACCCAGTCCGCCCACATCCGGGAGCGGATTGCCCAGTTCGGGGGCAAGCTGTATCTGGAGTTCGGCGGCAAGCTCTATGACGACAATCACGCCTCCCGGGTTCTGCCGGGATTTCAGCCGGACAGCAAGCTGCGGATGCTGCTTCAGCTGAAGGATCAGGTGGAGATGGTCATCGCCATCAACGCCGCGGACATTGAGAAGAACAAGGTTCGGGGAGATCTGGGCATCACCTATGACCGGGACGTAATCCGGCTCATCGGCTTTTTCCGGGACTTTGGCTTCTATGTCAGCAGCGTGGTGCTGACCCGGTTCACCGGCCAGGCCGTGGCCCGGGCCTTCCAGGCCCGGCTGGAGGCCATGGGCATCCGGGTGTATCACCACTATGTCATCGAGGGCTACCCGGCGGACATCAGCCGGATTGTCAGCCCCGAGGGCTACGGAAAAAACGAGTACATCGAGACCACCCGGGAGCTGGTGGTGGTCACCGCCCCCGGCCCGGGCAGCGGAAAGCTGGCCACCTGCCTCTCCCAGCTGTACCACGAGCATCAGCGGGGAATTCCGGCGGGCTACGCCAAGTTTGAGACCTTCCCCATCTGGAACCTGCCCCTGAATCACCCTGTGAATCTGGCCTACGAGGCCGCCACGGCGGATCTCAACGATGTGAACCTCATCGACCCCTTCCACCTGGAGGCCTACGGAACAACCACGGTGAATTACAACCGGGACGTGGAGGCCTTCCCCGTGCTGGTGGCCACCTTTGAAAAGCTCCTGGGCAGCTGTCCCTACGCCTCCCCCACGGACATGGGGGTGAACATGGCGGGCTACTGCATCACCGACGACGAGGCCTGCCGGGAGGCCTCCCGCCAGGAGATTCTCCGCCGGTATTACGGCGCCCTGTGCGGCCAGAAGCAGGGCAAGGTGGGAGAATCGGAGCTGCGGAAGCTGGAGCTTCTCATGAAAAAGGCCGGGGTCAGCCTGGGTGACCGGCGGGTGGTGGCGCCCGCCCTGGCCCTGGCGGAGGAGACGGGGCTGCCCGCCGCCGCCATGGAGCTGCCCGACGGGCGGATTGTCACAGGGAGAACCTCGGAGCTTTTGGGTTCCTCCTCCGCCCTGCTTCTGAACGCTCTGAAGGCCCTGGGGGGCATCCAGCGGGAGCTGCATCTTCTCTCCCCGGTGGTCATCGACCCCATCCGGCACCTGAAGGTGGATCATCTGGGCAACCGGAACCCCCGGCTGCACACGGACGAGATTCTCATCGCCCTTTCCATCTGCGCCGCCACCAACCCCACAGCGGAGCTGGCCATGGAGCAGCTGAGCAGGCTCCGGGGCTGCGAGGTTCACTCCTCAGTGATTCTCTCTCCCGTGGACGAAACCACCTTCAAGCGTCTGGGCGTCAACCTCACCTGCGAGCCCAGATACGAGGGATGATTGAAACCGGAAAGGAGAATGGGCCATGGCAGGAAAAAGCAGGCAGAAATGGGTGGATTCCATCCGGACGCTCATCGATGAGCGGGAAGCCTTCTGCATGAGCAACATTACAAAGGCGCCCAACGAGGAATACGGCCTGGTTCTGGTCTGTCTCAAGGGAGACCTTCTCAACGTGTATGACACCAATGTTCGGGGAGAGCCCGGGCCGCAGCTGTACAGCATCGATCTGCGGAAGGTCACGAGGCTGAAATTCAGCGGCTCCAGACTGTTCCCCTATTACAGATTTCAGTACATGGGCGCGAATTTTGCCTTTACCGCAGGGCTGGCCTCCTCCCCTGCCCTTCAGGAGGCCTTCCGGCATTACCAAAGAACCGAATAAGCACCTGCCCTTTTCAGAACAAGTCCGGGGCGGCAGCCGCTTTGAAATCACAGCTGCCGCCCCTTTTCTTTACTTCCGTCACAAACTTGTTGGGATCCGGGATTCCATCTGCCGCTACGGGAGAATCAGATACTCTTTGTATCCGTTCAGTGGCTTCCTTTCCGCTGCTCGCGCCGTAGGGAACGGTCATGACCGGGCCTGTTGATTCGGGTTACAGATTGTCATACGTTACGTCAAGCAGCCCTGCAACCCGCTGGCGCGGAAGCGCCCAAAGGCTTCTCCCGGGGAAAAGCTGTCAGCCTGTGGCTGACGGATGAGGAACGGCGAAATGTTGCGACTGGAAGGCACCTGCGGGAATCAGGAAAGGGCTTTCCTCCACTGAGAAACTGCATTCCGACTTGGATGCTGTCGCCATCCCTCATCTGCCCCAGTGTGCGCACTGGGGCACCTTCCCCCCGGGGGAAGGCGTGGGCGCTCCCGCGCCATCGCATGGTCAAGACCGTTCCCTACGACATATATTTGGCAATTGCCAGAAAATCTCCCGGGGCTTCCGAAATAGAATCGAGGCTGTTGAACAGATGCGCTTTTTAGTCTCTGGGGCTCTCGCAATACATCTCCAGTGGGATTTGATTGTTCCTCTGTCTGCTCCGGTACCGCCCCTCCCGGCAGCAGACGCTCACCGCCGGGCTGTCCCTCAGCCCCAGGAGCCGGTCCATCTCCCGGGCGGCGTTCCAATAGGGGTTCTTCTGGTGATGCACCAGGATGTAATCCGCCTCCCGGATCTCTCCCTTTGCCGCCTGGCAGAAGGCCCGAACCGGCGAAGCCAGGTGGAATACCCAGATGGGAGAGCAGACGGTCACATGGTCAAATCGGGTCAGATCCAAAGGAATCTCCTCGATGGGCATGGGCCAGCGGTGCATGCCGAAGCGGCCGCACCACCAGAAGCCCAGGGTGCCCGCCGTCCGCTCCGTGGCCCTGATCTCATGCACCATGGCTCCGGTGCGGTTGGCCTCCTCCAAAGCCAGCTTTTTGGTATAGCCCATCCGGGAGAAGTACACCACCAGCCGCCGGGGGTTTGTGCCGGCGTTGGGGTAGTCCCCTTCCGAAACCGTGAAGGACTCCTGCCGGCAGAACACCCAGGCCATATAGCCGGTGACGGCCTGGAGAAAGCCGAAGATAAAATAGCTGGTGGACATGAAGTTCCTGGGGAACATGTAAAACTGGATGCAAATCCACAGCATCAGGGTGACGCCGAAGCAGCCGCCCAGAAGGATTCCGGCTTTTTTCTTTGCCAGGAGCAGCCCCGCCGCCGTGAGATTGGTGAGGCCGTTGACCACCAGCAGGGCAATGCCGGGAAACACATAGTCCCGGTATAAAACATCCGCCAGGGGCAGCTTTTGGAAATAGGGGAGCAGGGCGTCCATTCCCATGGCCCTGCCCGTGGGGTCAGCCAGCATCCCCACCGCGCCGCACACCGCCCCGATGCCAATGAACAGCGTCCAGAACAGCAGCGCCCGCCTTGTGGGCTTGTACCGTGATTTCATATCAACACGCCCTTTTCAAAATGGATTTCCGATCCGGACAATAGGTCTTCTCCCGCAGATGAATCAGAAGCTCCTCTGCGGACGCGGCGGCGGTAATCCCCCAGACGGCCCAGCAGAAGGGCACCCCAGCCGGGAGCAGCAGCCCATAGGGAATGGCAAACACCGCCGCTCCGCTCAGCTTGTTGAGATAGGTGTGCAGGGAGGCAAACCGCCGGTATTTGACCGCCGCCAGGGTGTAGGAGGAGAGCCGCAGCAGCAGGACGCCCCCTACGGCGGCCCAGAGCTCCGGGGGCAGCAGCTCCCACAGGATGGGGAGAAGCCGGAGCATGGTCACTCCATAGAACATCAGATCCGCAATGCTGTCCAGCCTGGCTCCCCATTGGCTGGCAATTTTCATTCTCCGGGCCGTCCACCCGTCCAGCACATCGGTCACCCCCGTGAGGGTGTACAGCACAAAAAACGCCGGAGAGAGGGGCCGCGGAATCAACAGACCCAGGGTTCCCGCCATGCGAAGGGCGGTAATCCCGTTGGCCACATTCCACACTTGAGGGTTTCTTTTCACAATCTACGCTCCGTTTCTGTTTCTTTGCTCCGGTCCGGACTTTCACAGGCAGCCGGGCTTCTCCAGAAACACAGTGACCTCCCGGCCGGTATAGGTGAGGGTCAGGGGCTTTGGGGCGGAGGCCCTGCCAATGTGAAATTCCCGGGCGGCAGGCATACCGGGATAGGCGCCCTTTCTGGGGGCGATGGTGAGGCAGCCCGTTTGATCGTTCCAGTCAAACCGGATTTCCTCGTATTCTCCCGACTCATAGCCGTAGGTCTCGCCGTCGTCCTGATAGAGGATAAAGCTGCCGTCGGCTCCGTCATAGACGGTCACCGTCAAAGGAGGATTCTGCAGCTGGCCGGTGTACTGCATCACGGGAGCGGTGACCAGGATGGTACCGGCCCGGAGGTACAGGGGGATCACATCCAGAGGCGCAGGGGCGGAAACGGTTCTGCCGCCGGTCAGCCGCCGGCCGGTGTGATAGTCATACCAGAGGCCCTCCGGGAGATAGACCGGGCGGGTCTTCTCTTTTCCCTCCAGTGGCTCCGAATGGGCTGCAAAATAGAACGGCTCCGTCACGGGGCACACCAGGAAATCCCCGAACATGTACGCATCCAATATGTCCCGGGCCCTGGAATCCCGGGGGAACTCCAGCCCCAGGGGCCTCATCATAGAACCGGCGCGGAAGGTGACACCCGCTGCCAGGGAGTAAATGTACGGCAGCAGCTGATAGCGCAGGCGAATGTACTTGGCAGCGGCGTCGTAGAAGGGCGTCCCCTCCTCCCCCAGCCGCCAGATTTCCCGGGGAGTGGCCGTGCCGTGGGCGCGGAAGATGGGGGTGAACACGGCATATTCCAGCCAGCGGACATACAGCTCCCGGTAGCCCAGATCCTCCATCCCCTGGTCAAAGTCGCCGTCCAGGAACCACTGGTTCCCCTGCTGGACAAAAAATCCGCCGGTGTCGAAGGACCAGTAGGGCTCCCCTGTGCAGGTGAAATTCACGCCCTCGGGAATGTGCCGCCGGAGGGTCTCCCATTTGGCCGAAATGTCACCCGACCAGGTGATGGTGGCGTACCGGTGCTGCCCGGCGTAGGAGGAGCGGGTCAGGTTGACCACCCGCTTGTCCGAACAGCCGCGCATTCCCTCGTAAATTCCCTGGGCGTGATATAGGGAGTACAGGCTGATTCGATCCCAGTCCAGGTATTTCTTTGCCTCGCCGGTATTCTTTTGGTAGCGGGCCTCATCCTCCAGCCGGAGCTCTCCGGACCAGTCCGCCTCAAAGGGCTCCGTGCAGTCACACCACCAGCAATCCACTCCGTAGCGGAACAGGCCCCGCCTGGCCTGCTCCCAGTACAGGGCCCTGGCCTCGGGACGGAAGGCATCGTAGATCGCCTGATTGCCCAGCATATATCCGTGCCGCAGCATCTCCTCCCGGTTTTCGCCCTTGCCGGTCATGATGGGCCATACGGACAGCATCAGGCGCCCATGCTGCCGGTGGATTTCCTCCGTCATGGCCGCCGGATCCGGGTAGCGGGCGGGGTCAAAGCTCTTCTGTCCCCACTGGCCGTCCTCCCAGGTCATCCAGTCCTGGACAATCACATCCAGCGGAATCTCCCGGCGGCGGTATTCCGAGAGAACCTGAATCAGCTCCCGGGCGCAGGTATACCGCTCCTTGGACTGAATATAGCCGAAGATATACTTGGGCAGCATCGGCGGTCTCCCGGTGAGGCGGTAATAATTCTCCAAAACCGCCTGGTGACTGCCGCCGCCCATGAAATAAACATCCAGCTCATCCACACAGTCCAGGGTCAGGGTGTGGGTGTCCCGGTCGTCAAACACCATGGAGCAGCCGCAGTTGAACAAGATGCCATAGCCCAGGGTGGAGACCAGCATGGGAACGCATGCCCGCATATTCTGCTGATAGATGTACCGCTTTTTTCCCCGGAGATTGCCATAGCCCTCCTCAAAGGAGCCAAAGCCGAAAATGCCCTCCTCCCCAAAGGGGAGGGGCATCTCCCCCCGGAACCCGATGCGGTCAAAGACCGCCTGGCTGCCCTCCGCCGCGGCCCTGGCCCCGTCAATGCCGCTGCTCTCTTCGACCACCGCGTGCTCCCAGGAATTCCTGGTGACCTCCACCGGCGAAAGGGTACAGGGCCCGATGGTTCCATAGCATTTTCCCTGCGCGTCCGAAAGGGTCATCCCGCCGGTCTTTTTGCACAGGGTCAGGGAGAGCTGCCCTGCGCAGATGCGGCAGCTCTCCGCCGTCTCAAAGATGACCGTCTCTGTGAGCGGGCACTCCCCGGTTGTTATATTATAATCCCGGTTCCGGAAGGAGGGATTTGCCGTCTGTGTAATGCGCAGAATGCTCTCTCCACAGGCCTGAACCCGAATCCGCAGGCCTCCGGCTGTTCCCGTCCACACATTTGCATTCATCATTTGTCTCCTTTTCATTGGAACAACGATTGGGCTCCGGGTACATATCCTCAAACAGGCTTTTTCCCCCGGACGGGCACCCAGATGCCGCATTCGTAATCCTCGGAGTCCATATCTCCCCGGGAGTACCACTCAATATTGGCTCTCATAGCAAAGTCATATTCCCGGTTTTCCGGTATCCACCTGGTGAACAGCTCCGTGTTCAGCGCCTGGAGAGACTGGGGCATTTTCCCGTGGGTGGTGAATTTGGCCCAGGTCATGTCCGGGAAGGTGAACAGAGTCAGGCCCTCGGGCACCGGGCCACCCTGGTAGAACCCGGCAATGAGATAGCGGAATGCCTGGTCGTCTTCGCAGATGCACACCCCCAGCTCCCCGATGCTGTTTTCGCAGATGGCCCGCTCCAGCTCCGTCTCAGGCCCGCCCCGGCGGGCAATGGGCCCCATGTGGGTTCCCACAATCTCACTCCAAAAGGCCGGGCAGTCCTGATACCCCCGCTCATAGGGAATCACCCGCTGAAAGCCGATGACCGAAAAGCCCTTCATTTCTTCCATTGTGTACTGCATATTCTCTCCTCCAGTTATGTATATTTCCGCCTGGGGTTTCACCGGCGGCCGGTCCTGATGAACTCCACCAGCTCCTCCACGGTTTCAAAGCCGTCATAATCTCCCGTAATTCCCTCCCGGTGATAGACCACGCCCCGGGCCTCGTTCCGCTCCAGGCAGTCCAGCAGCGCCTCCACGCCATATTGCTTGGCAAAGAGGGTGAAGCCATAGGGCTTGGTCTTGGCCAGAAGCCCCTTTCTGCAGTCCTCTCCGCACAGATAACAGTGGGACAGGCCCCGGCCGGTGGCACAGGCTCTGTTTGCGCACCACGCCTTACCGGAGCAGCTCTCTGACCCGCATCCGGCACAATGCCCGTTCTCGCCACACAGGCAACATGCCAGGCCGCATCTTCCGATTCCCAGTTCCCGTTTCATAAGCATTTCTCCTTTTTTCTCTCGCCTCAATGAAAAAGTTTGTGTGTTTTGGCGTTCCGAAGCTACATCATATCATGCAGTATGTGTCGAATTCCGAACATCCCACACCCTTGTCCACATTCTTTCGGGGCGCAGGATGCAAAAATCACTGCTTTAGCTGCAAG
>JALETK010000036.1 GCA_022781505.1 Clostridiales bacterium | reverse complement strand
GCGCCCCGGCTGGGGCGCAATGGGGGCCCGGGCCTATGACCGGCCTCACGGCCGGTGCAATGCTGCGCATTGCGGGAAACGGATTGCCACGTCGCTGCGCTCCTCGCAATGACAGGTTCGGGGGCCTGGTGGGTTTGGATGGAACTGCCAAACGAATTTGCAAGTGCCCGGGAGGGTCATGACCCTCCCCTACAGACGCACCCCGGGACCTGCCCGTAGGGGAGGGTCATGACCCTCCCGGGCACCTATCGGAACCTCTGCACCCGCCTCCAAACCCACTGCACCCCCAAGTCTGTCATTGCGAACCAGCGCGCACGCTGGTGTGGCAATCCGTTCCCTGCAAGCCGCAAGGCTTGCGCGCCCCGCCAGGGTCGCAATGCTGCGCATTGCTTAAGGAACGGATTGCCACGTCGCTGTGCTCCTCGCAATCATCATGTGTTTTCACACCACCATAAATGAAAGGCCCCGATTGTCATCGGCCAGGCGCAGCCGAAGGATCTCATGCACCGGGGCTTGTTGTGCCGGAACCCTTCTACAGGAGATCCTTCGCCTTTGGCTCAGGATGACAAGTCGGGGGGCGTTTGTTTCATAACAATGACAGGGCTGGGAGCCTGGTGCGATCGGACGGAGCATCTGTTCAAATTTGCATCTGCCCGGCGGGGTCATGCCCCTGCCCTACAATGCGTATTTCGGAAATTTTTCTCAGAAAAGCAGCCCCAGCAGGAGCATGTGGAGGGGGTAAAACCAGTAAAAGGCCCACTGGAGGGCCCGGCTTCCGGTGCGTCTGCGGCCCCGGTACAGTGACAGCAGGGGGAGGGCCAGGACGCCGAAAATCTCCATGGGGAGGTCTGTTCCCGGGAGGCGCACCATGTCCCAGCCCCAGCACATGGCCAGGAAGGCTCCGGCGCACAGAACCTGGCCGCTGGGAGCCTGCCAGAAGGCCCAGAGGAGCAGGCACAGCGCCACGCCGAAGGAGCCGTAGTCCACGCAGAGCCAATCCCCCGCGAGGCAGCACAGCGCCGCCGCTCCCAGTCCCCCGGCAATCCACACCCAGCCTCTCCCCCGGGCCAGGGACAGGGCCCATATGGCAAGGAGCCCCAGGGCCAGGGTCCAGAGCACATTCTGCCCCCGGGGGTCAAACCAGGCCCCGTAGATCATCCGGTCAAAGGCCGGCTCCGAGATCAGAGCCATGAGAACCAGCCGGGCCAGATACCGCCCCCGGCTCCCGGTGTGCCGGAAGCCCTGGGCCAGGAAAAAGCAGTAGATGGGAAAGGCCAGCCGCCCCACGCACCGCAGCCACAGCGCCCCGGGAAACCGGGTCAGACCCACATGATCTATGAGCATACACACGGATGCCAGCAGCTTCAGCCCCTCCCGGGACAGTCCCCGGTTTTCGCTTACGGAAACGGCGTCCTGCACAAATACCCCTCCTTTGGCCCCAATCCTCATGTGCTTTCACACCACCACAAACGAAAGGCCCCCAATTGCCGTCGGCGAGGCGCAGCCAAAGGAACTCATGCACCGGGGCTTCCATGCCGGAGCTTTCTGCGCAAGATCCTTTGCCTGCGGCTCAGGATGACATGTGGGGTGCAGCGGTTGTTTCATAATAACGTTATTTCAAATCCCGCTTCACCCCGGCGGCGATGCGGTCAATGTCCTCCATGGTGGAGATGCGGGAGATCTGCTCCTTATAAAATCCACTGTAGGGAACCCCCCGGAGGTACCAGGCGAAGTGCTTTCGGGCCTCCAGGCAGGCAATGTGCTCTCCCTTGTCCTGGGCCGCCAGGTGGAACTGGCGCACCGCCGTGTCCACCCGCTGGGAAAGGGGCGGCCGGGGCGGAATGGGACGGCCCTCCAGGGCGGCGGTCAGCTCCCGGAAGATCCAGGGGTCCCCGAAGGCCCCCCGGCCCACCATGAGGGCATCGGCCCCGGAGCGCTTCAGGCACCCGAGGGCCGCCTCCCCGGAGCACACGTCCCCGTTGGCAATCACGGGGATGGACACCGACTCCTTCACCTTCCGGATGGTATCCCAGTCCGCCACGCCGGAATAGAGCATGGCCCGGGTTCTGCCGTGGACGGCAATGGCGGAGGCCCCGGCGGCCTCCACGGCCTTTGCCAGCTCCACCACGTTGATGCTGCCCTTGTCCCAGCCCAGGCGGCACTTCACCGTCACCGGCACGGGAACGGTCTTTACCACCGCCTCCACAATCCGGGCGGCCAGGGGCACGTCCTTCATGAGGGCGGAGCCGTCCCCGTTGTTCACCACCTTGGCCATGGGGCAGCCCATGTTGATATCCACAAAGTCGCAGCCGGAGAGCTCCAGGGCCAGGGCCGCCCCCTGGGCCATCACCGCCGGGTCGTTGCCGAAAATCTGAGCGCCCACCACCGTGCCGGGATTCTTCCGCAGAAGCCCGGCGCTCTTTTTGTCCCTGTATACAAGGGCCCGGCTGGAGACCATCTCCGTCACCGTGAGCCCCGCCCCCAGCTCCCCGCAGACGGTGCGAAAGGCCCAGTCCGTAACCCCGGCCATGGGCGCAAGGGCCAACTGCCCCGGTATTTCCAACGTGCCGATTTTCAAAGAAGCACCTCCCAGCGTTTTTCTCAGGTATCATACCACGAACGGGGAAAAAGCGCAATCGGGGAAAAGGCCCCTTTTTACCGGCACGCCTTGCGGTTTGCGGGAAATTCTGCTATAATGGTGCAACAAAGTAAAAAATTGGGAGGCATTTGAATATGCAGCTTTCAAACTGGAGAGGAGAAATTCACCGGGAGGTCACAGGGCTTCTGCGGGAGCTTCTGGCCGAGGGGATCGAGTCGGGGTACACCCTGGAGGACGCCAGGGCCTGCGGGGCGGTGCTGAACGCCTATGTGGAAGCCCTGGAAAAGGCCAATGGCCAGGAGGAAATTCTGGCCGCCGTCCGGGAGGCAGTGACGGCGCTCAACGAGTGTAATGAGAGAACCGGCGTCCTCAAAACCGCCGCCCGGGAGTCCGTCCTGGGGATTTTGCAGGGCGCAGCCCTGGAGGCGGGCCTCCGGGACACGGAGGCGGACATCACGGAAGACTGGAGAACCTGGTAACCCCCACAGGGTACGGAAAGGATGATACGGATGAAACGACAGGATTATATCACCTGGGACGAGTATTTTATGGGCGTGGCCAAGCTGGCGGCCAGGCGGAGCAAGGACCCCAACACCCAGGTGGGGGCCTGCATCGTCTCCCCGGACAATATCATTATCTCCACAGGCTACAACGGCCTGCCCAACGGCTGCTCCGACGACGAGTACCCCTGGGACCGGGAGGGGCGTGATACCAAGTACCCCTATGTGGTGCACGCGGAGCTGAACGCCATCCTCAACGCCAACGGCCGGGATCTCCGGGGGAGCCGGTTGTATGTGGCCCTGTTCCCCTGTAACGAGTGCGCCAAGGCCATCATCCAGGCGGGGGTTCGGGAGGTGCTGTACCTCTCGGACAAGTACGCGGACACCCCCGCCACCCTGGCCTCCAAGCGGATGCTGGACTCCGCCGGGGTCACCTACCGGCAGCTCCGGCCCGCCACCCGGAAAATTGTCCTGGATCTTTCCACAGGAGAGGAATAAAAATGAACGGTTCTGTGCAAGCTCCTCACAGATGCACCATCGACACCCCCCTGGGCCCCGTGACACTGGAGGGGGACGGGGCCGCCGTGTGCAGGATTTCCTTTGGGGCCGAATGCCCCGGAGAGACGGCCCCATACCTGGAGCGGGCGGCGGCGGAGCTTCTGGAGTATCTCACGGGACGCCGACGGGCCTTTACCTTTCCCACGGCCCCCCGGGGAACCCCCTTCCAGCGCCGGGTGTGGGAGGCCCTGTGCCGGATTCCCTACGGACAAACCATGACCTACGGAGCCCTGGCCGCCTCCCTGGGAATGCCCGGGGCCGCCCGGGCCGTGGGCTCGGCGGCGGGGAAGAATCCCTGCCCCATGGTCATCCCCTGCCACCGCCTGGTAGCCGCAAAGGGCCTGGGCGGCTTCTCCGCCGGCCTGGAACGAAAGAGGGCCCTTTTGTCCCTGGAGAACGCCCTGCGGGAAAGCCTGTAGGGCGGGGTACCTTGGGACAAAACTACCGGTTAAATTTGCAACTGCCCGGCGGGGTCGTAACCCCGCCCTACGGGTGCGCTGTCCGGGGCTAGTTGCGTTGGTGCCGGAGCACTGCCGAAACCCGAACCGTAGGGCGGCTGGCTGTCCCCCGCCGCTCGCTTTCCGGAACCTTGGCACTCCCAATCAAACGCACCGCACCCCCAAGCCTGTCATTGCGAACCAGCGCGCACGCTGGTGTGGCAATCCGTTCCCCCTGCAAGCCGTAAGGCTTGCGCGCCCCGGCAGGGGCGCAATGGAGGCCCGGACACATGACCGGCCTGGCGGCCGGTGCAATGCGTTCGCATTGCGGGGGATACGGATTGCCACGTCGCTGCGCTCCTCGCAATGACAGTTACGGGAGCCTGATGCGTTGGGACGGAGCTGCCAGGCAGATTTGCAGCTGCCCGGCGGGGGCGAGCCCCCGCCCTACGGGTGCGTGGCCAGGGCCGGGTGCGTTGGGACGGAGCTGACGATCAAATCGCAGCTGCCCGGCGGGGTCATGACCCCGCCCTATGGATGCACCGCCGTAGCCGTACCGTAGGGCGGGGGTCTTGCCCCCGCCGCTCGCTCACCCACCGGAACCCGCGCACCCCATCCAAACCCACCGCACCTCCAAGTCTGTCATTGCGAACC
>JALETK010000005.1 GCA_022781505.1 Clostridiales bacterium | reverse complement strand
ATCCCGGTCATATTCCTGGCCGGGATATTCCCTTCCGGATTTTCAGTCCTAGGTTCCACCCCTTTAATATTCCTTCGTAACCTCCGCCGGGGAGATGCCGTAGGTCTCCAGGAATTCCTCCAGATCTCCGCCGGTTCGGATCAGCATGACCTCACTGAATTTTCCGGTGTGGATATTCTGAAAGCCCGCCACCTGCTCTCCGGTGCAGATGCTGGAGCGGATCACCGGCTTCAGATTCTCCCGGTCATATGGGCACTTCTTTTCCTTTTTTCTGAACATCTCAGTCAACCTCCGTCTGCTGGTAGACGCCGGAAGCGAATACCATACTGGGATTTTCATTCATTGTAGACCATTTTGTACCAAAATGCAATAGACCTGCCAGCTCCCCCATCCCGGAAGCGTCTTGACTTCCGGCGGATTCCCGGATATGATAGCCTCAGAGGAAGAATCGGGACGCTGCCGCGCCTGGGGCGGAACCTGCGCAGGTCCCAATGTACATGGAGGATACGATGGATTTTCCAAAAAAATTTGTCAGTGAGTGCGCGGAGACCTCCGGCTATTTTCACCATGTCTCCGCCCCGGTGTTTCGGAAGGGCTTCCGGCTGGAGGAAGATGGCCGGGGCGAGATTCTCATCTGTGGCCTGGGCTTTTACGACCTGTTTGTGAACGGGCGGAAAATCACCAAGGGATATCTGGCGCCCTATATCTCCAACCCGGATCACCTGGTCTATTTTGACCGCTACGACATAACTCCCTTCCTCCGGCCGGGAGAGAACGTCATCGGCGTCATGCTGGGAGACGGCTTTCAGAACAGCAAAACCAGCGTCTGGGATTTTGAGAACAACGTGTTCAACGCCCCTCCGAAGCTGGCCGTCCGGGTAGCGGTTGCGTCCGGCGGAAAACGGCAGGAATTTGACGCCATGGACTTCCGCTGCAAGAAGGGGCCTATCTGGTTCAATGACCTGCGCTCCGGGGTGTTTTATGACAAGCGGCTGGAGGAAGCCGGCTGGTGCGGGCCGGGCTTTGAGGAGGACGGGGGCTGGCATGTCCCCATCCCGGTGGGGCGGCCCCGGGGCGAGGCCCGGCTCTGCGAAGTCCCGCCGGTTGTTGTGACCCGGCAGCTGAAGCCTGTCCGGATCACCAGGGGGCATCTGGCATCGTACCGGCCCCGGGAGGATGTGCAGGCGTGGCTGTCCGGCCGGGTAACCCAGGAGCCAGCCCCTGCCCGGGACGGGGGCTGGATTTACGACTTCGGCGAGAACAACGCCGGTATCTTCCGCCTGCGCATCCGGGGGCGTCCCGGTCAGCGAATCGACATTCAGTGCGCCGAGCAGCTGCTGGACGGCGCCGTGGATTACAACAACATCAACTTCTTCCCCGACGGCTACGCCCAGCGGGATCTCTATATTGTGGGCAGCTATGAAGAAGAGGTTTTTGAGCCCATGTTCACCTACCACGGCTTCCGGTACCTCTATGTCTCCGGCATTGGGGAGGCCCAGGCCACCCCGGAGCTGCTGACCTTTCTCGTGATGCACTCCGATCTGGAGGAGCGTGGCAGCTTCTCCTGCTCCGACCCCATGGCCAACCGTATCTATGAAATGGCCCGGCGCAGCGACCTGTCCAATTTCTACTACTTCCCCACAGACTGCCCCCACCGGGAGAAAAACGGCTGGACGGGAGACGCCCAGGCTTCCGCGGAGCACATGATTTTGACCATGGGAGTGGAGACAAGCTGGCGGGAGTGGCTCCGGGGCATCCGAAAGGCCCAGACGGAGGAGGGCAAGCTCCCCGGGGTGGTGCCCACGGACACCTTTGCCTATGACTGGGGCAACGGCCCGGCGTGGGACCGGGTGCTGTTTGAGCTGCCCTATATGATCTACAAGTACCGGGGCAGCACCGAGGCCATCCTGGAAAACGCCCACGCCATGCTGGCATACCTGGAGTACATCTCCCGGAGGCGGGACAGCCAGGGCATCATCGCCGTGGGCCTGGGAGACTGGGTTCCCGTGGACCGGGATGCCGGGGCATACCAGGCGCCCCTGGGTTTTACGGACAGCGTCATGGTGCTGCAGATGTGCCGGGACGCCGAAACCATGTTCCGGGCGGTGTCCCTTCCCCATCACGCCCGGTTTGCCCGGTCCCTGGGAGCGGAGCTCCGGGCCGCCATCCGGGAGGCATACCTGGATCTTGACACCATGGTGGTTCAAAGCGCCTGTCAGACCGCCCAGGCCATGGGCCTTTATTATGACATATTCGACCCCGGCGAGAAGCCGGAGGCCTTCCGGCGGCTTTTGGAAATCCTCCGCCGGGACGGGGGGAAGCTCACCTGCGGCTTTCTGGGCACCCGGGTTCTCTTCCATGTGCTGGCCCAGGGCGGCCAGTGGGAGCTGGCCTACCGCATGATCACCGGCAGGGAGTACCCATGCTACGGTTATTTCGCAGACCAGGGGTACACCACCCTTCCGGAGCAGTTTCTCCCGGATGCGGCCCGCCGGTGCATGTCCCAGAATCACCACTTTCTGGGGGATGTGGTTCAGTGGTTTATGCGCTACCCCGGAGGCATTCAGGTGGAGAACTGGCGCAGGGTCACCATTTTCCCCCACTTTCTCCGGGCCCTGAACCAGGCCAGGGCCAGCCATGTCCTTCCCGACGGCGAGGTTCGGGTGGCATGGCAGCGGACGGGAGACCGGGTCCTTCTGGAGGTGGCCTGTCCCTCCCAGGTGGCCTGTGAAATCCGTCTGCCGGAGGGCTTTGTATTCGAGGAGGACGGAACGTCCCGCACAGCGGGCAAAACCGGCTGCTTCTGGGTGATACAGAGCCCCATGCCCTTGCGATTTTCCGGGAAATGAATGATTATGAACGGGCGGTATTGGTTCCGCTTCCCTCCCCGGCCCGGTAGGGAGGGAAGCGGGGCAAGTGATTTTCAGAAGGAGGAAACCCAGGTGCAAATTACATTTATTTCGGATTATGTCTGTCCCTACTGTCTGGTGGCAAAGGAGGCTTTGAAGCAGGCTCTCGCGGAGACGGGGATTTCCGCGGAGATCACCTGGCAGCCCTATGAGCTGACCCCGGAGCCCCGGGAGCGGGTGGACACCTGGCACGACCAGGCCCGGAGAGCCAGGTACCGGATTCTGGAGGAGCCCTGCGCCCGGCTGGGGCTGGAGATGAAGCTGCCCCCCAGGGTCATTCCCAGGCCCTACACCCGCCTGGCCTTTGAGGGTTGGTTTTACGCCTGCCGCAAGGGCCGTGGGGAGGCGTACAACGACCTGGTCTACCGGGCCTATTTTACAGAGGAGCAGGACATCGGCAGCCCGGAGGTTCTGACGGAGCTGGCCCGCCGGGCTGGTCTGGACGGGGCGGATTTTGCCGCCGCCCTGGCCCGGGGGGACGACACCCAGCGGGAGCGGGAGGCGGTGGCCTATGCCAGAGAGGTGCTGCGGCCCCGGGGCGTCCCTACCATCTATCTCAACGGGGAGGAGATCACCCTTCGGGAGTATACCAAGGAGGAGATGATCCGCCTCCTGCAGGAGGGCGCAAGAAGGGATGCCGCCCCGGGCTTTACCTGCGGCGAGGACGGCTGCACCCTGGGCTGACGCCCTCGCACCGGAATCCGGCGAAATCCCATTAAAATACCTGTGGGGTATCCCAAAATTCCTTTTGAGACGCCCCACAGGTTTTATGGGAACCCCTGCGAAAACAAAAAGAAATAGCCCTTGACGAATCACACCGGCCGTCAAGGGCTATTTCTCTGAATTCTTGGGTTCAATCATTGGTTAACCTCGCTTTCTGCAGTTTCCTGGGCGGCCCTCCGCATGTACCTGAAATCCGCTCCGCAGCTCAGCACAATCATTTCTTTCTTCACTCATGGGAAGCATCAAATGGAACGGGGGATTCTTCACGATTGGGAGACCGGCTTAAGAGTTTACCTGTACATTGGTATCACCCTTTCTGACTATACTTTAGCACAGCTTCTCTAAAAATGCAATAGGTATTATCTCACTAAAATAATAGTTCCAAATTGTGCAAAGCAGAGAAATAAACCAATGGTTGCAGAAAACCGTTGACACGCCCGGCCCAGGCTTGGTATAATGGTTTTGTTGGGCTGCTATCAGGCAGGCCCTTTTTCTGTTGGGAGGGTATAGGATGGGAAATTCATCCATGGCATACCGGGTAATCCGGAGCAACCGGCGGAGCCTTGCAATCCAGATCACCGGAGACGGGGAGGTGCTGGTGCGCGTCCCTGCGGGTATGAGTGAGGCGGAGATTCGCCAATTTGTGGAGAGCAGGCACGGCTGGATTGAGGCACATCTCCCGGCCCCCCGGCCCAAGCTCCCACCTCTCACTTGGGCGGAGCTTCAGGCCCTGGGCCAGCAGGCCGTAAAGGCGATTCCGGAGCGTGTGGCCTTTTTCGCGCCCCGGGTCGGCGTGACCTATGGCCGCATCACCATCCGCAACCAGCGCACCCGCTGGGGCAGCTGCAGCGGCCAGGGCAATCTCAACTTCAACTGTCTTCTGATGCTGGCGCCCCCGGAGGTGCTGGACTATGTGGTGGTTCATGAGCTGTGCCACCGGAAGGAGCTGAACCACTCCCCCCGCTTCTGGGCCGAGGTGGCCCGGGTGCTGCCGGATTACAAGGCCCGGCAGGCCTGGCTGAAGGAGCATGGCGGAGCCCTGATGGGTCGGCTCCCGGAGACTTCCTGAATTTCCGGGAGCCGTTCGGTTGCCTCCGTTCCATCCTGGAAATTGACCCATATATGCCATAGGGATGGAAAGCGGGGGCCTGCATTTTCATCACCAGGCAGAGTGCCACGGAACAGATACAATTTCCGTTGACAGAGCATACTCCCGGTGCTATACTATACTTATCCTGTCCGCCTTGGCGGATCAGAAAGGAGTTTTTTGGATGATTGTTTATGAGGTGCTTGTGAGCTAACGGAATATGGGGCGCATGGGCAACGGTCAGGGGGCGTTCCCCCTTTGTTTGCTGCGCCGTTTTAACCTTTTGTGAATTCCATGACGGACGGTTACGGCACACACAAGGGGGTGTGCTTTTGTTATACCCGGCCCTCCGCAGGAAGCAGCCAAGAGGTTGCTTTGCTGCGGATTTTTTGCGCCCTTTTCCGGAAACGCTTACAAGAGAAGGAGGGATTGTTTATGAGGTTTTTACAGGCATTTATGGAAAATATACAACAATTGGAGGATAAAACACTTGAATATAACAGATTATGGTTTTGTACCCGGCTCCGAAAGCGGCCCGGGCATCCCCGGGCGAGTGACGGCGGTTCATAAGGAGCGCTATGAGGTTGTCTGCGAATACGGCGAAACCGGTGCCCGGCTGAAGGCCGGAACCTACTACGGCGGCTCCGCGGACTTCCCGACGGTGGGGGATTTCGTGATGCTCCGGTATGTTCCCGACGGCGACAGTCTGATTCTCTCCACCCTGCCCCGCAGAACCTTCTTCTCCCGCCGGGACCCGGACCGGGGCCGGGGAGAGCAGGCGGTGGCGGCAAATTTTGACGACGTATTTCTTCTCCAGTCCCTGAACGAGGACTTCAATCTCCGGCGGCTGGAGCGCTACCTCACCCTGGCCTGGCAGTCCGGGGCCACGCCGGTGATCGTGCTGACCAAGGCGGATCTGGCGGAGGACTACAGCGGATATCTGGCCGCAGTGGGGCAGGTGGCCCCCGGGGTGGCGGTGCATCTGGTCAGCACCAAAACCGGCTTCGGACTGGAGGCTCTGCAGAGCTGCTTCCGCCCGGGGCGGACGGCGGTGTTCCTGGGCTCCTCCGGTGTGGGCAAGTCCAGCCTGGTAAACGCCCTGGCCGGAGAGGAGATCATGTCCGTGGGCCTCATCCGGGCCGACGACGGCAAGGGCCGCCACACCACCACCCACCGGCAGCTCCTCCGGCTCCCGGGAGGCGCCATCATCATCGACACCCCGGGTATGCGGGAGCTGGGCATGTGGGCCGTGTCTGAGGGTCTGGAGGAGGCCTTCCCCGATGTGGAGCGCTTCCTGGGACGCTGCCGCTTCCGGGACTGCACCCACACCGCAGAGCCCGGCTGCGCCATCCGGGCGGCTCTGGAGGAAGGCGAGCTGTCTCAAGTCCGCTGGGACAGCTATCGCAGCCTCCAGGGGGAGGCCAAATACGCCGAGGACAGAGCCTCCCTCCGCCGCCGGAAGGAGCAGTGGAGCAAAGGCGTGGCCAAATCCCGGAAACAGCGGAATCGAGAAACCTGATTGCAGTGGGGTCAACCCGGCAAACGGAAGGGCAGGGTGTAGGGCGGGGTCATGACCAATGTCACAAACTTAGGCGAAAGACTTCATGACCGTTCGTAGGGGCTTAAGCCTGTGTCCGCCCGCGGTATCGGGTTATAATTTTTGAAAGTACAGGGTGAATTCAGACTTTTCCCCGGATTCCCCACGAATTCGCATTGGCTTTTTGTGAAACAGCACCTTTCCCTGCGGGCGGACACATGGGTCCGCCCCTACGGATATGAAATGGAGCTTTTTCAAAATCAGAAAATAATGAATTAGATTTCGTTTTCACATGAGCTTTTTGGGGATTCAACACTTTCCTGCTATTTTTTGTGGTTTCTTCCATATTCTGCGCTTTTGGCTCAGGATGACATAAGGGCCTCTGCCCTTGTCCGGGCTGGCCGGTCTGCCGCTGGTTTCTGTTCTTACCTCTTTTTCATCAGGCGGCGGAGCTGGGCCTCGTCTGCCCGGTGGTATAAAACGCCGTCCCACCGGAGGTTGGGGCCCTTGCCGCACATGCGCATACAGGGTACATATTTTATGGTGAAGCCCCCGGGATTTTCCCGGCGGGCTTCCTCTGCAAAGGCAGCCAGGGCGGCTTGTCTTCCGCAGTTGGGCCCGGCGCACAGCTCCAGGCAATGGGTATTGGCCAGGCGGAGGCTGGGAATCCGCCGGATCAGGGCCAGCAGAAAGCTCTCCTTTAGGCCATAGGCGGCGGCAACCGGCTCCAGAATCCCGCCGGGAATTTCCCCGCCATTCTCCCGCTGAATCTCCCGCAAAAGACCCACAAGAGCGCTCTGCTCCCCGGGCGCCCCCAGGCTCCGGTAATGGACAATGGCCTCCTCCAAGCTCCAGGACATGGGTAACTCCTCCTTTTTGGGCGTTCCTCTCTTTTTAGTAGCTGTTCAGTAGCTCCCTGCCTGGTGATTAAAGCAGGCAGAGAGCTACTGAACAGATCCCCTTTATTCTGATTATACCACAGCCCCCCGCCCTTGCAAAGGCGGAGGCACGTCTTTTCCCGGTTTTTTCTTCTCCGGGACTATGGTGCCGTTCGTTGCCCCTGCGCATTTTTTCGGATACGTCTACGCAAATGCGTCTGCCAGGCCTCCCCGGGTACTCACACGTTCTCTCTCTCTTTACCTGCCGCGTTTACCGAAAAGCGATGACCGGTAGCGATTGGGCTTTGCTTTGGGTTGCAAACTCACCCTTCCTTCCGGCCTTATATGCGATTTCTGTCCGTCGGGCCGGAGCGTTACCCATTCGGGGATCTTTCAACCCCTAAAATCCGGTTTTTTTCAGATTCCGCCTCACGACGGACACCCTTGCCTTTGGTTAACCATTCCCGCTGCCGGGCGGATTCGGGACCTTCCCCCGATAGAACGCGCGCTCACCGGGCGCACACACAATACGCCGGAACCCACCGGGCATTGCGCTCCGAAGGGTTCCGGCGTATTTTTAGCAATCCGGGGAGGGCATTTACTGCTCCTTTCCCTGGAGGTAGTCCATCATGTGTTCGGTGATCTGCCGGATCACCGGAAGATTGGTGCGGTAATAATTCCGCCCGTCAATGGTCTGGCTCAGAAGGAGCCGGGCGTTGTACAGGCTGTTGAGGTCCCGGAAGACCGAGCCGGAGTTGAGGTTCAGCCGCTGGGCCAGCTCCTGGGCGCTCATATACACATCCGCCATGAGCCGGAGCATCTCCGCCCGGGCGCTGCTGGCCATGAGCCGCATGGCCGTGAGCTCCCACTCCTCCGGCTGCTCCGGCACACTGGGACGCTCCATGCTGGGTCTCAGGCTCACCCCCATGTGAAAGCGCATTCTGCCGTCCGCCTCCCGCAGCTTTCCGGGGGTGGCGGCGGGGGCAATGTATCGGAAGGCCATTTCCAGGGACTGAATGTTCTCCGCTTTTACCCTGGCCCGGCGCAGCAGGAACTCCTGGGCGGAATAGGCCCGGAAGAACGCCTCCCACTGCTCCACCAGCTCTCCGGCCCGGCGCACCCAGGGCGCCATCAGCTCCGGCAGCGCCTCCGCCACAGGCCGCAGCAGCTCCGCCACCCGCTCCAGGTGCTCGTCAAAGGCGGACAGCACCTCCAGCAGCTGCATCCGGTAGACCTTCGGCGCGGGCAAATCCACCAGCTCCAGCGCCAGGGAGGGATAGTCCTCACAGGCTTTCGGCTCCATACTGACGGAAAATCCGTCAATTCCCTCTACCCGGTACCCCTCCCGGCGCATGTCATGCCAATCCCGGGAGAGGGCCTGCACCATCTCGTCCACGCCGGAGCAGCCCAGCTCCAGAGAGCTGTACAGAAGGGTGCAGCCCAGGCAGGAGAGGCGGTTGGACTCCCCCTCCAGCCGGACGCCCCGGAAGTAGTAGGAAACCGCCGGGTCCTCCGGCGAGATACCGGCGCAGGCCACCTCCTGAATCCGCTTTACCTCTCCGGCCGGGATGCAGTAGGCCCCGGAGGCGGTCATCCGCTCCACCGGAACCTGGTTCACCAGTCCGTACACCAGCTCCGCCGCCTCCAACAGCCAGCAGGGCTCCCGATAAATTGTCACTTCCATAGACACGTCCCCTTGTTTTTCGCGTGTCTTAATTATAACAGGTTTTACATTCAGGTGCAACTCCCCCAATCAGAAGTTATTCCAAAGGTGCCTCCCTCCGGGCCATGGGCCCGCTGTTCCCCGGCGGTGGAGAAACGGGAGGCTGTGGGGGCAGGCGGAGAAGCCCGCCTGCCCCCGGAAAGAAAGGAAGGAGACAGTGATCTATCCGTTTTCCAGGAAGCGGCAGAGGATGGCTGCCAGCTGGGCTCTGGTGGCGGAAGCCCGGGGCAGAAGCATTCCGTTCTCGTCGCCCTTCAGAAGGCCCTCCCCGATGGCCCAGGAGACGGACTCCCTGGCAAAGGCGGAGACGGTGCCGCCGTCCCCAAAGGCGAGGGCGTCTCCTCTGGCGGACACATCCAGGCCCGCAAAGCCGGCGTAGCGGTACAGGAGGGTGACCAGCTGCTCCCGGGTGGCCGGGGCGTTGGGCGCGAAGGTGGTGTCGGTCATGCCCTTGACAATGCCGTTCTCATAGGCCCAGGCCACAGCCTTGGCATAATAGCGGCCCTGAGCCACATCCGTAAAGGGCGCGGCGTTCTTTACCTCAGGCTCTCCGGCCATGCGGTAGAGCATAGTCAACATCATGCCCCGGGTAACGGCGCCCTCGGGGGCGAAGATTCCGTCGCCCATGCCCTTCATCAGGCCCTTTTCCAGAACGTAGTCGGTATACTCGTGGTACCACTTGCCGGTGTCCAGGTCGGAGAAGGCGGCGCTGGGGCAGTCGGTCTTGCCGTCGCAGACATTCCGGAGGGTGAGGGTGGTCTTCTCCTCCAGGGCCTTGCCGCCCCGCTCGGTCTCCGTCAGGGTGACGGCAGACTCCCGGGCGTTCAGCTTCAGCCGCAGGGTGGCAATCACTTCGCCCTTGGCAATGGCCTCATAGTCCGCGTAGCCGAAGACCAGCTTGCCGTCCTTTTCCGTGTAGGCGGACAGGGTGGCGGGGCTTTCCAGAGAAATGAGGGTGGCGTTCTCGTCAAGAACGATCTCCAGCATACCGGAGGCAGCGGCCTCCTCTGCCCGGACGGTGACGGTGATGATGCCATCCTCCGCCTTGGCGGGAGCCTCGGCGGCCACGTTGGCGGCGCCCATGGGGATGGTCTCCTCGGCGGTGGTCAGGAGAATCTGCTGGGCCTGGGTGTCCACAGTGGGAGCGGCAGCTTCCTGAGACACTCCGTTGTATGCGATCTCATAGGCGGCCACAGTGTCAAAGCCCTCGATCTCGCCCAGCAGGATGGGAGAGGCGGACTCAGTGGCACTGTCCAGGCTCAGGGCGTAGACCTGGGTAGCATTCCCGGTGTAGTGGAACAGGATGGGGGTGCCGGTTTCGGCGTTGTAGAGCAAGGTGTCCTGATACACGCCGTTTTCATCGGCGGTGAAGGTCATTTCCCGGTCAAACTTGTAGTAGGCCATCATAATGGTCCATCCGCCGAACCAGGTAGAGTAGCTCAGGTCGCAGGTGATGATCTGTCCACCGGCGTCCAAAGCGTAGAACCGGGTGTACTTGAAGCCGTAATTGCTCCAGGCCTCGCCGGTGGCCATACCCACAAAGGAATCGCCGCTGATGGTGCCGAACCAGGAACTGCCTATGTCGTTGGCCTCCAGGTCTTCGCTGAAGAACAGGGCATTTTCACCATTGACGGCCATAATCACGTTCTGGGTGTCGTCTACGGCCATGTCGCTGAACAGCAGGGACTTGGTGTCACGATTGTTGGTGTTTACGGGGGAGGTAAAGGTGGCCTTGCCGGTGGCGGGGTCGATGTTGTACAGGCGGTAGCCGTTGCCCGCCTCGTCGGCCACGTTGTCCTGCACCCACAGTCTGCCGGTGGAATCCATGGCGGCGCTCTCCACAGGAAGGGCCGTGCCGCTCTCATCGGTGACGGCGGTCTTGCCGGTGGCCTTGCCGGTCTTCAGGTCGTAGGTAAACAGGCTGCTTTCGCCCTTGTCGTTATTTCCTACGGCCCGGATGGTAAAGCTGGAGCCAATGACGGTGACGGTGCAGGTGGCATTGACGGACGCATCCAGCTTGGAGGCGGCAGTTATAGTGACGGTGCCTTCCTTCAGGCCGGTGACGGTACCGGTCTCATCCACGGCTGCCACGGTGGAATCGGAGGAAGTCCAGACCACGCTCTTGTCCTTCAGGCACCAGGGGCTGACTTCGGCCACCAGGTTCTTCTGACCGCCTACGAACAGATTCATCGCGGCGCTGCTGAGGGTCATGGAGGTGGGTTCCTCCCGGGTGATGCTGTTGGCCTCGCCGGCGTCCGGCTCCAGGAACATGCTGCCGTGGTTTCCCAGCTTGCCGGTCTGGGTCAGGGTCTTGGTTTTGAACTCGTAGGTAAACATTTCGCTTTCCAGATTGCCGCTCCGGAGGATGTAAGCAGCGTTCTGCTCTTCGTCCAGGGCCAGCTTACTGCTGATGGCAGGCCAGATGCCAAAGTCTGCCACCTGGGTCAGGGTGATGTCCTGGCCTTCCTCGGGCAGAGAGAAGGTGTACAGGCCGGTGGGGCAGGCGAACTGCTGGGCTTCAAAGTCATAAGCATACTCCGCGCCCATCACATAGAAGCAGTGCTCGGTCTCGCTGTAGTCCAGACCACTGAGGTCCAGATCGGTGTCGATGGAAGCAACCACGGTTTCTTCGCCGGTGGCCACGTCCACGTTCACCAGCGTATTCATACGGATGAAGTAGAGACTTTGGTCGTCGGTGCTGTAGCACAGGTTGTCCACGGTGGCGTCATAGTAGGGAGAGCCGGAGAGCTTGCCGATTTTCACGGGGTTCTCGAAGCTGGGGTAGTCCACCACATAGATGTAGGGCACCGACTGTAAGCCGCTCAACTCCGTGGAGGAGTAGAATAGATAGCCGTCGCCGTAGGCGGCGCCTGCAACGGTCAGGCCGGCGGCGTATACGGTCTCACAGTCAAAGTTGGCATCGCTGGAGAAGCGCTGCCACTGGGCGCCCATAAAGATCTGGGTGGAGCCCATCAGGGTGGCGGTAGGGCCGGAGAAGGGCTCAGAAACCTTTACATTGTAGTAGGTAGTATTGCCTGCATAGTCTGCCACAGCCAGCTTAAAGGTGCTGCCGAAAATGCCGGTGACATTCAGGCGCACCCGGCTCTCGGCGCCCTCCACAGTCTGGTTGGCGGACTGACGGTCCACCACCTTGGTGCCGCCGGGGGTCAGGAGGATGACGGCGGCGGTGTACCGGTTGTCCCGGGCCACGGCCTCCACATAATCATAGCTCTCGCCGGTGACAGGGTCAAACTCGGTGCCCACGGACACGCTTGTAAGCACAGGGGCGGTGTTGTCCACGGTGACCTGCATGGAAAGGGTGGTGCTCTCCGGGTCAATCTCGTCCCAGTCCACGGTGTTGTCGTCCTTCAGGTAATACTCGGGCGCACCCTGAACCATCAGCTCCACGGTGGTGCCCTCCGGCAGGGGATTGCCCTCTTTATCCGTGACCATCCAGTTCTCGCCATCGGCGACACCGGGCACCACGGACTGGCTGTAGTTCTGCCAGGAGCCATAGTTGGAGAAGAAGAAGGCGGGGTAGACGTGGTCAAATTCCTCGTATTCGTAGACCTCGCCGGTGTCCACATTGGTGATGGCGGAGCGGAAGCCACCGGCTGCCCGGATGAGGCAGAAGTTCAGAGCGGTGATGGCGTCACCGGCGCCAGAGCGGATGGCATTGCGCTCCGGGAGGTACACCTCGTCGGTGGCGTAGGGGTTGCCGCCCAGGTAATACTGATACTCCGGGTCGTCGTCCGCATGGGAAACCGCCACATAGTTGAAATCAGAGGGGCCCATGTAGGTCTGAGGAATATAGGAGGCCTTCTCGTTGGTACCGGCTTCCAGCTCCGTGTGGGTCACCCGGTCGAACATATTGGGCTCGTCCCAGCCGCCGTAGAAGGCCAGCACAGGAATGGAGTGGGTGGAGGCCAGGACGCCTTCCTCAGTAGCATAGGGGGTGGCGTAGGTGTAGGCCTCGATGTAAGCGCCGTTGGTGAAGACCTTGTCCAGCTCATCCTTTACGGAGTCGGGCAGGGTGATGGTGACGTTCACGGTGACTTCGCCATTTGCGGGCAGGGTCACGGTGTACTTGCCAAGGTTGCTCAGGAACAGCTCGGCATCGTAAGCGGTGATCTTGCCGTCTTCGCTCAGGTCGGCCTTGTCCTGATTGGTGAGGGCGTCCAGCTTGCCCACGGCGTAGTCCAGCAGGGCCTGGGCATCAAACTCATTGATTTTGCCGTCGCCGTTGAAGTCCAGGCCGGTGAGCTGCCCGGCTTCAGGCAGAACCTCCTTGCCGTTGACGCGATAGGTGGTGACGGCAGAGAGCTTCGTCAGGGTGTAGTCGGTGTACCAGTCTTCCTCACCGTACTGTTCCAGATAGAACTGGCCGTAAGCCTGGGTGAAGACATCGGTGTCCAGGGTGTACTGCTGGGTCTCAGCGCCCAGGTTGTGCAGGGTGTAATTAAAGGTATAGACGCCGGTGCGGTCGGGGTCGTCCCCCAGCTCGGCCTTCACCTTGCCGTCGGGCTGATTCTCAACCAGAACATAGGAGGCAGCGTTCATGGCGTCGCTGGCGTTGCCCAGACCGGCGCCCTGCTGAATTACAGGATAGGGCAGGCCGGAGCTCTCGTCCACAATAGGAGTGGCGGTAGACATGAGCAGGCTCTGAGCCAGAACCCGGGGAGAGACGCCCAGCTCCTCAGGCAGTCCGGTCCCCCGGAAGTACTGGCACAGCAGGGCCACCAGGCCGGCGTTGTGAGGAGAGGCCATGGAGGTGCCGCTCATGACCACATACTGGTTGGTTCTGGCCGTTGCACCGTCGATGGAGTAGATATTGCCGCCGGGGGCGGTGATCTCGGGCTTCAGGCTCAGGTCGCCGGGGATGCCCCAGGAGCTGAAATTGCTCATGGTATAGACACAATCCTCAGAGAGGTTGACGCTGGTGCCCATCTTGTGGCCGACGGTCATGGCGCCGGTGTAGTACAGCGCCGCTCCGGTCTCATCCTCCACCGGGGTACTGGCGGCCCGGATGGCCTCGGCGTCCGCCTGGGTAATGCCCACGCAGGGAATCCAGGCATAGCTCTGGGACAAGTCCATATTGACGGCTGCTCCAGCCACGTTATTATAAATCACGCAGACTGCCGCACCGGCTCTGTCGGCGTTGGTCAGCTTCTGGGAGAAGGAGATCTCACCGCGGGATATGAACACAACCTTGCCGGTGACGTCAATTCCCTCGTAGTCCTCAGGATAGCCCAGGCTGTTCAGGAAGATATAGGGAACCTCGGTGCCGGAGCCATCCTCAGAGCTGTCCAGCGTGGACAGCTCCGCATTGTAGTACAGCGTCTCGGTGTAGACCACGTCCCGCCCGGCGGCCAGGAAGCTGTGGCCGGTCATGCCGGCGTTGTCCACAGAGGCCACGGTGAAGGCGTTGGTATATGTACCGGGAGAGCCGCCGGTGTGGAAGTTCACATCCTCGGCATAGAGCGCGCCGTTGTAGGAGTACTCCGGCCAGGCGCCGTTGTTTCCGGCGGACATGCTGACCACGGTATCGCACTCGGTCAGCTTATCCAGGATTTCCTGATAGTAGGAGCTGGTGGTAAAGCCGGGACTGCCGGAGCCCAGGGACAGATTCACCACGTCGCAGTCCAGCAAAATGGCATCCTCAATGGCGGCCATATAGTCGGAGTCGTAGGCGCCACCGGCTTTGCCAAAGACCTTCATGATAATCAGCTGGGCGTCGGGAGCAGCGCCCACCACAAAGGTGGATTCCATGGAGGAAACGTAGCCATCGCCCTGGGGGACATAGCGGTTGGCTGCGGCGATGCCCGCCACATGGGAGCCGTGGCCTCCCTGACCGTCATTGTCATGGGTCACGTCCAGGTCCCGGTCAATGTAGTTGTAGGCGAAGGGCACCTTGTCGGTCAGATGGAGTACATCGGCTGTCAGGGTGTCGTCCTTCTTGAAAACATCGTCCACGTCGTTATAGCCCTTATAGATGTTTAGCTGGGGCAGAACAGCGGCGATTTCCTCCTCATCCAGGAGGTTGAGAGAGGCCATGTACTCCTGGGCCGTCATTCCGGCAGCCTTGGCGTTGTCCTCCAGGGCGTAGAGGTAAGCGCCGTTGTCCACGGCCTCGTGGTCCGTGTCCAGGCCGGTGTCGATGATGGCAATCCGGGAGCCGGCGCCGGTGTAGCCGGAGGCCCAGACGGTGCTCGCTCCGGTCATGACCGTGGCGGTGCCGCTGTTGGGCTGGGCTGTGCCCTCCTCCGTCTCACAGGGCTCATATTTGGTCTCCAGAACCACATCCGCCACGCCCCGGGTTGCTTTAATGGTTTCGATGTCCCCATAGCGCACGTCGGCGGAGATGATGTTGGCCGCCAGGGTCAGATTCCAGGCCACATCCAGTTGGGAGCCGATGGCAGTGGAAATCCGGGCCTGCACCGCCTGCTGGTCCGCCTCCAGGGTTTTCCGGTAGCGCATGGCGGCATCGTTGGAGGCGATGTTCATGGTCTCATAGCCCCGCTCCAGGACGGACTGCTTCTCCAGCACGATGGAGACGCGAACCGTCTCGTCCGGGTCCGGCTCCTGGGTGGCTTGTTCCTCCACACCGGCACTCTCCAGGAGCAGACCGGCGGTCACCTGATCCGGAGAAATCTCCTCAAAGGTGACGGTTCTTCCGGGGTCCTCCGCGGCTGCCGCCACAGGTGCCAGGCTCAGCACCAGAGCCAGGGCCAGGAGCAGAGACAACGCTTTTTTCCACGGTTCTCGTTTCATCTTGTTTACTTCCCTTCATTTGAATTTTACACAACTGCATGTACGCTTCAACCAAGCAGCTGCCTATGCTGGAAGTATACCACAGTTGCTTCTAAATTGCAAGTACCTGCATATATGCATTTGCAATTTAATTTTCTATTTTCACCATTCGCAGGTCCCTTTGCTTCGGCTTCTGAAGCAAACATCGCCGCACGCCCCCACTTGTCATCCTGAACCAAAAGCGAAGGATCTCGCGCGGGGGGGCGACGCGGGAGCCGGTGCCGGAGATCCTTCGGCTGTGCCTCAGGATGACAGCGGGGGCGGTGCGGGTACTGGTGCACGAGATCCTTCGGCTGCGCCTCAGGATGACAGTGGGGGGCGGCGCGGGTACTGGTACACGAGATCCTTCGGGTGCGCCTCAGGATGACAGTGGGGGGTGGTACTGTAGGGCGGGGGGCTTGCCCCCGCCGGGTAGCTGCGGTTTGATTGGCAGCGTCGTTCCAACCCGCCGCACTCCCCCATTTGTCATCCTGAGCCAAAAGCGAAGGATCTCGCGCAGGGGGGGCCGATGCGGGAGCCGGTGCCGGAGATCCTTCGGCTGCGCCTCAGGATGACAGCGAGGGGCGGTGCGGGAACTGGTACACGAGA